>NZ_JBXUHE010000033.1:0-82337 GCF_057180585.1 Actinomycetospora sp. 2LY8.5
AGATGGTCGTCGATGTAGACGTAGAGTCCGGTCAGGAGGGTGTCCAGGTCTGTCGTCACAAACGGATCTTGGGCGCCCTCCGCCCTCCTTCCCGGCCACCACGCCGTTCGGACTTACTCGTCTAGGGCTCGCGCAGCGCCGCGCGGCGGGCGAGCATCGCCGCGATCCCCGCGGCCGCGGCGCGGACGGCGTCGGCGTGGCGGTCGGGGTGGAAGCGGTGCACGGGGCCGGTGACGCTGACCGCCGTGCGCAGATCCTGGCCGGGCTCGGGGACGCCGGCGGCGACGCAGGTGATGCCCGTCGCGGACTCCTCGTGCTCGAAGGCGACGCCGCACTCGAGGATCTCCGCGAGCTGGGCGCGGAGCACCGGCGGGTGCGTGATCGTCCGGGGCGCGCGCCGGGCCAAGGGGGCCGCGAGCACCGCGTCCACGTCGGCGGGCGGTGCGTGCGCGAGCAGCACCTTGCCGATCGCGGTGGCGTGCAGCGGCATCCGCCCGCCGAGCGTCGAGGGCGCCCGGACCTGCTGGTGCCCACCCATCTTGGCCACGTAGACGACCTCGGCGCCCTCGCGGACGCCGAGGTGCACGGTCTCGTGCGTGCGCTCGTAGAGGTCCTCGAGGAACGGTGTCGCGACCTCGAGCAGCCCGCGTCCGACCGACGCGCGCATACCCAGCTCGAAGACGAGTCCCGACAGGCGGTAGCGGCCGTCGACCCGCTCGAGCAGCCCGTGCTCGACGAGCTCGCCCAGGGTGCGGTGCGCCGTGCTCTTCGCCAGGCCCGTGCGACGCTGCAGCACGGCGAAGCCCAGCGCGGTGTCCTCGGCCGTGAACGCCCGCAGCACGGCGAGGGTCTTGCCCAGCACCGTCACCGGCACGCCCATGAGCCCATACTCCCCACTGACGGCACCCGGCTCGATACAGTGAACCGTACGGCGTTCGTCCGGTTCGCCCGTCGCCAAGGAGGATGTCGTGCCGCCACGCCGGCGTCGAGGCACCGGCTCCGCGCCGGCCGTGGCGCTCACCGCCGACCGGATCGTCGACGCGGCGCTCGCGATCGCCGACCAGGAGGCGGACCTCGACAAACTCACCGTGCGGCGCCTCGCCGCCGACCTC
The DNA here is from genome assembly GCF_057180585.1 of Actinomycetospora sp. 2LY8.5. Lineage (NCBI taxonomy): Bacteria > Bacillati > Actinomycetota > Actinomycetes > Pseudonocardiales > Pseudonocardiaceae > Actinomycetospora > Actinomycetospora sp. 2LY8.5. Next base: position 1,113 of record NZ_JBXUHE010000033.1, read on the forward strand.
GACGTCGGCGTCATGACGCTCTACGGCTACTTCCGCAACAAGGACGAGATCCTCGACGCGATGGGCGACCGCATCCTCGGGTCGATGACGCTGCCCGAGGAGGTCGAGACCGACCCGGCGGCGGCGCTGCGCAGCCTCGGCCACGCGTTCCTGGCGATGATGCGCGAGCACCCGAGCGTGGTCCGGCTGCTGTCGACCCGGGTCACCGACAGCCCGGGCGCGCTGGTCAACGCCATGGAGGGCGTGCTCGACCGGCTCGCGCAGGCCGGGATCACCGGCGGGCACGCGGTGCACTGCTACGGCTTCCTCATCACCTACGCGCTGGGGTTCTCCGCCTACGAGAGCCCGCGGGCGTGGGGACGCGCGGGCGACGGCGTCGAGGCGCGCCGCCAGCGCTCGCACTTCTACGCCGGGCTGTCGCGGGAGCGCTTCCCGCACACCGTCGGGCTCGCCGACGATCTGCCCACCCTGCCCACCGACGAGCAGTTCGCCGACGGCCTCGAGGCATGGATCGCCGGCACCGTCACCCGGCTCCCGAGGGCCCCGACCCGGGCAGCGGGACGCGCGGCCCGGAGCTGAGGTCCGGACCGCGCGCCGCCCGTCCGACGCCCTAGCTGCCGGCCGCCGGCACCGCCCGGGTCGGCGACGGCGCCGCGTGCGGGCTCTCTGCATCGTCCTTCGGCAGGCGCAGGCCCAGCCCGGCGAGCAGTGAGATCACGGCCCCGCCGGCCATGTAGAGCGCGATGCCCCACCAGCCGCCGGTGGACTCCAGCAGGGACGCGGCGACGGCCGGGGCGAACGCGTTGCCCAGGATCGTGCCGATGGTGAAGCCGATGCCCATGCCCGAGAAGCGCAGCGCGGCCGGGAACACCTGCGAGAAGTACACCGGGAAGACCGCGTAATTGGCCGAGTAGGCCAGGAACACGATCACGAAGCCCAGCAGCATGAGCCCGTAGCTGCGGGTGTCGAGCAGGGCGAACCAGGCGAACGGCGTGACGACCAGCGCCGCGGCCCCGACCAGGAACACCGCGCGGACCCCGAGGCGGTCGGCGAGGTTGCCGGCGATCGGGATCGCGATCAGCAGCACGACGGCGGCCGGCAGCAGTACCGCGAGCATCGTGGAGCTCGGCAGCCCCAGCGCCGTGCGGCCGTAGGAGATCGAGAAGACGGTCGTCAGCGTGAAGACCATGCCGGCCGAGATCGTCGCCAGCGCGACCAGCACGACGGCGCGCCCGCTGCCGCGCATCACCTCGACCAGGGGCAGGCGACGGACCGCGCCGGCCTGCTTGACCTCGACGAAGTCGGGGCTCTCCTCCAGCGTCCAGCGCACGATGAAGCCCACGACCACCAACACGCCGCTGGCCAGGAACGGGATGCGCCAGCCCCACGAGAGCAGCGACTCCTCCGGCAGCGTCAGCACGGCGAGGAAGACCACGTTCGACAGGATCATGCCGGTCGAGGTGCCGGTGTTGACGAGCGCGCCGCGCACGCCCCGCCGTGACCTCTCGGAGTGCTCGACGGTCATGAGCACCGCGCCGCTGTACTCGCCGCCCACCGAGATGCCCTGCAGGATCCGCAGGCCCACCAGCAGGATCGGTGCGGCGATCCCGATGCTCGCGTAGGTCGGCAGCAGACCGATGAGGAACGTCGAGCCGCCCATCAGCAACAGGGTGATCACGAGGATCGTGCGGCGCCCGACGCGATCGCCGAAGTGGCCGAACACCAGCGCGCCGAGCGGCCGCGCGACGTAGCCGACGCCGAAGGTCGACAGCGCGATGAGCGTGCCGGCCAGCGGGTCGAAGGTCGGGAAGAACAACCGCGCGAACACGATCGACGACGCGAGGCCGTAGATCGCGAAGTCGTAGTACTCGATCGTCGTGCCGATCCAGCTCGCGATCACGGCCTTCGCCGGACTGCGGCGAGGCCCGGTGGTGACGGACATGAGGACTCCCGGATGAGGGACGGGGAAGTCGCGCGGCCGGAGCCGGGGCTTCAGGACTACCCGACGTCGTCGCGGAGTGTGCCGCCACGATGGTGAGCACGGCGTCCGACCGGGTGTTCGTACTTTGTACGGTGCACTGCCCGGCCGTCAAGGAGGGACTCCACGGTCGCCCTGCGTTGTCACACGACGGAAATACGGGTGACCGTGACTTCCGCGCGACGGTGTGACATCGTCTGTACCGTACTAAGTACGAGAACGGGAGGGGCCGCCGTGGACGACACCGTCATGGACCTCGAGGTCGTGGGACTGCGCCGGGAGGCCGACGGCGTGCTGTCGGTCGAGCTGCGCGACCACGCCGACCGGGTCCTGCCCGCGTGGGAGCCGGGGGCGCACGTCGACCTGGCGGTGGGCGAGCACGTCCGCCAGTACTCGCTGTGCGGCGACCCGGCCCGGCGCCGGCGCTACCGCGTCGCCGTGCTGCACGAGCCCGCCTCGCGCGGCGGCTCCCGCCACGTGCACGAGCGCCTGCGCCCCGGCGACGAGGTCGAGGTCGGCGGCCCTCGCAACCACTTCCCGCTGGCCGACGCGGCGCGCCACGTGCTCGTCGCCGGCGGCATCGGCATCACCCCGGTGATGGCCATGGCCGCCGCGCTCGCCGCCCGGGACGCCGACTGGCAGCTCGTCTACCTGGGCCGCTCGCGGCGCTCGATGGCGTTCCTCGACGACCTCGCGGCGCTCGACCCGGGTCGGCTCACCGTGCACGCCGACGACGTCGACGGCGCCCCGGACCTCGCCCGCCTGCTGAAGGACGTCGACGACGACACCGCCGTCGCCGTGTGCGGTCCCGGCGGGCTCATCGCCGCCGTCGAGGCCCACTGCGCCGAGCGCGGCCTGCCCGCTCCCCGCGCCGAGCGCTTCGCCGCGGCCGCCCGCGACGAGGACGAGGTGCTCGAGCCCTTCGACGTCGTCGTCGCCAGCACCGGGGCGCGGATCGCGGTGCCCGCCGACCGCTCCGCGCTCGAGGTGCTCGACGCCGCCGGCATCGGGCTGCCCAACGCGTGCCGCGACGGCGTCTGCGGCAGCTGCCTGGTCGGCGTCGTGGCCGGCGAGCCGTGGCACCGCGACGCCCTCACCGAGGCCGGCCGCACCGACGTGATGGCGCCCTGCGTCTCGCGCGCCCGCAGCACCGAGCTCGTCCTCGATCTGTGAGACCTCCGATCGCCACCACAGGAGCCCCCGTGACCACCCCGCCGACCGAACGAGCCACCCGCCCCGGGCCGGACGAGACCGTCCCCCGGCGGCCGCGACGCCCCCGCGAGGCGCCCGCCGCCGTGCCCGGTCCCCCGGTGCAGGCCGGCTCCGACTGGACGACCTGGAGCACTTACGACGCCGCCGAGCTGGGGTTCCGCAACCACTGGTACCCGGCCGTCTGGGCGCACGAGGTCGGGCGCAAGCCGGTGCCGGTGACGATCTGCGGCGAGAAGGTCGTCCTCGTTCGCGACGACCGCACGGGGAGGATCCAGGGGCTGCACGACCGCTGCCCGCACCGCGGCGTGCCGCTCTCGCTGGGCCGGCGCCAGTTCCCCGGCACGATCTCGTGCCCGTACCACGGCTGGACCTACGACCTCGGGAACGGCCGCCTGTGCGCGGTCATCACCGACGGTCCCGACTCGCCGATCAGCGGGAAGGTCTCGGTCGCCACGTACCCGGTCGAGGAGCGCCTCGGGCTGGTGTTCGTCTACATCGGCGAGCTCGGCGAGGACGGCGCTCCCCCGCCCGTCGAGAACGACATCCCGGCCGAGCTCACCGAGAACACGCTGGTCCTGGGCGGGCGCAACGAGATCCGCGACGGCAACTGGCGCTTCGCCGCCGAGAACGGGTTCGACGAGGGCCACGCGAAGTACCTGCACAACACCGCGCTCTGGCGGCTGTTCAAGGTCATGCCGACGTGGAACAGGACCCGGATCGTCGAGCGCGACGGCTGGCTCATCCGGGTGCAGGACGAGGTGCACTGGGAGGCCGAGTTCCCCGGTGTCGGCAGCTTCAGCAACAAGCGCTGGTGGAAGCGCATGCCGCTGCCCGACCGCCCGGGCAGGAACGGGAACGCCAACCCGGTCATCGCCGCACTGGACCTGCCGGGGTTCGTCAGCATCCGGCTGCCCGGCATCCTGCGCGTCGCCTACCCGCAGTTCATCCACTACGAGTGGTACGTCCCGGTCGACGCCGACCACGTGCGCTACGTGCAGCTCATGGTCCGCTTCGAGACCGGGCTCAAGGCCGCCGCGTTCAAGGCCACGTACCTGGCCGCGATCCGCTGGCTCTTCCACGGCCAGTTCACCGCGCAGGACGCCTGGATGGTCGACGTCATGGACTCGCCGCCGGAGCGGCTCTACCGCCCGGACCTGTCGCTGACGGCGTGGCGCAAGCACATCGAGGACAGCGACGTCGTCGTGCAGACGGTGGCGGGCCGTGGGCACTGAGCCCCTCACCGACGCAGCGGTGCTCTCCCACGGCCGGCGCGGTGCCGCGGGCGGGCCGGTCACGGTCGTCCTGCACGGCGGCGGGCCCGGGTGCCACGCCGCGAGCGACTTCGGCGCGGTCATGGCCGCGCGCCCCGGGCGGGCGTGGCTGTGGGCCGACCTCCCCGGGTACGGGGCCTCCCCCGCCGCGGGCGACGGTCCACGGCTGACCACCGCCGCCCGAGCGCTGACGGCTCTGCTCGACGCCCTCGGCCTCGACCGCGTCGACGTGCTCGCCCAGTCCTACGGCGGGTCGGTCGCGCTGCTCGCCACGAGCGAGGCCCCGGAGCGGTTCGGGCGCCTGGTGCTCATCGGGAGCACTCCGACGCCGACGCCCGGCGGGGTGCGGGACCTCCCGATCGACGCCGGTCTCGGGCCCCGCCTGCGCGCGGCCTACGGCGGCGACGGCCGCCCGGACGCCGCGCGGATGCGTGCGCTGATCGCGGGCGCCGAGTGGCACGACGGCACGCGGGTACCGGAGGCGCTGGTCGAGGCCCGGTTCCGCGCCGACCGTGGCGCCGACCGTGGCGCCGAGGGAACGACCGGGGCGCCGGAGGACCTCGCGGCGCGCCTCGACGCCGTGGAAGCGCCCGTCCACCTGGTGTGGGGCCGCCATGACCCGTTCGCCGGGCCCGCCTACGCCGCCGCGCTCGCCGACGCGCTGCCCCGCGCCGACCTCACCGTCCTGCACGGCACCGCCCACCACCCCCAGTCCGAGCGCCCCGACGCCGTCGCCGCACTCGTCGACGCCCACTTCAGAGCCCACCCCAGAGCCCACCCCAGAGCCCACCCCGGGAGCCGATCGTGATCCGCACCGCCGCCGTCGTCGTCACGGCTGTCACGGCTGTCACGGCTGTCACGGCCGTCACGGCCGCCACCGCCGTCGCCGCCCGCACCGGGCTGCTCGCCAGGCTCGGTCGCCGCACGACCGTGCGCACGGTCCGGCCGGTCCGATGACGGCGACGACGACACCGACCGCGGCCCTCACCGACCAGCAGCGCCGCTGGGTCGACGACGCGTGGTCCCGTCTCGACGCCGGCCGGCTCACCGAGCTGGTCGTGGGCATGGTCGACATCCCCAGCCCGACCGGTGAGGAGGGGCCGCTCGCGGAGTGGCTCGCCGGGCAGCTCGACGCCGCCGGCCTGGCGGGCCGCGTCCAGCCGCTCGACGACCGGCAGGCCAACGCCCACGGCCGGCTCGCCGGCGACGGCACCGGCGAGAGCCTGCTGCTCTACGCCCCCATCGACACGTTCACCGTCGGCGACGCCACCGAGGACGTCCCGTGGATCGGGCCGGAGCTCCGCGCCGACATGCAGCCGCGCGCCCAGGTGCACCGCGACCACGTCCTCGGCCTCGGGGCGAGCAACCCCAAGGGCCACGGCGCCGCGGTGATCGCCGCGGCCGAGGCCGTCGCGGCCGCCGGGATCCCGCTGCGCGGCGACCTGCTGGTCGGCCTGGGCGCCGGCGGCATGCCCACCAACGGGCGCGACACCCGCGGCCTGACCCGGCGCAACACCGGCCAGGGCGTCGGCGCCTCCTTCCTGCTCGAGCAGGGCGTGTGGGCCGACCACGCGGTGATCGCCAAACCGGGCTGGGCGGTCGCGTGGGAGGAGGTCGGCCTCTGCTGGTTCGAGGTCCGGGTGCGCGGCGCGTTCTCGTACGTCGGCTCGCGGCACCGGATGCCCTACCGCAACCCGATCGCGCACGCCGCCACGGTGATCGACGCGCTCGAGCGCTGGTTCCCGGAGTACGCCGCCCGGCACACCGACGGCCTCGTCGCGCCGCAGGGCATCGTCGCGTCGGTCGAGGGCGGCTGGCCCCGACTCGCGTCGGCCACCCCGGCGCTGTGCCGGTTCACCGTCGACCTGCGCACCAGCCCGCGCTCCACCCCCGTGGACGTGCGCCGGGAGTTCGGCGCGGCGATCGCCGCGATCACCACCGAGCACCCCGAGCTCGACGTCGACTGGGAGATGGTGCTCGCGATCCCCGGCACCCACACCCCGCAGGACGCCCCGGTCGTCGCCGCCGCGATCGCCGCCTGGGAGGACCTCGCAGGCCGGGAGCACGCGCCGATCGTCGCCACCAGCGGCGCCACCGACGCCAACATCCTGCGCCACCGCGGACTGCCCACCGCCCGCATCGGCATGGACCGCATCGGCCCCGACGCGCCGATCCCGCTGGACTTCCCGGCCGGGATGAACGTCGTCGACATCCGGGAGGCCCTGCGGCTGGCCCGGCACCTCGTCCACACCGCGGTGTCGCTGTGCACCCGTGAACGCTCGGAAGGACGGTCGTCGTGAGCGAGATCGTGCTCGGCCTCGGGGCCTCGCACAGCACGCTGATGAACACCCACTGGGACGAGGTCGACCACCTCGACGGGGCCCACCGGTTCCGCGACGGGCTGGCGACCGCCCGCGAGGCGCTCGCCGCCGCCCGGCCCGACGCCGTCGTCGTGGTGGGCTCCAACCACTTCCGCGGGATATTCCTCGACCTCATGCCTGCGATCACCGTCGGCGTCGGCGAGGTCCTCGGCGCCGGCGAGGCCGGCACGCCGGGCGGCCCGCTGCCCGTCGACACCGACCTCGCGCGGGCGCTGGTCGACGGCATGGTCGCCGACGGCTTCGACCCGGCGTTCTCGCTGCGGCTGACCGTCGACCACGGGATCACGCACTCGCTGCAGCACCTCGTGGCCGGACCATCAGGGCTCGACGTACCGGTCGTGCCCGTCGTGCTCAACGTGTTCGCCCCGCCGCTGCCGCCCCTGGCGCGCTGTGCGCGGCTCGGCGCGACGATCGGGCGGGTCCTGCGCGCCGACGGCGTCGACCGCCGCGTCGCGCTGATCGCGTCGGGCGGGCTCTCGCACCGCCTGCCGTGGCCGAAGTGGTTCGCCACGCTGTCGGACGACGACCGCTTCCTCGTCGAGGCCTGGCTCCACGGCCGCGACTCGTGGACCGAGTACGAGGTGCGGCGCCGTCGGATCATCCGCGCCGCGCCGCCCGACATCAACGCCGACTTCGACGCCCGCTTCCTCGCCGCGCTCGAGGCCGGCGACCTCTCCGAGGTGCTCGCGCTGTCCGACGACGAGCTCGAGGACGAGGCCGGCAACGGCGCCCACGAGATCCGCTCCTGGATCGCCGTGCAGGCCGCGCTCACCGGACCCGACGGCCCGCCCCGCGCCGCCACCGCCGCCTACGCCGCCGTCGGCCCCTGGCTGACCGGCATGGGCGTCGGCGTCATGACCCCCGCGCACCTGCCCGCCCCCACCACCTCGGCGACAGCACCGACAGCACTGGAGAACGCCCGATGACCCTCTGGACCGACCTCGCCGAGGTCTCCTACGCGATCAGCCACGAGCCCGTCGGCGGCGCCCGCACCCGGGTGCTGAGGGCCGGCGACGGTCCCGAACACGTGGTCATGCTGCACGGCACCAGCGGGCACCTCGAGGCGTTCGTCCGCAACATCCCGGCGTTCGCGCAGCGCTTCACCGTGCACGCGCTCGACATGCTCGGGCACGGCTACACCGAGAACCCCGGCGGCGACCTGCGCATCCCCCGCTACGTCGACCACGTGCTCGCCTACCTCGACGCCCAGGGCATCGAGCGGGCGCACATCGTGGGCGAGTCCCTCGGCGGCTGGGTCGCGGGCCGGCTCGCCGCCGACCACCCCGGGCGGGTCGGGCGGCTGGTGCTGGTCGCGCCCGGCGGCACCGTCGCCAACCCCGAGGTGATGGAGCGGATCCGCACCAGCACGCGCCGCGCCGTCGAGACCGACGACCGGGCGCTGACCCGCAGTCGCCTCGAGCTGCTCATGCACGACCCGGCGAACGTCAGCGACGAGCTCGTCGACGTGCGGCACCGCATCTACCACCGCCCGGCGTTCGTGGCGGGCATCGACCACCTGCTGTGCCTGCAGCAGAGGGAGAACCGGACCGAGGACCTGCTCACGGGAGAGCAGATGGCGCGCATCGCCGCGCCGACGCTCATCGTGTGGGGCGCACAGAACCCGTTCGGCGACGTGCCCGAGGCCCACCGTATGCAGGAGTCGATCCCCGGCGCCAAGCTGGAGATCTTCGGCGAGTGCGGGCACTGGCCCCAGCACGAGCACAGCGGCCGGTTCGACGACCTCGCGCTCACCTTCCTGTCGTGAGCGGCCAGGGAGTGCGGATCGGCCTGCGCATCCCGCCGTGCGCCCCCATCCCCGACCTCGCCGCCTTCGCCCGCGAGGCCGAGGCCGCGGGCGTCGACCAGCTGTGGTTCCCCGACTCGCAGCTGCTCTGGCGCGACGTCTTCGCCGTCACCGCGGCCGTGGCCGCCGGGACCGAGCGGGTCGGGATCGGCACGGCGGTCACCAACGTCGCCACCCGCCACCCGGCCGTCGTCGCGTCGGCGGCACGGACCGTCGCCGAGATCGCGCCCGGGCGCTTCGTGCTCGGGCTCGGCGTCGGCAACAGCTCGGTCGGGCCGGTCGGGATGGCGCCGTCGACGGGCCGGGCGCTCCGCGAGGGGATGGCGACGATCCGGTCGCTGCTCGCCGGGGACGAGGTGGACTTCGGCGGCGTGACCTCGCGCCTGCGGGACCCGATGGACGTGCCGCTGCACCTCGCCGCGAGCGGGCCCCGCCACCTGCGTCTGGCCGGCGAGATCGCCGACGGCGCGATCCTGCTCTCCGGCGTCGCGCCGGGGCCGCTCGCCTTCGCGACCGCGCGGGTCGCCGAGGGCGCGCAGGCCGCGGGCCGGGCTGTGGGATCGACCGGGGTGCCGATCACCGTGTCGGCGTTCTGCCGGGTCACCGACGACGTCGAGCGCGACGCCCGCGAGCTCAAGCCGATCTGCCTGGAGATCGCGCGCAACGGCGGCGGCGCGGCGATGGCCGCGGCGGGCATCGCGGTCACGACCCCGGCGACCGTCGCGGGCGTCTACCCCGACCTCGTGCACGCCGAGGACTGGGACGTGGCCGTGCGGTTCAGCGACGCGTACGTGTCCGACGAGGCGGTCGCCCGCTTCGCCCGGGAGTTCTGCCTGTTCGGGAGCGCGAAGGAGATCGACGCGCGCCTGGCGGAGCTCGCGGCGGCGGGGGTCGACGGCGTGTTCCTGCAGCACGTCGGCTCCTACGACCTGCCGCACCGCCTGCTCGCCGACGTCGCGCGCGACGTGCTGCCGCGCCGGTGAGCACGCTCGCGGAGATCGCGGCGCGGGCGCACGCGGCGGCCCGGGACGCCGACGCCGGTACGCGGCACCAGGCTGCGCGCCAGGTGCTCGACGTCCTGGGATGCGTGGCGTCCGGGGCGACCCACCCGGTGGCGGCGTCGTGGCTGCCGCTGGTGCCGGTCGACCCGGCGGGCGTCGCCGTCCCCGGCCTGCCCGCCGCCTACCGGCTCGACGACGCCGTCGAGGTGGGCGCGACGCTCGCCCACCTCGACGAGCTCGACCCGCTCCACGGGCGCGGCGCGTTCGCGGCCGGGGCGGTCGTGGTCCCGACGGCGGTGGCGCTCGGTGAACCCGGCGAGCTGCTGGCGCGCGCCGTCGTCGCCGGTCACGAGGCCGGGATCGAGGCGAGCATCCGGTTCGGCGGGCCCGCCCTGTACGCCCGCGGGCTCTGGCCGACGGCGGTGTTCGGGCCGCTCGCGGCCGCCGCGACCGCGTCGGTGCTGCTCGGCCTCGACGAGGCGGCCACCACCACCGCCCTCGCGCTCGCCGCGACCGGGCTCGGCGGGTTCCTCTCCGCCGACGTCCTCGGGCACGGGCACTACCTGCTCGCCGGCACCGCGGCGCGCGCCGGGCTGCGGGCGGCGCTCGGAGCGCGGGCCGGGCTGGCGGTCTCGACGACGCTGCTCGACGGTCCCGCCGCCGCGCTGCTCGGCGACGCCCCGGAGCCGCCCTCACCGACCGGCGCGCCCCACGTCGCCGGCGTCGCGACCAAGACCTGGCCGTGCGCCCGCCCGCTGCAGGCGGCCCTCGCGGCGCTCGAGGAGATCGGGACGGCGCCCCGGGACGGTGACACCGTCGTCGTCGCCCTCCCGTCGGCGGCGAAGCACTTCGTCACCGCCGACCCCGCGCCCGCCGACGCGACCACCGCCGCCGCGAGCGCCGTGGTCGCCGTCCGGGGCCACGCGGCGGGCCGGGCGGCGGACCCCCGCTGGTACCGCGAGGTGGCGGCGGGCGTCGCGCAGGACCCCGACGTCGCCGTCGAGATCACCGGCGCCGACGACCTCGACGCGGCCTTCCCCACGCGCTGGGGCGCGCACGTGCGGGTCGTGCGGGACGGCGAGGACGTCGGCACCGCGACCTGCCTCGTCCCGCCCGGGGACCCGGAGCATCCCCTCGACGACGCCACTCTGCTCGCGCGCACCGCCCGCCTGACCGGCCGTCCCGAGGCCGAGCTGGCGCCCTGGCTCGACGTCTGGCCGGCGCACGACCGGCACGCCACGCACCGACCACGATGATCGTGGAGAACCTGCGACCGGGAGACCGTCATGTCCCAGCCCCACACGCTCGTCGTCAACGGCGAGACCGTCGAGGTCGACGTCGCGGGCCTGCCCTCGCTGGCCACGGTCCTGCGCGAGCGGCTCGGCCTGACCGCCGCCAAGCTCGCCTGCGGGCGCGGGGAGTGCGGGGCGTGCACCGTGCTCGTCGGCGGGCGCCCGGTGATGGGCTGCATCACCCCGGCGCGGCTGGTCCGCGAGCCGGTGGAGACCAGCGAGGGCCTCGCCGCCGAGAGCGCGGACGTGCGCGCCTGCTTCGCCGACACCGGCGCGTTCCAGTGCGGCTTCTGCACCCCCGGCCAGGTCGTGCACGCGACCGCCCTGCTGCGGGCCGGGCTGCCGCCGGGCGAGGAGGCGCGGCGCGCGCACGTGCGGCACGCGCTGTCGGGCAACATCTGCCGCTGCACCGGCTACCAGGCGATCGTCGAGTCCGTGGTGACCGTCGCGGACGCCCGGGCGGCGTCGTGAGCTGGGTCGGGGCCCGCGTCCGCCCCATCGACTGGGCCGACCGCAGCGCGGGTCGGACGCTCTTCACCGCCGATCTGCCCGGTGTGCACCTCGTCGGCGCGATCCTGCGCTCGCCGCACCCCTACGCCGAGATCCGCGCGATCGACACCGCGGCGGCGCGGGCGCTGCCCGGGGTGCACGCGGTGATCACGGCCGCGGACTTCGCGCCCGGCGCGCGGTACGTGCACCGCGGCGGCCCGCTCTCGGACCGTCCGCCGCTGGCCGACGGCGTCGTGCGCCACGTCGGGCAGGAGGTCGCCGCCGTCGCCGCGGAGACCCCGCAGCAGGCGCTGGCGGCGCTGCGCGCGATCCGCGTGCGCTATCGGCCGCGCCGGGCGCCGCTGACCACCGACGAGGCCCGCGCGCCTGGGGCACGGCGCCTGCACGAGCGCACCACCGACGAGGCGAACGTCAGCATGCGCCTCGACACCGTCTGGGGAGACCCCGACGCCGGCCGGGCGGCGGCGAGCGTCGCCGTCACCGGCAGCTTCTCCTACCCCAGCGTCTCCCACGCCGTCATGGAGCCCAACACCACGCTCGCCGCCTGGGACGGCGCGCGCGGCCGGGTGGAGCTGTGGACCTCGACGCAGGCGCCCTGGTTCGTCGCCAAGGAGGTCTCGCAGCTGCTCGGGATCGCGCACGACGACGTCGTCATCCGCGAGGTCGCGGCGGGCGGCGGTTTCGGCAGCAAGTCGAAGGCCTCGGAGCACGAGGTGCTCGCCGCCGCGCTGTCCCGCGCGGCCGGGCGCCCGGTGCTCGTCGCGCTCACCCGCGAGGAGGAGCTGGGCGCCACCAAGCCGCGGCACCGCTTCGCGACGTCGCTGCGCACCGAGGCCGACGCCCACGGGGTGCTGCGCGCGCTCGACGCCGACGTCGCCGTCGACAACGGCTCGTACAACCACATGGGCACCTCGGTGATGCGCGTCGGCGTCATCACGCTCGGCTCGATGTACCGGCCCGACGGGGTGCGGTTCACCGCGCGTCTGGTCGACACGGCCACGCAGCCGGGCGGGCAGTTCCGCGGCTACGGGACGCCGCAGGTGTCGCTCGCGATGGAGTCGCAGGTCGACGAGATCGCCGAACGGCTCGGCATCGACCCGATCGAGATCCGCCTGCGCAACCTCGCCCCCGAGCACACCGAGACGCTGTGCGGCTACCGGGTCGGCACCAACCGGCTCGGCGACTGCCTCGTGGCGGTCCGCGACGGCCTGGACTGGGACGCGGCGCGCGCAGCACCCCGGTCGGCGGGGCCGGTGTCGCGCGGCTGGGGCGTGGCCGCCGGCTCGCACGGCAGCGGCGCGTACGCCTACGCCCAGGCCGACCGCAGCGACGCCGCCCTCGACCTGTTCGACGACGGCCGCGTGCGCGTGCGCCACGGCGGCTCGGACGCCGGTACCGGCCAGAACACGATCCTCGCGCAGATCGCCGCCGACGAGCTCGGCGTGGACCTCGACGCCGTCGGGGTGCTCTCCACCGACACCGAGCGCACCCCCTTCGAGCTGGGCGCGTGGTCCTCGCGCGGCACGCACATGACGGGCTCCGCGGTCGGGCAGGTCGGTCGCGAGCTCGCTGCCCGCCTGCGCGCCCTGGCGGCCGAGAAGCTCGGCGTCGACCCCGCCGACGTCATGTTGCGCGGTGGCCGGGCCCACGCACAGGAGCGCGACGTCGAGCTGGGCGACCTCGTCGCCCTCGCCGCCGAGGCCCGCGACGGCGTGCTCAGCCACGAGACCAGCTACCGGCTCGAGGGCACCGAGATGCTCACCCCGGACAAGGACCGGGCCAACCTGTCGCCCAGCTACGCCTTCGCCGCCCACGGCGCGGTGGTGGACGTCGACCGGCGCACCGGCGCGGTGCACGTCGTCGACTACCTCGCCGCTCACGACGTCGGGCGCGCGATCAACCCGACCGCGGTCGAGGGGCAGATCGTCGGCGGGGCCGCCATGGGGCTGGGCGCGGCGCTCGGCGAGGACCTCGTGCGCGAGGGCGGCCGCGTCGTCAACAGCACGTACCTGCACTACGCGATGCCGCGCAACGCCGACCTGCCCCGGGTACGCGCGCACATCGTCGACAACCACGAGGCCGCCGGGCCCTACGGGGCGAAGTCGGTGGGCGAGATGTCGATCGTGCCGCCCGGCGCCGCGGTCGCGAACGCGGTCGCGGACGCCCTCGGGGTGCGGATCCGCGAGCTGCCGATCACTCCGGACAAGGTGCTGACCGCGGTCGCCGCGCAGGAGGGCCGTCATCCCCGTCGGGCCTGGCGCAGGCACGGCATCTGGCGTCGCCCCTCGCGGTGGTGGATCGCCGCGATCCGCGCGGCCTACCCGCTGGGCCTGCACCACGTCCTCGACCGCTGGGGCACCCGCCTCGGCCCGGCCCGGCGCGCCCGCTCGCGGCCGCCGGCCCCGGCACCCGACGTGCACGTGGCCACCGACCTCGACGACGCGCTGCGCGCGCTCGCCCGACCCGGCGCCGAGGCCCTCGGCGGCGGCACCGACCTGCTCCCCGACCGGGCACGCCGCGCGCGGCCCGCCCCGGTACTCGTCGCGACCTCGGCGGTGACCGAGCTGCGGCGGTTGCACGTCGACGTGGGTGTCCTGCACGTCGGCGGCGCGGTGACGCTCGCCGAGCTGGGCGCCCACCCCGACGCGCCGGACGCCCTGGTTGCCGCGATCCGGTCGATCGCGTCGCCGCAGATCCGCAACACCGCCACGGTCGCGGGCAACCTCGTGCAGGCCAAGCGCTGCTGGTTCTTCCGCAACGGCTTCGACTGCTACAAGCGCAACGGCGCCACCAGCCCCTGCTACGCGATCCTGGGCGACCACCGCTTCCAGCACGCCGCCGTCGACGCCCACCGCTGCCAGGCCGTCACGCCGTCGGACGTCGGCACGGTCCTGCCCGCGCTCGACGCCACGCTCGTCCTCGTCGGGCCCGACGGCGGACGCCGCACCGTGGACGCCGCCGCGTTCTACTCGGGGCCGGGCGAGACGGTGCTGCGTGACGGCGAGCTCGTCGCCGAGGTGCGCATCCCGCTGGTCGCGGGGCGGCGCGCCGCGTTCACCAAGCTCGGGCTCTACACCGGCGACTTCGCGTCGGCGTCGGCCGCGCTCGCCGTCGTGGCCGACGAGGCGGGCCGCTGGCAGGACGTGCGGCTCGTCCTCGGCGCGATCGCCCCGACGCCGTGGCGGCTCCGGGCCGTCGAAGCGGCGCTGCGGGGCACGCGTCCGGGCGTGGCGGACCTGCGCCGGCTCGTGGACGCCGAGCTCGACCGCCACGCGCACCCGCTGCCGCGCAACGGGTGGAAGCTCGACGCGGCGGCCGGGCTCGTGGAGCAGGCTGCCGAGAAGGTGTGTGGCTGAGCAGCTCTAGCGCTTCTCGAGGAAGCGCGTGACGGCGTCCGCGAACTGCTCGGGTCGGTGGTCGACCGAGGGCACGCCCGTGTCCGGGAGCACCTCGGCGACCGCCCCCGGCACGGCGGCCAGGAGCGGGTCGACGTCGGGCAGCGAGAAGGTGTCGTGTTCGCCGCACAGCACGAGCACCGGCGCGCGGACCGCGCCGATGCGGTCCTCCATGCGATAGCGGTTGACCGCGACATGACCCTCCTCCACCCGGTCGATCACCGCGACCGCGTCCCGGACGAGGCGCTCCAGGAGGTCCGGGCGGTCGGCCGGGTAGTAGGGCGCGCGGTTGTCCCAGAGCGCGCGGAGGTGGGTGCCGTCGGCGCGGCGCTCGACGTGGTCGATCGGCGGGCGTCCGGTCGCGACGCGCTCGCGGCGCGCGGCGTCGACATAGGGCATGCCGGAGACGACGAGGGCCCGGACCCGTTCCGGTGCGGCGGCGGCGATCTCGGTGGCGACGACGCCGCCGGTGTGATGGCCGACGAGCGCGACGCGCTCGAGCCCGAGGGCGTCGCAGAGGTCGAGCAGGCCGGCCGCGAACAGCTCGATGGTCCACGGCCCGGCGGGTCCGTCGGAGAGGCCGAAGCCCGGGGTGTCCGGCGCGATCGCCCGGTAGCGGCGCCCGAGCAGCGGGAGCACGTCGCGGTACTCGTCGGACGAGCGCGGCGTCTGGTGCAGGAGCAGCACCGGCTCCCCGACGCCCTCCTCGACGTAGTGCACCTGGCCGAAGCGGGTGTCGGCGAATCCGTGGCGCACTGGTCCCTCCCGCGTCCGTACTGAGTACGGTCCACGGTACCGGCGTCAGGCCCGGCGGTCTGCGGTGGTCTGGCTCTCCCGGAGGGCCTCGACGACGGCCGCGACCTCGAGCGGCGCGGTCGGCTGGTGCGTCGCGTAGCGGCGGGGCTTGCCGTCCCGCGGCGGCGGGGTCGTCGCCGGGACGCCGCGGGTGTCGACGGTCGCGAGGATCTCCGCCCCGAACGGCCAGCCGGAGCGGCGCGCGGCGCGGGCGGTGTCGGCGAGCTCGTCGAGTCCGCGGCGCGTGACGGCGCCGCCACGGCGAGGCGCGGGGGCCGTGACCTCGGGGAGCTCGGGCGCCGGACCCTCCTCGGGGGCGCGGTGCGCCCCGGGCGATCCCGGGGGAACGTCCTGGCGCCGGTTCGGCCGACCCTTTCGGTGGTGTCCCATCGCCGACCACTCCCCCGTCATGAGCCCGCCCCGTCACCCACGAGAACGAGCGACGTCGCGCGGGGCTACGACCCCCGGGCTATCCGGTGCGATCCGGTGCCGTCGAGCTGGGCGTCGTCCTCGGAGCGCATGCGCCGATCCTGGCCCAGGAGTGCCTCCGCGTCGCGTGTCGCCTGCGAGGCTGGGGATGTGACGGCGGACGTGTGGATCGTCGGCGGGGCCCCGGGGGCCGGGAAGAGCACGGTCGCCGACCGGCTGATCGCCCTGCTCGACCCCGCGCCGGCGCTGCTGGACAAGGACACGATGTACGGGGACTTCGTCGCCGCGACGCTGGACGCCGCCGGCCGCGATCCGGGCGAGCGCGAGGGCGCCTGGTACGACGAGCACGTCAAGGTCCACGAGTACGCGGGGATGACCGCCGTCGCGCGGGAGATCCGGTCCCGGGGCTGCCCGGTGGTGCTCAGCGCTCCGTTCACCTCCCAGATCCGCGACCCGGCGCGCTGGTCGGCGTGGGTCGCCGAGCTCGGCGGCGACCCCGTGCACCTCGTCTGGGTCGCGTGCGACCCGGCGACGCTGCGGGGGCGGATCGAGGCACGCGGACGCCCGCAGGACACCGGCAAGCTCGCCGCGTTCGACGCCCTCGTCGCCCGGATGCGGCCGGACACCCCGCCGCCCGTGCCGCACCTCGCGATCTCCACCGCCGCGGACGTGCCGATCGACGATCAGCTGCGCCAGAATCCCGGGCCATGGGTGACGAGCTCGACGTCGTCGTGATCGGCGCCGGCGTCGCCGGGCTGGCCGCGCTGCATCTGCTGCGCTCCAGCGGCCTGCGGGTGCGGGCCGTCGACGCCGCGGACGACGTCGGCGGCGCCTGGTGGTGGCACGGCTACCCCGGCGCGCGGCTCGACACCGAGGGCCCCGCCTACCAGTACTTCTTCGCCGAGCACCTCGTCCGCGACTGGGGCTGGAGCGAGCGCTTCCCCGCCGGCTACGAGGTGCTGCGCTGGCTGCGGTTCGTCGCCGACCGCCTCGACCTCCGCCGCGACATCACGCTCTCGACGCGTGTCGTCGCCGCCACGTTCGACGAGGTGCGTGGGCGCTGGAGCGTGCGCACGGAGCACGGCGCGACGGTCGACGCCCGGTTCGTCGTGGCGTGCACGGGGCTGCTCCCGGGGCCCGCCGAGGCGCTGCCCGGCGTCGACGCCTTCGCCGGGACCGTGGTGCGGACCTCCCGCTGGCCGGAGAAGGGCCACGACCTGTCCGAGCGGCGGGTCGGCGTCGTCGGCGTCGGCACCGCGGGCGTCCAGCTGGTGCCCCGGATCGCCGCCGGGACCGCGCACCTGACGGTGTTCGCGCGCGAGCCCGTCGCCGTCGTCCCCCGGTCGAACCCGGTGTACGGCTGGGTCGAGCGCGACGCCTACCGCGCCCGGTTCGACGAGCTGCGCGCGACGCTCCCCCGCACGGCGACGGGTGGCGAGGACGAGCGCGGGCCGGGCGATCCCGCGACGCTCTACGCCGACGGGTCGCGACGGCTGTGGTTCGGCGCAGCGCCGGACTCCGCGGTGGCGGCGTACGTGCGCACGGCGATGACGGAGCGGCTGTCCGACCCGCGCCTGGCCTCGGTGCTCGTGCCGACCGGCGACGGCGCGCCGACGACGCTCGACTCCGGGTTCCTCGAGGCCTTCGCCCGCGACGACGTCGACCTCGTCGACCTGCGCGCCGACCCGATCACCGCGGTGCGCGCCGAGGGCCTGGAGCTCGCGTCCGGGACCGTGCACGAGCTCGACGTCCTCGTGCTCGCCGAGGAGTACGACGCGGGGCCACCCGCCCTGGAGGGCATCGACGTGCACGGTCGCGGGGGCCGGTCGCTCGGCGACGCGCCGGGCGCCGTGCTCGGGCTCGGCGTCGCGGGCTTCCCGAACCTGTTCACGACCGCGGAGCCGCCGGCCCCCTCGTCGCGCAACGCGGTGATGACGACGGTCCGCCAGCACCAGGCGGAGTGGATCACCCGCGCGATCCGGGACCTCGACGCGGCCGGAGCGTCGACGATCGAGGCGGTGTCGGCCGGCGACGCGGGCGTCGGCGGCGGCGGCGTGGGCGAGTACGTGGCGCGCTGCGAGCAGGAGGCGTCGGCGGGCTACCCGTCGTTCCGGCGCGCCTGATTCTGACCGAATGGCCCCTTCGCTCGCATAGATCGGCGAGGGGTGCCCTTCGCCGAAAGCCGCGCACCATCGTCGCCGGCGAGGGGCACGTTCGCCCTGAGCCCACGGGAGGTTCGGGCTGCGGAACGTGCCGCTCGCCCCGGCGCCGGGCGCCAACCGCGACGCTCCGGAAGCCGGAGCAGGCGCACGGAGGAGCTCGCCTCCTACGAGGCGGGCGACCAGACGCAGTCGCCGGTGAACTCGACCTGGCCGTCGCTCGCTCGCACGGTGATGTAGGCCGGGCCCTCGTTGGTGGTCTCCGGGATGCCGATCGGCGAGCCGTCCGCACCCTGACGGGAGGCCATGCACAGCGGGAAGATGCTGCTCTCCGGGGCGCCGGACGTGCGGTAGCGCCCGGGCGCGATCTCCGCGCCGACCGTGTACGTGCCCTGCGAGAAGCTGCCCGCCGGCGCGGCCGCGCTGGTCGGTGCGGCCGAGGACGGGGCCGCGTAGGAGGGCGCCGAGTACGACGGCGCCGTGTCACTCGTCCCGGACGTGCTGGGGTTCGACCCGCTGACCGCGCCCGCGAAGCCGATCGTCCACAGCAGGCAGATCAGGAGCCCGACCCCGCCGAGGATCACGCCGGCGATCGCGAGCCCACGGCCGGCGCCGCCCTTCCGCGTCGCGGCGGTGAGCCCGACGATCGAGAGCACGAGCCCGACGGGGCTGATCACCCAGGACACGATCCCGAGGAACGGGACGAGCGCGAGCACCGCGCCGATGAGCGCGACGACGAAGCCGCCGGTGGCCGTCCCGTTGCTCTGCTGCCGGGGCGGCTGGGGTGCGCCGTCGTAGGGCGCACGGTACTGCGGTCCGTACTGGTACGGCTGCTGCGGCGGGTACGGCGGCTGGTACGGCGGCTGGTACGGCGGCGGGTACTGCTGCGTCACTGGAACCCCCGACTGATCACGACTCGACACCGATGTCTCGTTCGTCGCCGGACGGCCGTTACGTCAGGCCTCGAGGAGCGCCCCGTCGAGGAAGGCGGCGAGCTCGTCGTGCGCGTCCAGCGGCAGGACGTGGGCGACGTACTGGTCCGGGCGCACGACCACCACGCACCCGGCGGCGCGGTCGATCCCGCGCAGGTCGAAGACGTCGGGGCGGGCCGGGTCGGGGCAGAACACCTTCTCCTGGTCGATCAACCCGAACGGGCCTTTGCGCGGGCGGAGTACCGGCGGCAGCTCGCCGACCTCCACCTCGCGGTACGGCCGCGGCAGAACCGCGCGGACGTCGATCACCGCGTCCGGGTCGGCGCCGGCGGGGGTGAACCGCGCGACGAGCGTCTCGAGGAACCGGCACAGCGCGCCGAAGCGTTCGCCGACCCCGAAGACGTACAGCCGCCACGCCCCGTCGGCGCGCGCCGCGTGGCCGAGGTGGGTCGGCTTCGCGTCGGCGACCCGCACCACCGGCGCCGAGTGGAACCGCATCCCCACCGGCAGCCCCTGCGCCAGGTGCTGGTGAGCCGCCCCCGAGGTGATCGTCGACGGCGCGTAGCGAACGGCGACACCCGCGGTGAACCGGCCCTGGTCGCGGAAGTAGCGCTGGAACTTGTCGGGATCGGGCGAACTCCCCTGCGGGTGCGCGCTGAACATCGCCGCGAACTCGCGGTCGAAGTCGATGAGCTCCTGCGCGACGGCCTGCCGCTCGGCGGAGTACGTCCGCAACAGCTCCGGGCGCGCGCGGCCGCGCAGGACCGCGGCGAGCTTCCAACCGAGGTTCCACGTGTCGGCCATCGACACGTTCATGCCCTGCCCCGCCTTGGCGCTGTGGGTGTGGCAGGCGTCGCCGGCGATGAACACGCGCGGCTGCTCCGGGTCGTCGTCGAAGCGGTCGCACAGCCGCTGCCCCACCTCGTACACCGACCACCAGCCGACGTCGCGCACGTCGATCGTGTACGGGTGCAGGATGCGGTTGGCGACGGCCGTGAGCGTCTCGGGGGTGACGGTGTCGCGGTCGCGGTCCCCGTCGTCGTCACCGTCGTCGTCACCGTCGTCGTCACCGTCGTCGTCACCGTCGAGCTCGATGTAGAGCCGCACGAGGTAGCCGCCCTCGCGCGGGATGATCAGCAGGCTGCCCGCGCTCGAGGTGATCGCGCTCTTGAGCCGGATGTCGGGGAAGTCGGTGACGGCGAGGACGTCCATGACGCCCCAGGACTGGTTCATCGGGTCGCCCTCGAGGCGCCGCCCGATCGCCTCACGCACGGCGCTGCGGGCGCCGTCGCAGCCGACGACGTAGCGCGCGCGGATCGTCGACCCGCCCAGCTCCACGCGCACCGGGTACTCCCCGTCGCCGACCTCCAGGCCCGTCACGGGCAGCCCGTAGCGCGGCGCGAGCCGGCTCGCCGAGCGCGCCATGTGCTCGCGCAGGAAGGCGAGCATCCGCGCCTGGTTGACGATGAGGTGCGGCATCTCCGAGAGGTCGTCCTCGACGTCGGGGATGCGCCCGGTGCGCACGATGTCCGCCGGGTCCTGCGGGTCCGGGCGCCAGAACGCGACCTCGTTGACCTGGTAGCCCTCCTCCACGATGCGGCCGGACAGCCCGAACGCCTCGAACATCTCCACCGTGCGGCACGCGACGCCGTCGGCCTGCCCGACCTGCAGCGGACCCTCACGGCGGTCGACCACCACGGTCGCGATGTCCGGGAACGCCGCCAGCTGCGCCGCGAGCACGAGGCCCGCCGGCCCGCACCCGACGACCAGCACGTCCGCGGTGTCGGGGAGCCCCTCGGGGCGCTCCGCCACCGCGGGGTGCGGGTCCTCGACGAACGGGTCACCGGTGCGGTAGCCGCCCAGGTAGAACTGCGCCATCACTCCGACGCTAGGTGCGTTCTGCTCGTCGACCCCTACTCTTCTGGCGTGCAGAACAAGCCGACCTACGGGATCCAGTCGGTGGACCACGCGCTGCGGCTCGCGGCGGTTCTCCAGCAGGAGGGTCCGCTGCGGGTCAGCGACGCCGCCGAGCGCCTGGGGGTCGCGCGGTCGACGGCGCACCGGCTGCTCGCGATGCTCGTGTACCGCGACTTCGCCGAGCAGGACGAGGACCGCCGCTACGTCGCCGGCCCGGTGCTGCGCCGGCCGGGCGCGCCCGAACCGGTCGCCGACCTGCGCCGGGCCGCGCTGCCGCACCTGCAGAAGCTGACCGAGCACACCGACGAGACGACGAACCTCGTGGTGGTCGTGGGCGACGAGGCCCGCTTCGTCGCGTCGGTCGAGTGCGACCAGGTCCTGCGCGTCGGCGACCGCGGCGGCCGCGTGCTGCCCGCCCACCTGGCGTCGGGCGGGCGCGCCGTGCTCGCGACGAAGGACGAGACCGAGGTGCGTGCGCTCTATCCCGGCGACGGACCCGTGGACGTCGACACCCTGCTGCGCGACCTGCGACGGACCCGGCGCCAGGGGTTCGCGCTCAACGACCAGCGCACCGAGACCGGGGTGACCGCGATCGGCGCGGCGGTCCCGACGGCGGCGGTGTCGGGCGGGATCTCGATCTCCATGCCGACCGCGCGCTACCGGCGCGCGCGCCTGCCGCAGTGGGCGGGCCTGCTCGGCGACACCGCCCGCCGGATCGCGCAGGATCTCTGACGCGACGCGCTCGCGCGACCACGCCCGGTGACGCAGGAGCAGAACGCAGTTCTTCTGAGCAGAATCTCCCGCCGGACGCACGGGCGGCCGACTACATCTCTCCCCAGAGGAACGTGACCCACGTCGCTCCCGGGAGGGCGCATGAACGAGATCGCGGAGCTGGTGGCCACAGCTTCACGCGTGCTCGCCGCCAACGGCCACGACGACCTCATCTGGGGCCACGCCTCGGTGCGCGACCCCGACGGCGGCGGCGCCTGGCTCAAGACCGCCGAGTGGAGCCTCGGCGAGGTGACCGCCGAGCGGGTGCACCTGGTCGACGGGACCGGAGCGGTGCGCGACGGAGCGGCCGGGCCGGCGAGCCCACGGCACAGCGAGTACCCCATCCACACCGAGATCCTGGCCGCGCGCCCGGACGTCGGCGCCGTCGTCCACACCCACCCGCCGCACGCCGTCGCGCTCGCGGCGTCGGGTCAGTCGCTGCAGCCGGTGAGCCACACAGCGACGATGTTCGTGCCGCCCGAAGTCCCGCGGTTCACCGACACCGCCGACCTCATCCTCACCGCGGAGCTCGGCAAGCGCGTCGCCGCCGAGCTCGGCGAGCACGACGCGCTCTTCCTGGTCAACCACGGCATCGTCACCGTCGGCCCCGACCTCCCGACGGCCGTGGTCACCGCGGTGATCCTCGAGCGCGCCTGCGCCCAGCAGATCCTCACGCGCACCGCGGGCGGCTGGCCGACGTGGTCACCGCCGGAGGAGGCGCTCGCCAAACGCGAGCACATCTACAACCCGACCGCGATCGCGGCGGTGTGGGACCACCTCGTGCGGAGGCTCGACCAGTGACCGGGACCGCGATGCTCATCGGCGGCAAGCTCCGCCCCGCGTCCGACGGCAGCGTCCTCGACGCCCTGAACCCCGCGACCGGCGGGCGGCTCGGCACCATCCCGGACGCAGGAGTCGCCGACGTCGACGACGCCGTCACCGCCGCCGCGACGGCGTTCGCCTCCTGGCGGCGCAGCACGCCCGGCGAGCGCTCCGCGCTGCTCACCACGCTCGCCGACGTCGTCGCCGCCCACGCCGACGAGCTCGCGCGCCTCGACGCCGCGGACAACGGCTCGCTCCTGCGCGAGATGCGCCGCGACGTGGACACGGCGGTCTTCTCCCTGCGCTACTACGCGGGCCTGACGCTCCAGATGCACGGCGACACCGTCCCGAGCGAGCCGGGGACGCTGACGTACTCGGTGCGCCGGCCCTACGGCGTCGTGGGGCGGCTGATCCCCTTCAACCACCCACTGATGTTCGCGGCGTCGAAGATCGCGGCGCCGCTCGCCGCCGGCAACACCGTGGTGGTCAAGCCGAGCGAGCACACCAGTCTCTCCGCCCTGCGCCTCGGCGAGCTCGCCGCCGAGATCGTCCCGCCCGGTGTGCTCAACGTCGTGACGGGCACCGGCGCACGCTGCGGCGACGCCCTCGTCGCGCACCCCGACGTGCGCCGCCTGGCCTTCACCGGCTCCGCGGCCACCGGGCGCGCCATCCAGCGCCGCGCCGCCGAGGTGTCGGTCAAGACCGTGACCCTGGAGCTCGGCGGCAAGAACCCGCTCGTCGTCTTCCCCGACGCCGATCTCGACGTCGCCGTCGCCGCCGCCGTGCGCGGCATGAACTTCACCTGGCAGGGCCAGTCGTGCGGGTCGCTCTCCCGGGTCGTGGTGCACCGCGACATCCACGACGCGTTCGTCGAACGCCTCGCCGCGACGGTCGGTGCCCTGCGTCCCGGCCTGCCCGACGACCCCGACGCCGACACCGGCGCGATCGTCAACGCCGGTCAGCTCGAGAAGGTGCTGTCCTCCGTGCGTCTGGGGCAGGACGAGGGCGCCCGGCTCTGCACCGGCGGCGACCGCGTCACCGACGGCGCGCTCGCCGACGGCCTGTTCGTGCGGCCCGCGGTGTTCGCCGACGTCGACCCCGGATCCCGCCTCGCCCAGGAGGAGATCTTCGGCCCGGTGCTGGCGGTCATGCGGCCCTTCGCCGACGCCGAGGAGGCCCTGCGCATCGCCAACGCGACGAGCCTGGGCCTGACCGCCAGCGTCTTCACCCGCGACCTCGGCACCGCGCACCGTTTCGCCGAGGACATCGAGGCCGGCTACGTCTGGGTCAACGAGGTCGGCCGCCACGTCCCCGGCACGCCCTTCGGCGGCGTCAAGGACAGCGGGATCGGCCGCGAGGAGGACCTCGACGAGCTCTTCTCGTACACCCAGCTCAAGAACGTGCACATCAACTACGGACACCTCTGACCCTGGCGAGGACCGCATGACTGCCCTGACCCCACGGACCGCGACGCGCGCCGACCAACTGCGTGCGGCGAAGCACCCCGTCTACAACGACCGCAAGCTGCACCTCGGCACGTTCTCGACGAACCTGTCCGGCGGCTGCTCGATCTCCACCGTCGAGGGCGCCCTCGAGGCCACCTGGGAGAACACCGCGACGCTCGCGCAGATGGGCGACGAGATGGGGTTCGAGGCCCTCGTGCCGGTCGGGCGCTGGCGGGGCTTCGGCGGTCCGACGAACTTCAACGGCACCGGGTTCGAGTGCTTCACCTGGGCCGCGGGCATCGGGGCCACGACGCGCGACGCCGGCGTGTTCGTCACCTCGCACGTCCCGACGATCCACCCCTTGATGGCCGCGAAGCAGGCCGCGACCGTCGACCACATCACGAACGGACGCGTCGCACTCAACATCGTCACCGGCTGGCACACGCCCGAGATCGAGATGTTCGGGGCGGCCCAGCTCGAGCACGACAGGCGCTACGACATGTCGCAGGAGTGGTTCGACATCGTCAAGCAGCTGTGGACCGCGGAGGAGACGTTCGACTACGACGGCGAGTTCTACCGCGTCGTCGACGCCCGCATCTCACCGCTGCCCGTGCAGTCGCCCCACCCCGTGACGATGAACGCCGGCAGCTCCGCCAAGGGCCGGCACTTCGGCGCCCGCAACTGCGACGTCGTCTTCGCGTCCTCCGACATCAAGAACCAGACCCCGGAGGGCATGAAGGACAAGGTCAACCAGTTCCGTGAGCTGGCCCGCACCGAGTACGGGCGCGAGATCCAGGTGTGGATCAACGCGTACGTGGTGCAGGGCGACACCGAGGCCGACGCGCAGCGGTTCCTGCACCACTACGTCGACGAGCTCGGCGACTGGGAGGCCGCGTCGAACCTCGTCACCTCGCTCGGCGTGAACTCGCAGTCCTACGACCTGTCGACGATCGAGGACATGAAGCGCCACTTCATCGCCGGCTGGGCGGGCTACCCGATCGTCGGCACCGGCGAGCAGATCGTCGGCGCGCTCGGCGACCTGGTCGCGGCCGGGCTCGACGGCATCCTGCTGTCGTTCCCCCGCTACGTGCAGGACATGCGCCGCTTCCAGCAGGAGGTCTACCCGATGATCGTCGAGGCGGGCCTGCGGTGAGCGGTCCGCTGGACAGCGTGCGCGTCGACAGCGTCGGGAGCCTGCTGCGCCCGCCGGCGCTGGGCGAGGCGTTCGCGCGGTGGCGCCGCGGCGAGATCCCGACCGGGACGCTGCACGCGGCGCAGGACGAGGCCGTCCGCGACGTCGTCCGCGCCCAGGAGAAGGTGGGGCTGCCGCTGGTCGTCGACGGCGAGTACCGCCGCTCGACGTTCATGGACGGCTTCGCCGACGTCGCCGGGTACTCGGACCTCGCCGCGAACCTCTGGGCCGCGCACGCACAGCGGACCCTGGACGCTGCCGAGGGCGACCGCGCCGAGGCCCCGTCGGCGTCGAGCGCCACGGTCGCGACCGAGGCCCTGCGGCTGGTCCACAACGTGCCGCGCGAGGAGTTCGCCTACGCGCAGGGCTGCACCGAGGTCCCCGTGAAGACGACCGTCCTCGGGCCCGACCGCGTCTTCCAGACCTTCGACGCCGAGGGCTCGCGCGCGGTCTACCCCGACCCGTGGGCGTTCCTCGCCGACGTCGTCGCCGTCGAGCGCGACATCGTCGCGGGCCTCGTCGACGCGGGCTGCCGGTACGTGCACGTCGACGCGCCGGGGTTCACCGCCTACGTCGACCCGCCCTCGCTGGAGCGCCTGCGGGCCCGCGGTCTGGACCCCGCCGACGTGCTCACCCGCACGCTCGCCGCCGAGAACGCGGTGGTGCGCGACTTCCCCGGCACCACCTTCGGTCTGCACGTGTGCCGCGGCAACGAGCAGGGCCACTGGCACCGCGAGGGGCACTACGACCCGATCGCCGAGCAGGTGTTCTCCGAGCTCGAGCACGACCGGCTCCTGCTCGAGTACGACACCGGGCGCGCCGGGTCCTTCGCCCCGCTGCGCTTCGTGCGTCCGGGCACCACGGTGGTGCTCGGCGTGGTCAGCACGAAGTCGGCGCGGGTCGAGACGGTCGACGAGGTGGTCGCCCGCGTCGAGGAGGCGGCGCAGTACGTGCCGCTCGACCGGCTCGCGATCAGCCCGCAGTGCGGCTTCGCGTCGACGATCGAGGGCAACGACCTGACACCCGAGGAGCAGTGGCGCAAGTTCGAGGTGCTGCTGGAGGCCGCTCAGCGGCTCTGGGCCTGAGCGATCCGCCGGCGGGCCTGGGCGACCAGGCTGCGGGCCGACGCGTGCATCCGCGCGCCGACCTCCTGCGGGGCCTTGCCGGCGCACGCGCGGGCGTGGGTGCCCTCGAGCAGGACGCCGAGCTTGAAGCACGCCATCACCGCGTACCAGGGCACGACGGCCGGGTCGGCGCCGGTGAGCTCGGCGTAGCGCGCGACCAGCTCGTCCTCGCCGGCCAGGCCCTCGAGCGGCGCCCAGCCGAGGTTCGTGCCACTCACAGGCCAGGTGGCGAGCAGCCAGCCGACGTCGAGCAGCGGGTCGGCGACCGTGGCCATCTCCCAGTCGACGATCGCCGTCACGCTCGCGCCGTCGGGGTCGAACAGCACGTTCGCCAGGTGGTAGTCGCCGTGCGCGAGCGCGGGCGGGCCGGACTCGGGGCGGTGGCGCTCGAGCCAGTCGCTGACGTCGGCGGTGTCGTCGCCGAAGCCGGGGTAGCCCTCGACCTCGCCGTAGCGGGCGAGCTCGTCGCGCCAGCGCGGCACCTGGCGCGCGAGGAATCCCTGCGGCTTCCCGACGTCGCCCAGCCCGACGGCGTCGACGTCGACGGCGTGCAGGGCGGCGAGCGCGTCGACCATCGCCGGTCCCAGCCCGTGGCGCAGGCGCGCGTCGGCCTCCTGCGCGGGCGAGACCCCGGTCGCGACGTTGACGCCCGGCGCCTCGGCCATCGCGTAGACCACGCGACCCGGCAGCACCCCGTCGGCGGGGGCGGCGGCGAGCAGCTGCGGGTGCGGGACGTCGGTCGTCGCCAGCGCGCCGAGCACGCGGATCTCCCGCTCGATCGCCGCGTTGCTGCCCTGACGCAGATGGCGGGGCCCGCTGCGCACGACGACGCGCCGGTCGGGGGCCACCGCGCGCACCATGAGGTTCTGCGTGCCGCCGGCCAGCGGCTCGAAGGTCCAGGGCCCGTCGCCGAGACCGGCGGACGACAGCCACGCGACGACGGCGTCGGTCTCCTCGCGTGCCAGCATGCGTCCATCATCACCGACTCCACCGGCCCGGGGGCGCACATGGGCGACGACAGGTTCGCCGGGAAGGTCGTCGTCGTCACCGGCGGCAGCCGCGGCATGGGCCGGGCGATGGTGCGGGCGTTCGCCGCCGAGGGCGGGTCGGTGGTGGTGGCGAGCCGCAAGCTCGACGCGTGCCAGCAGCTGGCCGCCGAGGTCGAGGACCGGCACGGCGTCGGAGCGCTGCCGGTGGCCTGCAACGTCTCGAGCTGGGACGACTGCGACGCGCTGGTGGCCGCCGTGGACGAGGCGTTCGGCCGGGTCGACGTGCTGGTCAACAACGCCGGGCTTTCGCCGCTCTACCCGGCCCTGGACGAGGTGTCCGAGGGTCTGTTCGACAAGGTCCTGGGTGTGAACCTCAAGGGCCCGTTCCGCCTGTCGGCCGCGTTCGGGACGCGGATGGTGGCGGCCGGCGGCGGCGCGATCGTCAACATCAGCTCGATCGCGGCGATCCGGCCCGGGCCCTCCGAACTGCCGTACGCGATGGCCAAGGCCGGGCTCAACACGCTCACCGAGGGCCTGGCGCAGGCCTTCGGCCCGGCGGTGCGGGTCAACGCCGTGCAGGCCGGCCCGTTCCGCACCGACATCTCGACGGCGTGGACCCCGGAGGCCGTCGGGGCCTTCGAGCGCACCACGGCGCTGGGTCGGATCGGCGAGCCCGAGGAGGTCGTGCCGGCGGTGCTGTACCTCGCGTCGGACGATGCGTCGTTCACCACCGGCGCGGTGCTGCGCGTGGACGGCGGGATGCCCTGAGCCGCTAGCGTTGTCGCCCGTGCCACCCTCCCGCGCCCGCCTCGTGGCCGTCGCCGTCGACACCCGCGAACCGGAGGCGCTGGCCTGGTTCTGGTCCGCCGCCCTGGGCTCGTCGGTGGTGCGCCGCTGGGACGACGCGCACGGCACGTCCTACGTCGAGGTCGCGCTCGCCGGCGAGGTCGTCCTGCTGTTCCAGCACGTCGCGGGGCGCAAGGCAGGCAAGAACCGGCTGCACCTCGACCTCGCCGCGCCCGGCGAGCAGCAGGCCGAGGTCGAGCGGCTCGTCGGGCTCGGCGCGCGGGTGATCGACGAAGCGCCCGAGCACCCGTGGGTCGTGCTCGCCGACCCCGAGGGCAACGAGTTCTGCGTCCTGCCTCCTCGCTGACCAGGCGTCGACCGCGTCGGCGGCATCCGCCCGACCGGGCGGATGCCGCCGACGAGTGAACGTGTGGTTTCCGTGAGAACCGATCGGGCACCACGGCAGCTCACGACGATTGAGGAGTGACGGGATGCCTCCAGCGCCCTCCGGCGGCGGGTTCAACGTGCTGCAGAGCCTGCAGAACGCGTTCACCACGCTGCTGAACTACGTGCCCAACATCATCGGGGCCCTCCTGGTCCTGGTCATCGGCTACATCATCGCCCGGCTGATCCGCGCCGGGATCAGCAAACTGCTGCGCAAGGTCCGCGTCGACGAGAAGCTCACCCACGGCAAGGGCGGTGAGTACGTCTCGCGGTTCTCTCCGCAGGGGAAGCCCTCCCAGCTCGTCGGGCTGGTCGTGCAGTGGGTCCTGATGGTCTTCGTGATCGTCTCCGCGGTCGGGACGCTGAACATCCCCGCGGTCACCGGGTTCGTGAACCTGGTCCTGGCCTACCTGCCCAACGTGCTCGCCGCGCTGCTGATCTTCCTGGTGGCCGCCGCGATCGCCGCCGCCGTCGGCGGCCTGGTGCACCGCACCATGGGCGACACCCCGACCGGCCGCGTCGCCCGCTCGGCGGCGCCGACGCTGGTCATGGCGATCGCCGTGTTCATGATCCTCAACCAGCTCGGGATCGCCGAGACGATCGTGAACGCCACCTACATCGCCCTGATCGGCGCGGTCGCACTGGGCTCGGCGCTGGCCTTCGGCCTCGGCGGCCGCGACGCGGCCGCAGACCTGATCAACTCCGGGTACCGCAAGGCCCAGCAGCAGTCCGACCAGGTCCAGCGCGACCTCCGGACCGGTCGTGAGCGGGCCGAGGCCGACGCCCGCGCGTACGCGCCGAACTCCGCCGGCAACGGCGGGGCGCACGAGGCGACGGCCCAGTACGCCGCCCCGCCGACCGCGCCCACGCCGCCGGAGGGCGTGCCCGCCGCCCCGCCGCGCTGATGTGCCCTCCGGGCATGTGAGCAGAATCAGTGCTCGGGCACCGACTCTGCTCACATGCCGGAGGCACCCCAGCGCGAGGCGACGATCGCGGCCTGGGTGCGGGAGCGGAGATCAAGCTTCGCGAGCACCCGCGAGACGTGGGTCTTCACGGTCGCCTCGGAGAGGTACAGGCGCCGCCCGATCTCCTGGTTGGACAGGCCCTCGCCGAGCTCGGCGAACACGTCGCGCTCGCGGTCGGTCAGCGCGTCCAGGCCGGGCGGCGCCTCGCCGGCCGGTTCCGCGGACACCGCCGCCGCGATCACCCGCGGCGTGACGCCGGGCTCGAGCACGCCCTCCCCCGCCGCGACGCGCCGCACGCCGTCGACGAGGCGCGCGGCGTCGACCGACTTGAGCAGGAAGCCCGCCGCGCCCGCCCGCAGCGCGGCGAACACGTACTCGTCGTGGTCGAAGGTCGTGAGCACGAGCACCGCGCACACGCCGTCGGCGACCAGCTCGCGGGTGGCGGTGATGCCGTCGGTGGTGGGCATGCGCACGTCCATGAGCACGACGTCGGGGCGCAGGTCGCGGGCCCGCCGCACCGCCGCGTCACCGTCGCCCGCCTCGCCGACCACCTCCACGTCCGCGGCGGCGGAGAGGATCATGACCAGCCCAGTGCGGACGGCCTCGTGGTCGTCGGCGACGAGCACGCGCACGGTCATCGCGGTGTCCCCGCGGGCACCCCGACGGGCAGCCGCGCGACCACCCGCCAGCGCCCACCGTCCGGGCCGGCGCTCGCCGACCCGCCGACCGCCTCGGCCCGCACGTGCATCCCCTCCAGCCCGCTGCCCGTCCCCGGGTCCGTCGACGCCCCGGCCGGCAGCGTGTTGATCACCTCGAGCACGAGCTCGCCGTCCTCGCGGGCGAGCCGGAGGGTCACGTCGGCACCCGGCGCGTGCCGGCCGACGTTCGTCAACGCCTCCTGCGCGATCCGGTACACGGTCAGGCCCACGGGGGCGGGGATCCCCCCGAGGACACCGCGGTCACCGAGGTCCGCGGTGACCGACAGCCCGCCGACCCGCGCCGACTCGACCAGCCGGGGCAGGTCCGCGAGCCGGGCCGGTGACTCGCGGGCCTCGCCCTCCGAGGTGCCGTCGCGGTCGTCGTCCCGGCGCAGCACCTCGATCAGCGACCGCATCTCCTCCAGCGCGCGCACGCTGTTCTCGCGCACCGAGGAGAGGACCCGCTCGCGCAACTCGCCGCCGGCCGGCGTCGCTGCGTCCGCCCCGAGCGCCGCCTGGGACTGCAGGGCGATGGCCGAGAGGTGCCCGGCGACCGAGTCGTGCAGGTCCCGGGCCACCCGGGCGCGCTCGGCGGTCACCGCGCGGCGCCGGTCGAGCTCGGCGATCCGGGCGGCCTGCGCGGCCTCCCGGCGGGCGGCGGCGGCGTCCTCGGTCGGGCGGCGGACTTCGTGTCCCCAGGACACGGGCAACAGGAGCACCGCGCTCGCGGTCAGCACCGTCGTCACCGTCTCGCGGGCGTCCCCGCTGGTGACCAGGACGGCGAGGACCAGCGCCCCGAAGACCCCGAATGCCGCCGTCCGCACGTGGGCGCTCGCGGCGGGCGACCCGTGCAGGGCGACGCAGTAGAGCAGGTCGGCGAGGATCAGCGCGGTCGCCAGCGACGGCCCGAAGGCGACGTCCACCGCGACGAACGGGACGGCCAGCCCGAGCGCGAGCACCGGGCGGCGGGTGCGCAGCACGACCGTCGCCGCGGCGGCCAGCCCGACGCCGAGGCGCAGGCCCGGGGGCGCCGGGGCGAGGACCACGAACCCGAGCGGCCACACGGCGACCGTGAGCACCACGAGCGCGGCGTACACGCCCGCGATCCCGCCGTCCCACCACCAGGGACGGGGGGTCTCGGTGCGGATCCTCGTCAGCACCGACCCATCCCACCACGCCGCAGGACGTGTCCGGGTCCGTCGAGAGTCGCCGTCGGGGCGCGGGACGTGCCACGAAAGGATGACCTCGCCGGGGCCGCCGGACCGACGCGGACCGGCGGCGCGACACCGCAGGATCGTGATCATGACATCTGCGGTGGTCACGTCGCCCGCGTTCGTCGCGCTGATCGTCGGCGAGGTCCTGTTCTGGGTGCTGATCGTGGGCGGGCTCGCCGCCCGCTACCTGCTGCGCCGGCGTCGGCTCGGTGCCGTGCTCCTGGCGTCGACCGTGCTCGTCGACCTCGGCATCCTCGCCACGGCGGTGGTCGACATCCGCTCCGGCGGGGCGGCGACGTTCGCGCACGGGCTCGCCGCGATCTACATCGGGTTCTCGGTCGCCTTCGGGCCGGTGATCGTGCGGTGGGCCGACGTGCGGGCCGCGCACCGCTGGGCGGGCGGACCCGCCCCGGTGCCGGTGCCGCGGCGCGGCCCGGAGCGGGCCCACCACGAGTGGGACCGCTTCGGGCGCTGGGTGGTGGCCGCGGTGATCTGCTCGGCCGTGCTCGGCCTGGTGCACCTGCTCGCCGGCCCCGGCACCGACCTCACCGCCCTCACCCCCTGGTTCGGGCGGCTCGGGATCGTGACCGGGATCTGGTTCGTCACCGGCCCGGCGCGCTTCCTGACGACCTCGAGTGCGGCGTGCCTTCCTCCGCGTAGTAGCGAGTCAGAGGCGTCGATAGCGAGCGATCCCCGTCAGCGGCGGCGACTGAGCGCAGGAGGTACTTGTAGCCATCGCCGGCACTCATGACCCGCATCGAGACCGTCATGCGCAGTAGGTGAGCGACCATCGCGCGCGCTGCTTTGCCGTCGTTGCGAGCATGCTGTGTTTGGTCGATCTTGGTCGTGAGGCCGCACAGAGCACGTGAAGGACGGTCGACGCGAGATGATGGAGGCATGTCGTCTCCCTCGGTGTTACTGACCGGATTGCTTTCCGGTAGCTCGGTGTGGAAGCGCGTCATCGACGGCGAGTCAGGCGCGATTGTGCTGCGTCACGTGTCCGAGGAATGGTTCGCCAAGGTGGTCCCCGCCGTCGATGCGAGCACGCTAGAGGATGAGCGTGATCGGATCGAGTGGCTGGCCGGCACCGGAGTCCCCGGCCCCAGCGTGCTCGACTGGCGCACCACCGAGCACGGAGCCTGCCTCGTCACCACCGCAGTTGCGGGCGTCCCGGGTGACCGGCTCGACCCGGCCCAGCTCGCGCAGGCTTGGCCGTCGATCACCGACACCCTGGTCCGGCTGCACAGCATCCCCGCCGGCACGTGCCCGTACGGCAGGACGCTGGACGAGATGATGGCGCTGGCCCGCGCGACCGTCGCTGAGAACCGGGTCCACCCCGAGTTCTTGCCCCGGCACCTCATCGAGACCCCACCGGCCGTGATCCTCGAAGGCTTGGAACGCGACCTCCCGTCCCGCCAGGAACAAGAGGACGCCGACAGGGTGGTCTGCCACGGAGACTTCTGCCTTCCCAACATCCTCATCGACCCCGATACCTCGCACGTGGCCGGGCTCATCGACCTCGGCCGGCTCGGACAGGCAGACCCGTACGCCGACATTGCACTCCTGCTGGCGAACGCCCGCGAGACCTGGCCCAACGAAGACACCGTCCAACGAGCGGATCACGGCTTCGCCTCCCGGTACGGCATCACCCTCGACCCCGATCGCCTGGACTTCTACCTCCGACTCGATCCGCTGACCTGGTAGACCATGCTCGGCGTACGCTGAATCCGCAGAAAGAAGCCGATCAAGACCGGACTACTCTTGCTCCCCCACGGCGTGCCTTCCTCCGCGTAGTAGCGAGTCAGAGGCGTCGAAAGCGAGCGGTCGGCGTCCGCGGCCGCGACCGCGCGTAGAAGGTACTTGTAGCCGTCACCGGCGCTCATCACCCGCATCGAGACCGTCATGCTCGAAAGGTGCTGACTTTCGGTCAGAACTGCGCCGTCGAGCAGGTCGAACGCGACAACCAATGGCGCTGGCGGCCTTCTTTGTAGAGTGGAGGTGTGCTTCCTGTCGTCTGGCTGCTCGGAACCTCGGGGGTGGGAAAGTCCACCACGGGGTACCGGATGCTGTCCGAATTCCACGCGGCCGGGGTGAAGGCGGCGTTCGTGGACGCCGACCAGCTCCGCCTCGCCTCCGGGATTGCCGCCGTGGAAACCGAACTCATCGCTTCCGCGCTGCCCGCCCTCAGCCGCGGCTATCAGACGCACGGCGCGCAGGTGCTGATCGTGGCCGGTCTCGCGGCCGACATCGATCACCTGACTCGACTACTACCGGGTGTTCCCAGTGACCGGGTACTGACCGTCCACCTGGATGCAGACGGTGACACGATTCGTGAACGGGTGTACCGCCGCGGTTGGCTGGTCGACCTCGCCGACGACGCCGTGGCATATGCCACGCAGATTGACCCCGACCTAGCCGATCTTCATGTGGACACGACCGGCCGGACTCCGAGCGATCTTGCGGCACAGGTCGCCGAGGCTGCGCTGGCACACGTTGAGCGGACGGTCTCCGAGGGCTCCGATGTCCTGGCTGCAGACGATGAGGCTTCCCTGCCGCGACGTGTTGTCGTGCTCACTGGTCCGGGAGGCGTCGGCGTGTCCACGACGGGCTATCAGACCTTCACTCAGCTCGCGCACGCCGGTGAGCCGGTGGGCTACCTCGACGCCCACCAACTCGGGCTCCTGGGAACCGATACCCGCGGCGATGGGCTCGCGTCGCTACGAGCCGACAATGCCCGCGCGGTCGCGAGCACCCTGGCCGGTGGCGGCGCGGAAACCGTCGTGATGAGCGGGGACGCCCAAACCACGCAGTTGCTCGCCGGCGCCTGGGGTATGAGAGGATAGTTGCGTCGCTTCCGGGAGCGTCGCGGCGGTCAGAACAACGAGCGATCCCCGTCCGCGGCGGCGACCGAGCGCAGCAGGTACTTGTAGCCGTCACCGGCGCTCATCACCCGCATCGACACCGTCATACCGAGCAGGTGAGCCGCAGTCCTCGACCCCCGAACGCATGGGCCCGACGCCTGGCCCCCGGTCGGAGGTGTCAGTTGGTCCGGCTGTCTGCCAGACCAAGGAGAAAGCGGTCGCTTGCCATCGCGTCTCCCACAGCCCGAACCGTGTCAGCCGGTTCATGATCCGTCGTGTCAATCACATGCGACTCCAACGCTCCCAGGTCGGAGAACTGAGCCCACAGCGACACGACCGGTTCCTCGTCCACCAGCGCGTCGGCTGCCGTCCTCGCCTGCGCACGACGCACAGTTTCATCGCGGGCAGGACGCAGCACCACATAGTGCAGACGAGGCAGATCGCCGTCGCCGAGGCCGCGGAAGTGGCCGAGCATCCACGGCCCGACGATGCCGTCGATGAGGGTCGTATACCCGCCGGCCGCGTAGGTGAACGCCGCCTGCTGGACAACGCGCATCACGACCTGGTTCTGCGTGTCGGACTCGGGAAGATACGGTGGGATCGCGCCCGAGGCGATGTAGTGCCAGAAGTCATCGGTGTGCAGATGCACCGAGCGCGGGTGCGTCTTCGCCAGTGCGCGAGCCGTGGTCGACTTCCCGGCGCCGGGCGGGCCAGTGAGGATGACGACATCGGAACTCATAGATTCCACGCTAAGCCTCCGTAGACTGGAGACGCAGAAACAAGCTGCTTAAGACCGCGCTACCTTTGCGGCTCCACTGGCCCCCGAGTCATCGTGAGCAGGATGCGGCCGGACCGCGTCCCGGCGGGTAGACCTCGAGCTGCGTCGCGTGGCCGCGCGGAAGGACGAGCGCGGGTCCGGCCGCACGACTCCATCCCGCGGGAGGCAGCGATCGAACGCATGCGGTGTCATCGACGTCGAGTTCCGACCGCCAGCTCGTGGCGGTCGGCGAGCCAGGCCGCGATGCGTTCGGCGGCGAGCTCGTTGCCGGTGGGTTCGCCCGGGGCGATCGCGCCGCCGAAGTGCGTGCCGCGCACGGCCACGTGGGTGCGGTCCGCGGCGCCGAGCGCGTCGACCATCCTCCGGGTGTCGGACGGGAACGCCGCCTGGTCGCCGGTGAGCTCGACGAACAGCGTCGGCACGGTCACGCCCGGGGCGCAGCGCGCGAAGTCGGCGTTCGTGGACAGCCCCGACCACGTCGAGAGCCACGCCTCGGGGGTGGTCAGGCGGCCGAATCCGACCTGGCCGTAGTTGATCAGGTCGGGCCGCGCCCCGAACAGCGAGCCGTAGGGGCGCTCGTTGGGGTCGAGCGAGAGGTCGACCGTGCGCGGGTCGGCGTCGGTGCGGAACACCGTGACGACGTGCGGGGCGAGCGCCCGGCGTCGGTCGGCCGGGTCGCCGGAGGCCTGGTGCGCCGCGCGCGCCGCGGCGGCGCGGGCGACGTGCTCGCGGGCGACGGCGTCGATGCGCGCGACGCGGTCGCGCTGGGCGGCGCGGTAGCGCTCGAGGAACGCCGGCGCGTAGGACGAGCTGGTCGGGGGCTCGGCGAACCCGTTCTCCGCCCGGAAGGGGTCGAGCGCGGGCACCACCGACATCGGGTCGCCCTCGTCGGCGACCGAGGGGTCGATGCAGCCCAGCAGCAGGCGGCCCTGGCCCGGGTGCGGGGCGAGGAACACGACGCCGTCGCTGACGGGCATGGCCGCGTCGGCCAGCGTCGTCGGGCGCCCCGCGGGCGTGGTGGCGAGCCGGTCGGCCGGCGCGAGCGCGGCCTGCTCGAGGTAGAAGGCGAAGAGCGTGCCGCCGCCGGAGTGCCCGAGCGGGACGATCGCGTCGAACCCCCGCTCGCGCAGGAACACCATGCCCGCGGCGACGTCGAGCAGCGCCTGCTCGTGCACGAGCGTGAGGTCGTTGTTGACCGAGCGGGTGTGCTGGGTCCACACCGCGGCCCCGGCGCGCAGCAGGTGCGGCACGAGCGCGTGGTGGGTGACGTCCTGGCGCGGGTGCATGAGGCTGACGACCGTGCGCGCACCCGGCACGGTGGCCAGCACCCCGCGCACGGTGGCGCCGTCGGCCGTCGTCAGCTCGTGGACGCTGGTGACGGTGGCGGCGGGGCGCTCGTCGACCGCGACGTACCGTCCGGCCCCGAGTCCTGAGGTCCTTCCCGTCGCTTCGCTCGCCCTGGAAGGCGCGCTCATGCCGGGTCGACCCGCAGCGCGTCCTTGTCGTGCTGGGTGACGCTGCCCCCGGCGACGCCCGCGACGCACGAGTACCAGACCGCGTGGCGGCAGCCGGTCGCGCGCCGGTCGACGACGATCGGACCGTCGGCGGTGATCTCGAAGTACGGCCCGACCTTCCCGACCGTCACCGTCGTGTCCTCGCCCGCCACCTTCGCCACGGTCGTGTTCTCCGGGACGTCGAGGACGTAGAGCGCGGTCACCGGGCCGGCTCCTGCGCGCGCTCCCAGTCGGCCGCCCGCTCCACGATCAGCTCGGCCTTGCGCGCGAGAAGCTGGCCGAACGTCGGCTCCGGGTCGGCCACGACGTCGAGCAGGGCGTCGATCGTCAGGTTCGCGTCGAGGTCCTCCTGCGGCGTCACCGGACGCATCGCGCGGGTGAACTCGACCATGTAGCCGTTGGGGTCGTGGGTGTAGATCGACTCGATGGTCTCGTGCTGGATCTGCATCTCGACCGGCCACTGCGAGTCGTCGAGGCGGCGCCGGTACTCCAGCAGGTCGTCCTGGTCGTCGACGTGGATGGCCAGATGGCGCGACCGGACGAAGAACTCCGGGACCTCGGGGCCGAAGCCCGCGTAGACGTCGCCGCGCTCGCGGCCGTGCTGCCGGTCGAGACCGAAGTAGTAGAAGAACGCGATCCGGTCGTCGTTGCCGATGTCGAAGAAGAAGTGGATGAAGTCCGGGTGGTCCTCGGGGCCCCAGCCGGCCGCGCAGATCGAGTGCACGACCGGGAAGCCGAGGACGTCCCGGTAGAAGCGCACCGTGCCCGCAGGGTCGAACGTCGGGAACGCGGCGTGGTCCACACCCCGGACCTTGTGCTCGAGCGTCATGGGAAGGAGGTTACGCCGACTTCTACGGTGGCGTCAATCTTTTGACGATTGCGACGAGCCGTTGATGACGTGCTCGAGGTAGTCCAGGTCCTGGCGCAGCAGGGCGAGCGCCGCGGCCGGGTCGTCGGGGCGCGGGCTGGCGGGCTGGCGGTCCTCGGGCTGCGCGACGAGCGCCACCGCCATCTCGGCCATCTGCTCCGCGACGTCGTCGACCGACCGCGCGCCCCCGGGGTGGAACCACCACGCGATCCAGTTGCACATGCCGATCAACGCGAGCGCGGTCGTGCGGACGTCGCCGGGACGGAACTCGCCGCTGCGCACGCCCTGGTCGACGACGCGCACGACGCCGTCGAGCACCCGGCGCTTGGCCACCTCGTGGGCGCTCGCCAGGTCCCCGGGCAGCTCGGACTCCGAGCGGATGACGAGACGGAAGCGCGCCGCGTGGTCGGCCTGGCGCGCCGCCAGCAGCCGCACCAGCGATCGGATCTTCGCGGTGGCGTCGAGGTCGCGCCCGGCGATCTCCTCGACCATGTCGGCCGGTCCCTCGGTGATCTCGGTGACCAGCCGCGCGAGGAGCTCGTCCTTGTTGCGGACGTAGTAGTACAGCGCCGGGCGCGTCATCCCCATCGCGTCGGCGATGTCCTGCAGGCTCGTGCCCGCGAAGCCGCGCTCGGCGAACAGCCGCGTGGCCTGCTCGTAGATCTGGGACTCGACGAGCTCGCGGCGGGTGGATGCTCGCCCGGCGTCGCTCATGACCGGCGACGATACGGCGGGACGGTCGTCACACCACGGTCGAGTCCGCGGCGGACTCGGCCGTCGTGCGGTCCGGCGACGCCGCCCGGGCGCCCTTCGGGACGGCGACGATCGCGACGGCGCCGAGGAGGGCGGGGCCGGCGAAGGCGTAGAAGAGCACCGGGAGCGGCAGGTCCGCGGACAGCAGCACACCCCCGTAGACCGGGCCCAGGATGCCACCGAGGCGCCCGACCGACAGCGCCGTGCCGATCGCCGTGGCCCGGACGTGGACGGGGTACCGGCTCGCGATGAACACGTTGACGAGGATCTGGGTGCCGACCGTGCCGATGCCGGCGAGGACGACCGCGACGTAGAGCGCGACGGTCGGCAGGGGCTGGCTGAGCACCGAGATCCCGACCACCGCGAGGAGGAACGAGGCGGCCGTCGCCGGCCGCGACCCGATCCGATCGGCGATGCGTCCCACCACGACCGGGCCCACCGCCGTGCCGACGTTGAGCACGACCAGGAACGTCAGGGCCGACCCCACCTCGTAGCCCGCCGAGCGCATGAGCTGCGGCAGCCACGTGTAGAGCCCGAACAGGACGAGCAGCGAGGCGAACGTGGCCAGGCAGAAGAGCAGGGTCTGGACGAGGTGGCGGCGCCCGAACAGGAGGGCGAGCCTGCCCCGACCGTCACCGTCACCCGTCACCGTGTCCTCCGCGGTCGCGAGGGCCGGCGGGAGCCCGAGCCGCGCCACCCACCGCTGCGCCTCCTCGACGCGCCCCCGGCTGCGCAGGTGCACGAGCGACTCCGGCAGGTACCGGACCGCGGCGGGCAGGACGAGCAGCGCCGCGAGGCCGCCGACGAGGTACACCACGCGGAAGCCGAGGTCCGGCCCGAGCACGGCGGCGACGACCGCCGCGAGCGTGCCGCCGACGCCGATCCCAGCGAACGCGAGCGCGGTGTTGAGGTTGTGGCGGCCGGGCGCGGAGTACTCGTAGACCAGCGCCGCGATCGACGGCAGGACCCCGCCGACGCCGAGGCCGACGAGCAGGCGGCCGACGGCGAAGAGGGTCACGCCCGGCGCGACCCCGCAGAGGATCATCGCGAGGGAGAACACGGCGGTGCTGATGAGGATCAGCCGCCGCCGGCCGAGCTTGTCGGTCAGCAGGCCGACCACGATCGCGCCGACGAGCATGCCGACCGGCGTCAGCGCGCCCAGCACGCCGGCCTGCGCGACGCTCACGCCCCACGTCTCGTCGGCGAGCAGGAACGGCAGCGCGGCGCCGAAGGCGATGACGTCGTAGCCCTCGAGGGTCATGCACCCGAGGCAGAGCAGCAGGACGCTCGCCGGGGTGCGCGGGATCGCCGGGGCGGCGGTCACCACACCACGTCCACGCGCTGCGGCCCGCAGAACATCGGGCTCGCGACGTCATCGTAGGTGGCGCCGGGAGCGAGCGCGAGCGTCGGCAGCTTGTCGAGCAGCGCCTCGAGCACCGTCGAGATCTCGATACGCGAGAGCTCCGCGCCCAGACACAGGTGCACGCCGTGGCCGAACGAGAAGTGCCGGCGTGCGGTCGGGCGGTCGAAGACGAACGTGTCGGCGTCGTCGCCGAACACGGCGGCGTCCATGTTCGCCGACTCCAGCCCGATGATCAGCCGCTCGTCACCGGCCATCGCCTCGCCGTCCAGCTCGGTGTCGCCGGTGACGGTGCGCAGCACCCACCGGATCGCCGAGCCGTGCCGCAGGCCCTCCTCGCGCACCTGGTCGACCAGCGACCGGTCCGCCAGCAGCGTCTCCCACCGGGACCGGTCGACCAGCAGCTGGTACACCGTCGAGCCGATCGTGTACGCGGTGCTCTCCAGCCCGGCGACGAAGAGCTGCCAGGCGTGGAACGCGACCTCCTGTTCGGTCAGTTCGCGCCCGTCCACCCGGCCGAGCGCCAGGCGCGTGACGAGGTCGTCGGGCGGGTTCTCCACGCTGCGCCGCGACCGGGCGGCCGCGGTGAAGTACTCCTCCAGCCGGCGCCACTCATCGGTGCCGACGAAGCTCGCCGGCAGGATCGCGGTGATCGCCAGCGAGAGGCGGGCGAGCTCGTCGGAGTCCTCCGCCGGGACGCCGACCAGCCGCGCGATGACCCGCGCCGTCAGCGGCAGGGCGACCTGGCCGACGAGGTCGGCGGGCCCGCGGTCCGGGAGCGCGTCGATCAGCTCGACCGCGTACTCGCGCACCCACGGCGCGGCCTCGGTGATGGCCTTGCGGGCGAAGCCGGGCCGCAGCAGCGCGCGCAGGGCGGTGTGCTCGGGAGGGTCGCTCTGGGTGATCAGGGCGGGCGGCGGCTCGGCCCCGTCGTCGCCTTCCAGCACGAAGTTGCCCGCGTTGCTGAAGGTCCCGTGGTCGAGCAGCGCCTGCCGGACCGTCTCGTGCCGCCCGGCGAACCCGAGGCCGGGGGCGACGCGGTGCACGGGGCAGCCGGCGCGGACCTCGGCGAGCTCGGCGCGCACCTCGTCGAGGGGGCCGGGCACCAACGGGTTGAACGGGGCGGTGCCCGAATCCGGGCCGGACTCGGTGGTGGTCATCGCACGCTCCTCGTGAGACTCGGGGCGCCGGCCCGCAGCAGGGACCCGGCGTCGGGGAGGTCGGGGGCGAGGCCGAGGCCGCGCAGGAGGCAGAAGGCGCCCGCGGTGGCCGCGGACAGGACGGGCAGGCCGAGCTCCTGCTCGGCGCGCTCGACCAGGGGCAGCGAGGGCATCTGGACGCACGCGGAGATCACCAGCGCGTCGGCGCCGGTGAGGTCGAGCCCGCGCGCGGCGTCCATCACCCGCTCGCCGGGGATGCAGCCGACCTCGGCGTTGTCGGCGACCTCGAGCGCGACCCAGTCGCCGACCTCGAGCTCCTCGGCCTCGAGGTAGCCGACGACCCGCTCGGCCAGCGGCCGCACGTACGGCGTGACGAGCACGATCCGCCGCGCGCCGAGCGCGGCCAGGGCGTCCACCAGCGCGCCGGCGCTGGAGACCGGGCCGGCCTCGACGCCGCGCTCGTGCAGCTGCGCGGCGACCTCCGACTCGACGCGCCGGTGCTCCCCGGCCCCTTGCGCCATGACGGCGACGAGGCAGGCGTAGAGCAGCGCGTCGACCCGGGCGTCGGCGAGCTCGTCGACGCACCGCCCGCGCTGGTCGTTCATCGCGGCCAGTTCCTCGGGCGAGACCGTGTGCATGCGCATCCGGCTGCCGTGGAACGAGAACGTCGCGTCGCGGTGGCGCGCGAGCAGCGCGGGGATCTCGGTCTCGACGGTGACGTTGGAGCTGGGGACGATCAGCCCGACGCGGTGATGGCTCACAGCGCTCCTTCTTCGCGAAGCTTCTCGGTGATCTCGCCCGCCATCGCCTTCTTGTCGAGCTTCCCGACGCGCGTGCGCGCCAGGGCCGCGACGGGTTCGAGGCGCTCGGGCCACTTGAACGTGGCCACCCCGAGCCCGCGCAGGTGCGCGCGGACGTCGTCGAGCGTCACCGGGGTGCCGTCGGTGACGACGTACGCGCAGCCCCGCTCGCCGAGCCGCGGGTCGGGCATCGCGACCAGGGCCACCTCGACGATGTGCGGATGCGCGAGCAGCAGCAGCTCGACCTCCTCGGCGTTGATCTTCTCGCCGCCGCGGTTGATGAGGTCCTTGATCCGGCCCTCGATCGAGATCGCGCGGTGGCCGTCGATGACGCGGACCGCGGCGAGGTCGCCGGTGCGGTAGAAGCCGCCGGGGGTGAAGGCCGACTGGGATCCACCGGCGTTCCGTTCCTCCGCCGCGTAGTAGCCGCGCAGCGTGTACGGGCCGCGGGCGCACAGCTCGCCGACCTCGCCGTCGGGTACCGGCTCGTCGCCGCCCGGCTCCAGCACGACCGCCTCGTCGGCGGGCGAGACCGGCACACCGACCGTGGTCCGGCGCAGCTCCGCGGACCCGTCCCGCGGGGTGACGAGGAAGAGCCCCTCGGCCATCCCGAACAGCTGGCCCACCCACGCGCCGCGGGCGCCCACGGCCGCGAAGAGCTCCTCGGAGACCTTCGCCCCGGAGAGCACGACGATCCGCAGGTGCTCGGCGAGCGCCGGGAAGTCGGGGTGGTCCACCGCGCGGTAGTGCACGTGCCCGAACAGCACCGAGGTGGTGCGCTCGGCGACGAGCAACGGCATCGCCGCGTCGAGCTCGTGGCCGGTGAGCACGAGGCACGCGCCGACGGTGTGCGCCGCGTGCACCCCGCACGTGATGCCGGCGTTGTGGATCACCGGGATGAGGTGGCCGACGCGGTCGTCCGCGGTCCAGCCGAGCACGTCGGCGTAGGCGCGGGCGTTGTACCAGTACTCGGCGTGCTGGCGCGGGATCAGCTTGGGCACGCCGGTGGTGCCGCCGGAGAGCTGGAGGACCGCGACGTCGTCGGGGTCGATCCCCCGCTGGATCGCCGCGACCCGGGCGCGCGCCTCCTCGGCGTCGACGTCCGCCCCGAGGTCCTCGAGCCGCACGGCGTGCGCCGGCAGCGCCGCGTCGGCGGGCGCCCCGAGCACGAGGACGTGTTCGAGGCTCGGGTGCCCGTCGGCCTGCTCGACGGCGAACGCGACGAGGTCGGTGCCCTTGGTACCCCACTCGACGAGGTGCGCGCGGGCGCCGACGGCGCGGCTGATGTGCGCGATCTCGTGGCCGCGGTGTGCGGCGAGCGTCGCGACCGGCACGAGACCGGCCTTGAGCAGCGCGTACCACGCGACGACGGTCTCGAGCCGGTTGGTGACCTGCACGAGCACCGCGTCGCCCGGCGTCAGCCCGAGCGCGGCCAGTCCCGCGCCGATCCGGTCGGCGTCGCGGTCGAGCTCGGCGTAGGTCAGCCGGCCCTCCGCGGCGACGACGGCGTCGCGGCCGGGGTGCCGCCCAGCGGACGCGTGGAACTCGTCGGCGAGGGTCCGCGTGCCCCACAGCCCGTCGTCGCGGTAGGCCGCGGCGGCCTCGGTGGGGAACGGGACGCGCCGGTCGTCCCAGCGCGCGGTCGGTCGGCGGGTCGGGGTGGGTGAGGTGGTCACGACTGCTCCTTCCGCAGGGCCACCAGGTGCGTGCGGTCGGCGGCGAGGCCGTCGGCGAGGTCGTCGCGCAGGTCCTCGGGTCCCGCGACGACGACGAGGGCCGGCGTGCGGCGTCGCAGCCGCTCGGCGACCTCGAGGCGCGTGAGCACGCTGGCCCGGTCGTCGCCTCCGGTCAGCCAGACGGTGCCGGTGACGGCGGCGCCCCGGGTGACGGCGTCCTCGACCGCCTCCTCGACCGCCTCCTCGCGCCCCGAGGGACGGTCGTCGGTCCCGAGGTCGAGCACGGTCGCCCCGAGCGCCGCGGGGTCGTCGGGGAGGACGCGGGTGTCGAAGCCGCGCGACCCGGCGGGACCGTCGGCGACCGGCTCCTGGCCCGGCGTCGAGGGCCGCAGGGGCCGCGCGAGCACCCAGTCCGTGAGTGCCCCGGCAACCGGCGGCTCCTCCCCCGCCCACTGCCGCAGGGCCGACCCCACGACCTCGGGGGTGCCGGCGGCGAAGCGGTCGAGCGAGACGTTCCCTGCGCGGCTCATGTAGGCCACGAGGAGCTGCTCGACCGGGAGGTCCAGGCGCTCCGGGAACGTGTCCCACCAGCGCCGGGACCGCTCGGCGATGTCCTGGATCCGCGTGACCGCCGGACGGCGGGCCGTCCCGTAGGCGGTCAGCGCTCCGTCGAGGTCGTCGGCCTCGCCGAGCGCGGAGACCAGCGCGATCGCGTCCTCCATCGCGAGCTTGGTGCCGGAGCCCACCGAGTAGTGCGCGGTGTGGGCCGCGTCCCCGAGCAGCACGGTCCGCCCGTCGTGCCAGCGCGCGCACCGCACCGTCCGGAACTGCAGCCAGCGGGTGCGGTTCCCGATCAGCCGGTGGCCGTCGAGGTGCCGGGCGAACACGTCGGACAGGTGGTCCAGCGCGACCTCGTCGGAGGCCTCGAACGGGAGGTCCGCGCCGGTCCGGTCGAACCCGGCCGCCCGCCAGGTCGCCTCGTCGGTCTCGACGAGGAACGTGCTGCGGTCGGGCGCGTAGGGGTAGGCGTGGGTGACGTACACGCCGTGCTCGGT
This sequence comes from Actinomycetospora sp. 2LY8.5, assembly GCF_057180585.1. Taxonomy (NCBI): domain Bacteria; kingdom Bacillati; phylum Actinomycetota; class Actinomycetes; order Pseudonocardiales; family Pseudonocardiaceae; genus Actinomycetospora; species Actinomycetospora sp. 2LY8.5. Next base: position 45,464 of record NZ_JBXUHE010000033.1, read on the forward strand.
GCGCTCGGGCGCGAACAGCGCGTGCGGCAGCGCCACGTCGACCCCGGCCCAGAGGTACCAGCCGGTCCCGACCTCGACGTCCTCACCGAACGCCCCCGCGGCCCGGGTCGCGCTCCCGACCCCGTCCGCGGCGATCACCAGGTCCGCGTCGAGGTCGTCCGCGGCGCGCCGCGTGCCGAACTCGAGCTTCACCCCGGCGTCCTCGGCGTGACGCTGCAGCACAGCCAGCAGCTCCGCCCGTCCCACCGCGACGAGGCTGGAGACGCTCATCCCCGCCTCGCGGCCGCCGACGCGCATCCGCATGTCGTGCGACCACGCGTTCGCGAGGATGTCGTCGAGGGAGGCGGGGTCGGCCTCGGCGAGCCGGCGCTGGGTGCGCGCGGCGAGCCCGACCCCGAACCCGAACGTCTGGTCCGGCACCCCCTGCTCGTGCACGACGACGTCGCAGTCCGGGCGGGCGAGCTTGATCAGCCGCGCGGCGTAGAGACCTCCCGGTCCCCCGCCGAGCACGGCGACACGTCTCAGCTGCACGTCAGGACCTTCCCGACAGCGCAGCGTCCGCGAGCACCCGGCTCGTGCGGGTCACGTCGTCGACGTGGTCGACCGGCACGACCGCCGTCGAGATCGCCGTGAAGCACCCCGGGCAGCAGTACTGCCGGAAGTGCACCGCACCGTCGACGTAGTCCCCCGCGCCGTCCACGACCTGCGGCCCCGCGTCGCTGACCGGCCCCTCGTAGCGGACGAGGTCGAGCTCGCCGACCGCCCCGGGACCCCCGGACCGATGACTCAGCACGGTGGCGCAGTGCTTGCAGGCCACCTGATCGCCGACCGCGACGAGGTTGTCGTCGAGCCGGCGGCTGTCGGTGAGCTCGATCGTCTCCCGGCTTCCGCCGGCCTCGCCCCGCGCCCGCCGGGCGTCGCGCAGCTCCCGGCGACGCGCCTCGGTCGCGCCCGTGTCCACGGTCCCGGCGTCGTCGACGACGACGCCGTACGCCGCCGCCGCGGTGGCCGCGGTGACCTTCTCCTCCCGCACGTCGCGGGCGACGTCGGCGGGGTCGCGGGTCAGCGGGTCGCCGTAGCCCCCGCCGCCCTGCCAGAACATGGTGAAGACCTCGCCCGGCGCCACGTACGTCTCGCCGTAGCAGGGCTGCAGCTCCGCGGTGCCGCCGACCTCGTCGAGGTCACCCGGCATCCGGCCGGCGCCGAGCATCGCGGAGACCTCGCTGTCGCGGGCGATCCACTCGACACCGGTGTTGCCGGGGTAGCCGCCGGCGAGCCCGTTGTTCTGGCTGACGGCCTTGCCGTTGGAGGCGAGGACCAGGCCGATCGGGAAGCTCGTGCCGTGCGGGGTGATCGCGAGCGACGCGCCGACACCACCCCGCCGGCGTCCGGGTCCGCCCGAGTCCGGCTCCTCACGCCGCCACAGCGCGAGCACCGGGTAGAGGAACTCGGTCATCTCGACGTCGGGGACGCGCCCGAGCGGGATGCAGAAGAGGCCACCGGTGTCCATGCCGTCGGCCTGCGGCTGGGCGCCGTAGCCGCCCGCCATCGGGTCCATCATGATCGACAGGAACGGCGTCGGGACGGCCCCGCGCTGGTCGAGACCGGCGATCACGGCGGTGTCCCAGGTGCCGCAGCACGTGGCCTGGACGTGCGACCCGTCGTTGCTGAGGTTCGGCGCCTGGTCGAGCATCTGGCTCAGACACTCGGCGACGAGGTTGCCGGTCAGCCACGCCGGCCCGATCGGCCCGCGGCCGACCGCGGCCGGGAAGCCGGCGTTGTTGATCGTGCCTTCCTCGGCGACGAGGTCGAAGCAGCGCATCAGCCCGCCGGCCGACCACGGGATGTCGCCGGCGAGGATCGGCAGCAGCGCGAGCATCACGCCGCCGCGCATGCCGGCGTACGTGCAGTTGACGACGCCGGACTGCGGGTCGGTGCCGGTGAAGTCGAAGGTCAGGTGGTCGGCGGCCTTCGTCATCGCCACCGTGATCTTGTGCAGGCCGCGGTCGCCGGTGTGCGACTGGTCCTGGTAGCCGGTGGCGTGCCAGGTGCCGTCGGGGAGGTCCGTGAGCTTGCCGCGCAGGCGCGACTCGGCGTCGGCCATCATCCGCTTCATCACGGCCTTGACCGTGTCGGCGCCGTACTGCTCGATCACCGCGAGGAGCCGGTCACGGCCGACGGTGTTGGCGCCGACCTTCGCGCGCAGGTCGAGCCCGATCATCATCGGCACGCGCGAGCGGCGGACCCACACGTCGGCGACGTCGTCCTGCAGCAGCCCGTCGCGCACGACCTTGACCGGCGGGGTCGGCAGCGACTCGGAGAACACGTCCTGCGCGGCCGGCGAGAACGAGCCGAGGCCGACGCCGCCGAGGTCGGGCTGGTGGGCGATCGCGGAGGTCCAGCCGAACAGCTTCCCCTCCCAGAACACCGGCTGGTACACCATCGCGTCGTTCTGGTGCAGCCCGCCGCCGACCCACGGGTCGTTGGTGAGGAACATGTCGCCCTCGGCGATGCCGGGGTTGGCCGCGCGGTGCTGCAGGGTCCAGTAGATCGCGAGGTCCACCGCGCCGACGAGCATCGTGTTGTACAGCCCGACCTGCACCTCCTGGCCGAGCTCGTCGGACACGGCGAAGTCGAAGTCGTTCGCGTCGGTGACGATCGGCGAGCCGGACATGCGCTTGAGCGCCTCGCCCATCTCGTCGGTGACCGACCAGAGACGGTGCCGGATGACCTCGTAGGTCAGCGGGTCGACCGCGTCGATCTGCTGCTGGGTGACGGTGTGGACGGGCAGGCTCTCGGGCAGCTGCGCGGCGAGCGTGGCGGGGTCGATCGGGCGGCTCGAGAACCTCTCGGAGCCGGGGACGGCCATCACCATGGGTCAGGCTCCGTTCTTGGCGTTCTTGACGATGTGGAGGTTGCCGAGCTCGTCGACGGTGCCGGTGCGGCCGCCGGGGACGACGACGGTGGTCGTCGGGACCTCGATCACCGCCGGGCCGGTGACGACGTGGCCGGCGCGCAGGGCGGTGTAGTCGTAGATCGGGGTGTCGACGAAACCCTGGCCGATCTCGAGGTAGACCGGCCGCCTGCCGCTGGCGGGCGGCTCGCCGTCGGCCTTCCCGAGCGGCGGCAGCTCCGGGCTGAAGGGCAGGACGCCGCGACCGCGGACGCGGTAGGTGATGGCCTGAATGCCGGCGGCGCTGAAGCCGGAGCCCGGACCGTAGAGCTCGGCGTACTTCTGCTCGAACCGGTTCGCGACATCGTTCATGGCGTTCTCGTCGAGCGGGCCGTCGCCGACGGTCACCGTGACCTCGGCGAGCTGCATCGCGTAGCGCATGTCGACCTCGCGGACGATCTCGACGCGGTCGAACTCGAGACCCTGGCGGTCGAGGCCCTGGCGGACCTGGTCGGTGAGCTGGGCGAAGTTCTTCTCCGCACGCACCGGGTCGACCGGGAGCTGGGCGGGGTCGGAGAGCTCCTGGGCGAGCGCGATGTCGGACGCGGCGAGGCCGTAGGCGGAGAACGCCGAGGCGACCGGGCCGAGCGGGACGACGACCTCGTTCACGCCGAGGTGCGTCGCGTACTTCGCGCAGAAGGCGGGGCCGGAGCCGCCGAAGGCGTAGAGGACGAACTCGCGCGGGTCGTGGCCGGCCTCGACGACGCTCTTGCGCAGCAGGTCGCCGGTCTGCGCGTTCTGCGCGGCGTGGACGGCCGCGGCCGCGTCCTCGACCGACAGGCCCAGCGGCTCCGCGACCTTCGTGCGGATCGCCTCGCGGGCCTTCTCCACGTCGAGCGCCTTGCGGCCACCGAGCAGGCCCGACGACGGGAGGATGCCGAGCACGAGGTTGGCGTCGGTGTTGGTCGGCTCGGTGCCGCCCTGGCCGTAGCAGGCGGGGCCGGGGACGGCCTGGGCGCTCTGCGGGCCGATGCGGAGGTTCCCGCCGGCGTCGACCCACGCGATCGCGCCGCCGCCGGAGCCGATGGCGTGCACCTTCAACGTCGGGACGTTGATCGGGTGGTGGTTGATGACGGTCGTGGTGTCGCGCTCCGGCTCGCCGTCGACGATGAGCCCGACGAGGAACGTCGTGCCGCCGACGTCGGTGGAGATGATGTTCCGGTGGCCGAGCCTGCGGCCCAGCTGCGACGAGCCGACGACGCCGCCGGTGAGCACGGACCCGACGGTCGAGATGGCCTGGGCCGGCGCCTCGGACGCGGCGACCGCCCCGCCGCCCGACTGCATGACGAGCAGGGGGCCGGCGAGCCCGCGGTCGGAGAGGCTGGTCTCGAGGTTCGTGAGGTAGTCGCGCAGGCCGGGGCCCACCTGCGTGCTCATGATCGTCGTGGAGTTGCGGGCGAACTCGCGGATGCGAGGGCTGACCTCGCTGGAGAGCGCGACGTAGACGTCGGGGTCGATCTCGTGCACGAGGTCGCGGATGCGGCGCTCGTGGACGGGGTTGCGGAAGGCCCACAGCAGGGAGACCGCGATCGCGCGGATGCCGTCGGCGCGCAGGGCCTCGACCTGGCGACGGACCCCGCCCTCGTCGAGCGCGACGACGACGTTGCCGTCGCGGTCGACGCGCTCGGTGACCTCGCGGGCGTGGCGCTTGGGCAGCAGATGGTGGTCCTTGTCCTGCGCGAGGACGTGCTGCAGCTCGTGCGGGCTGCGGCCGAGGTAGCGGCCCTCGACGTTCATGATGAAGATCGAGTCGCGGTGGCCCTTGGTGGTCAGGAACCCGACGTCGGGGACCTGGCGCATCACCAGGGCGTTGAGGCTCGACGTGGTGCCGTGGGCCACGTGGTGGGTGTCGGCCAGCATCTCCTCGACCGAGCGCCCGAGCTGCTCGGCGAGCAGTGCGAGCACGTCCAGCACGCCGCGGGAGTAGTCCGGGGGCGTCGACGGTGCCTTCGCCGCGATCACCGAGCCGGAGTCGTCGTCGAGCACCGCGTCGGTGAACGTGCCCCCCACGTCGACGCCGATCACGTAGGTCATGGATCACTCCTCGTCGAGCAGGCGTGACCCGAGCCACGCGTTTTACGTTAGCGTCGACTATCTGACACTACCGAAGGCTCGTCAAGGGCGACGGAGCTCCACGCGGAGCTCCTGGGCTGAGGGTCACGCGTCCAGGAACGTGGTCACCGCAGGTCGATGCCGAACAGGCCGCCGTGCAGGAGCAGCAGGGGCGGGCCCGCGTTCTCGTCACCGTGGATCTCGAAGTACATCCGCAGGTCGCCGATCGGGGCGTAGCCGGTGCGGGTGGGGGCGGTGTCGGGAGTGGGGGTGTTCATCGGGGGGCTCCTCGGGGTGGGGCGGACGGTCTCGCCCGCACGGCGAACGCCCTGGGCGGTTTCGACACGGACCCCGCGACGATTTCTCCCGACTTGCGTTCGAGTGCACTCGAAGGCCTACCGTCGAGAACGTGCCTGGTTCGATCATGGGAACGGCCGTCCGCCGCGTCGAGGACCCCGAGCTCCTCCGGGGCCACGCCACGTACGTCGACAACATCGTGCCGCCGGGGACGCTGTTCTGCGTCTTCGTCCGCTCACCCCTCGCGCACGCGCGCCTCGACTCGGTCGACGTCGCGAAGGCCCGGGAGGCGCCCGGTGTCGTCGCGGTCCTGACCGGCGACGACATGACCGGCATCCCCGACCACCGGCCGTTCATGGTCCTCAACGACGCCTGCGCGCGGCCGCTGCTCGCCCGCGGCAAGGTGCGTTTCGTCGGCGACATGGTGGCCGCCGTCGTCGCCACCACCCGCGCCGAGGCCGTCGACGCCGCCGAGCTCGTCGAGATCGACTACGACCCGCTCGAGCCCGTCGTCGACCCCGAAGCCGCCCTCGCCGACGGTGCCCCGCTGCAGTTCGAGGAGCTGGGCTCCAACCTCGCCGCCGGGTTCCGCGACCCCGACGACGTCCGCCCCCTCGACGACGCCGACGTCGTGGTGCGGGCGCGGATCGTCAACCAGCGCCTCGCCGTCGCGCCCATGGAGGGCAACGCCGTGACGGCGACGCCGGGCGGCGCACGCGACGGGGTGGGTGGGGACGACTACGACATGACCGTGCACGTCTCCACGCAGATGCCGCACGGGCTGCGGGGGCAGGTCGCGGTCCAGTGGGGCTGGGACCCCGAGCGGGTCCGCGTGGTCGCGCCGCACGTCGGCGGCGGGTTCGGCGGCAAGGCCGGCATGGCGCCCGAGCACGCCGTGGTCATCGAGGCGGCGCGACTGCTGGGCCGGGCGGTGACCTGGACCGAGACGCGCTCGGAGAACCTCACCGCGATGCCGCACGGCCGCGGCCAGGTGCAGTACGGCGAGCTCGGGCTGCGCCGCGACGGCACGATCACGGGGCTGCGCGCCCGGGTGGTCGGCGACTCCGGCGCCTACGCGGGGTTCGGCGGCGCGCTCGCGCTGGGCCCCACGCGGAACATGGCGCAGGGCGTCTACCGCATCCCCGAGATCGCCTACGACGCCGTCGCGGTGCTGACCACGACGACGCCGATGGGCGCGTTCCGCGGCGCCGGGCGTCCGGAGGCCGCGGCGATGGTCGAGCGGCTGGTGGACATGGCCGCGGCCGAGCTCGCCATGGACCCCGCCGAGCTGCGGCGGAAGAACTTCCTCGCGCCCGAGGAGTTCCCGCTGACCACGCGGACGGGCTCGCTCTACGACTCCGGCGACTACGGCCACGCCCTGGACGTGGCGCTGCGCGAGTCCGGGTACGACGCGCTGCGCCGCGAGCAGGCGGAGCGGCGTGCGCGCGGCGACCGCGTCGCGCTGGGCATCGGGCTCGCGGTGTACGTCGAGGTCACCGCCGGGGGCGGCGGCGGGGAGTACGGATCGGTGAGCGTCGACGCCGACGGCGGCGCGACGGTCGCGGTGGGGACCTCCGCGCACGGTCAGGGGCACGCGACGTCGTTCGCGATGATCGTCGCCGACCGCCTGGGCGTCCCGATGGAGCAGGTGCGCTTCGTACAGTCCGACACCGCGGCCGTGCCGCGCGGGGGCGGGACGGGCGGCTCGCGGTCGCTGCAGCTCGCCGGCTCCAGCGTGCTCGTCGCGGCCGACACCGTGCTCGCCCGGGCGCGCGAGGTCGTCGCGTCCGCGCTCGAGGCGGACGTCGACGACATCGCTGTCGTCGGAGCAGGCACCGACAGCGGTCTCGGCGTCGCGGGCGTCCCGGACCGGGCGCTGACCTGGCGCGAGATCACCGCCGCGGCCGAGGAGCAGGGGGTGTCGCTGGCCGAGGTGCGCGACGAGCAGCAGCCCGGCGCGACCTACCCGTTCGGCGCGCACGTCTCCGTCGTCGAGGTCGATCTCGACACCGGGCGGGTCACGCCGGTCCGGCACGTCGCCGTCGACGACTGCGGCACCGTGCTCAACCCGACGCTCGTCGCCGGTCAGCAGCACGGCGGGCTCGCGCAGGGCATCTCGCAGGCGCTGTGGGAGGGCTTCTCCTACGACGCCGACGGCAACCCGACGTCGGGCACGTTCGCCGCGTACCTGCTGCCGACCGCGGCCGAGGTGCCGTCCTACGAGGCCTCGTCCACCGAGACCCCCACGCCCTACAACCCGCTGGGCGCCAAGGGGATCGGCGAGGCCGCGACGATCGGAGCGACCCCCGCGGTGCAGAACGCCGTCGTGGATGCCCTCGCCCCGCTCGGGGTGCGTCACGTCGACATGCCGCTGACGCCCGACCGCGTCTGGCGGGCGATCCGCGACGCGGAGGCCGGCACGCCCGCGGACCCGTGGGCCGACCCGCCGGCGTTCTTCGCCGACCTGCCCGTGCGGGGCGCCTCGGCGGACCCGGAGGCGGCCGCCGTGGACGTGTAGCGGTCGACGGACAGGGCAGGTCAGCGGCGCTCGCGCGGACGGGGCGTGACGAGGGCCGGGGCGCACACCCCGCACCGCCGGCGCTGGGCCTCGACGTCCTCCCCCGCGGCCCAGGCCCGCACCACGTCCACGGCGTACGACCGGACGCCCGCGGGGACCTCCTCGGGCCGGTGGTGGTGGAGGGAGCCGTCGGCGATGGCGTCGCGCACCGCCGCGACACCGGCGACGAGGCGGACGGGGGCTCTGTGGGAGGTCGCGATACCCGACGAAACGGTCACACCCCCACAACGGCGCGCAGGGCGCGGAACTCGATCACCCGATCGGGGCCGGCCCCGCCCGGTCCAGCCCGGCCCCGTCGACGCGCGACTCCCCCGGTACGCCGCCGCACCCGGCCCACACCAGGGCCGCCGTGCGGGCCGCCCAGTCCTCGGCGAGGGTCTCGCCCCGCGCGGCGTGGGCCAGCCACGAGCCGGTCAGCAGGTCCTCCGCCGTGGTGTGGTCGGCGTGCCCGCGCAGGTGGCCCGCCTCGACCCCGGCGCGCAGGCACGCCCGCAGACGCCCCCGCCAGGGCTCCATCAGCTGGTGGCGGATCTGCTCGCGGACGCGGGGGTCGGTGCCGGCCACGAGGGCCGCGGCCACCAGCGCGGTCGCGTCGTGCTCGACGACGAAGCGCCGGAAGCGCGCGAGCTCGGCGACGAGGTCGGCGAACGGGTCGCCCGACGACGGGCCCGGGTCACCGTCGCGGATCGTCGCGAGCGCGGCGACCGCGAGCTCGGTGCGCCCGGCCCACCGGCGGTAGACCGCCGCCCGGGTCGTGCCCGCCTCCTCGGCGACCGCGGCGACCGACAGACCCGGCAGCCCGTCGTGGCGCAGGTGGCGCAGGACGACCTCGAGCACGAGCCGGTCGATCTCGGTGTTCCGGGGACGCCCCCCGACGTGCCCCGCGCCGTCACCCGACGTCGTCGGACGGGTCGGTGGGGCCTCCGGTGGGCGCGCGAGGTCGTGCTCGGCCGCAGACACGACTCCCAGGTGGCCCCGACGCACCGATACACAAACGTGTCGTATCGGCGCGTTCCGTGGCCGATGCGACGCTGCGCTCGTCGCTCTGACGAGCGGCGACGGCAGCTGGGCCGACCGGGTGACCGAATCGTGACCTCTGGGTGCGCCATCCGGGGCCACTGATACGGACCGTATTGCCCAGTCGACTGTGGCGAGGATAACGTTTAGGCCGATTCGATACGTGACTGCTGTGTATCGCCGGGGGGCACGCGGGGCCGACGCCACGGCGGGGAGGGACACGATGATCACGAACCGCGAACTGGACGTCATCGGGCTGCGCGATCTCACCGGGCTCGACGCCCCCGCCCCGCGCCGCGCAGCGGCCGTCGTCGAGGACGTGACCTACGAGCTGCTGCGTGAGATCCCGCCGTCTCGTGACGGCTGGTCGCTGCTGTGCCGCCGGGGCGGTCGTGTCTCGTGGTCGATGCCGCTGGCCCCGCGCGGGGCGGCACCCCGCGTCCGCCCGGCCGTGGCCCAGGCGGTCGCCGTGCGCGTGCTCACCGAGCAGGGCGTGTTCGTCAGCGGCTGGAACCAGGTCCCGGCCCGCGACGCGGCCGACCGCGACCACGACGAGCACTTCGTCGCCCGCCGGCCCCACGGGGCGTCGACCCTCCCCGCCTGAGCGGTTCGCGTGATCGTCAGGGCTTGCGGCGCAGCAGGCCCAGCGCGACCAGGTCCGCGCGGGAGAGCTCGAAGCCGGTGACGTCGAGGTTCTCGCGCAGCCGCTCCGTGCTCGACGACTTCGGGAAGACGATGAGCCCGTGCTGCAGGTGCCAGCGCAGGACGATCTGCGCGGGCGTGCGGCCGTGGCGCGCCGCGACCCGGCGCACGATCGGGTCGCGCGCGAGCTTGCCCTCCCGCAGCGGCGCCCACGACTCCGTGGCGATCCCCCGGCGCCGGTGGTAGCGGCGCAGGGGGCTCTGCGGGGTCCGCGGGTTGAGCCGGATCTGGTGCACCGAGGGCACGACCGCGGTCGCGTCGACGAGGCGCTCGACGCCGACACGGTCGAAGTTGGAGAGGCCGATCGAGCGCACCCGCCCGTCGGCGCGCAGCGACTCGAGCGCCTTCCAGGTGTCGACGTCGTCACCCTCGCCGGGGCGATGAACGAGGAAGAGGTCGACGTAGTCCGTGCCGAGCCGGGCGAGGCTGTCGTCCAGCGAGGCCGGCGCGGCGTCGCCGTGGAACGGGTCGTCGAGCTTGGTCGTGATCCACACGTCCTCGCGCGCGACGCCCGACTCGCGCAACCCCTGGCCGACGCCGACCTCGTTGCCGTACCCCTGCGCGGTGTCGATGTGGCGGTAGCCCATCTCCAGCGCGGAGCGCACCAGCGCAGCGGTGTCGTCCGGGGGCACCTGGTAGACGCCGAGCCCGAACTGCGGGATCGCCGTGCCGTCGTTGAGTCTGATGTTCGGGATGCCGGTCATCGATGCCGTTCCTACACCGGTGCACGTCGCCGCAACGGGGACTCGCCCCGCGGCGACGTAGCGGGAATCATGTGACGATGACACCGGCACGCGGCGAAGGGCGGGGATCGTGTACGCGGACCTGCTGGCCCAGCGCGTGGTCGATCTGATCGAGGGTGCGGCGTTCCCCCACCTCGATCCCACCTCGGTGATCAGCGTCATCGCGCTGCTGCTCGCGGGCGCCGGGTTCGTCACGGTCCGGGACTACGCCCTCGGCGGCGGCGACCGGCTGCCCCTGCTCGTCGCGGAGCCGTTCCCGCGTGTCGAGGCGTCGATCGGCGTCGTGCCGGCGGTCTCGGCCACCGACGAAGCACTGACGACGCGGCTCGCCCGCTACGCCCAGCACCCGGCGGTCGACGGCCTGGTCGTGGTCGGCGCCGGTGCCGGACGCGTGCCGATGCCGCGCACGGTCGGGGGCGTGCCGCTGCGCGCCGCGATCGCCACGCTCCGCACCGTCGGCCCCACGCACTGAGTTCGTCACGCGTTCGGCCCAGTACCAGCCGCGAGATCGTTACCAAGCGCGAGTCGCCGGTCCACCACAGGTCTTGAACCGCCGCGCCCCTGCTTCCATGATGACGGAGAGTCATCAGCATTCGGCAGGAGGCATCGTGCAGAAGGCCGCCGTCTTCTTGGGGTTCGTGCCCTGGATCGTCTTCTCGGTCGTCGCGGGGCCGAGCACCTGGATGTGGGCGGCGCTCGCGGCGCTCGTCTGCACACTGGTCCTCTCGGTGCCGGACTGGCGCCGGAGCCGGTCGATCAGCATCCTCGAGGCCGCGGCGCTCCTCTTCTTCGCCGTCCTCGTGGTGCTCGCCCTCGTGCTCGACCGCGCGGCGCTGCAGCCGATCGAGGACCGCGCGCAGCTGCTCTCGAGCGTCGTGATCGCGGTGGTCGCCCTCGGCTCGCTCGCCGTCGGCCGCCCGTTCACCGAGTTCTACGCGAAGAAGCAGGCGCCGCCGGAGGTCTGGGACACGCCGACCTTCACGAAGGTCAATCGCGTGCTCACCGGCCTGTGGGGTGGCGTCTTCGTCCTCAACGCACTCTGCGACGCGGCGGTCGGCTACCTCGGCGCCAGCCCGGACGTCTTCAACTGGGTGATCCCGGTCGTCGCGATCGTGGTCGCCGTCGAGATCACCAGCTGGTACCCGGACCACGCGGCGGAGCAGGCGCGCAACGACGCGGCCCACGGTGCCCAGGAGGCCCACGAGGCGCCCCGACCCCCCGCCCAGCCGGCCTGAAGGAGCGCCGCATGACCGCCACCGCGCCGAGCGCGCCCCCGCCCGTCGACGCCGCCCACGACCCGCACCTGTCCGGGTCCTTCGAGCCGGTGATCGACGAGAGCGACGCCGGCGACCTCGAGGTCACCGGCGAGCTGCCGCCCGAGATGGACGGCATGTACCTCCGCAACGGCCCCAACCCGCGCTTCACCCCGCTCGGCTCCTACGTCTATCCCCTCGAGGGCGACGGGATGCTGCACGGTCTGTCGGTGTCGGAGGGCCGCGCCCGGTACGCCAACCGTTTCGTGCACACGCCCCAGCTCGACGCCGAGATCGCCGCCGGGCGCGCCCTCTGGGGCGGCCTGATGACCGGCTACACGCCGAGCGCCGAGGAGGTCGGCCCGTCGCTCGCCGGGGCGATGAAGGACCTGCCCGACATCAACGTCGTGCGCCACGGCGGGAGGCTGCTCGCGCTCGCGGAGGGCGCCCCGCCGTACGCACTCACACCGGAGCTCGCGACGATCGGCCGCGAGACCTTCGGCGGCTCGCTGCCCGCCGGGATGTGCGCGCACCCCAAGGTCGATCCGCGCACCGGCGAGATGGTCGTGTTCTGCTACGGGCTCGAGCCGCCGTACCTGACCTGGTCGGTGCTCGGCCCCGACGGTGCCGCGCGGCGCCTGCCGACGGTCGTGCCCGACGTCGACACCCCGGTGATGATCCACGACATGGCGATCACCGAGCGCTTCGTCGTGCTCGTGCTCGGCCCGCTCTACTTCGACGTGGCGGCGGTGATGCGCGGCGGCTCGCTGCTCGCCTGGCGTCCCCAGGACGGCACGCGGATCGCGCTGATCCCCCGCGACGGCGGCCCGGTCCGCTGGGCGCACACCGACGCGTTCTGGAGCTGGCACAGCGCCAACGCGTACGACGCCGACGACGGGGGCGTCGTGCTGGACTACGTCGAGTGGTCCCGGCCGGGCGGGCTCTCGCCGAGCACGAGCCCGGTGGTCGGCGGCATCTCGCGCGCGGAGATCGACCCGGGGACGGGGTCGATCACCCGCCGGTTCCTCACCGACCCGCACGGGATGGAGTTCCCGCGCGTCGACGACCGCCGGCTCGGGCAGCGCCACGACGTCGTCGCGCTCGGCACGAAGACCGGCCGCGTCGCGCTCGCGAACGGGGAGTTCGACGCCGTGCTCTGGCTCGACCCCGCGACCGGGACGACCGTCACCTGGGACGCCGGCGACCTCTCGGTCGGCGAACCCTGCTTCGTCCCGCACCCCGGCGACGAGGACTCGGAGCACGGCTGGTGGGTCACGTTCGCGACCGACCGCACCGACCGGTCGAGCTGGTTCGTCGTCATCCCCGGTGCCGACCCCGGCTCCGGGCCGGTCGCCCGCGTCCGCATCCCGGTGCGGGTCCCGCTGGGTCTGCACGGCGCCTGGCTGCCCACGGAGGAGTAGGCCCCGGACCGAGGGACGCCCCGGCTGCGACGTGCGCAGCCGGGGCGTCCCTCGGTCCGTCGGGCGACTACGTCAGGTCGTAGCGGTCCAGCTGCATGACCTTGTCGAACGCCGCCGCGAAGTCGCGGACGAACTTGTCGGCTCCGTCCGAGGACGCGTAGACCTCGGCGATCGCACGCAGCTCGGAGTTCGAGCCGAACACGAGGTCGTTGCGGGTGCCGGTCCAGCGGACCTCGCCGTCGGCGCCGCGGGCCTCGTAGATGCCGTCCTCCTCGGCCACGCCCGCCCACTGGAGGTTCCCGTCGAGCAGGTTGACGAAGAAGTCGTTCGTCAGCTGACCGACGCGCTCGGTGAGCACGCCGTGTGTCGAGCCGCCGGTGTTGGCACCCAGGACGCGCAGACCCCCGACCAGCACCGTGAGCTCCGGCGCCGACAGGTTGAGCAGGTTCGCACGGTCGACCAGCAGGTACTCGGCGGGGAGCGCGTGGCCCTTGCCGAGGTAGTTGCGGAAGCCGTCGGCCTTCGGCTCGAGGTGGGTGAACGAGTCGACGTCGGTCCACTCGAGCGACGCGTCGGTGCGGCCCGGGGTGAACGGGACGCTGACGTCGTGACCGGCGTCCTTCGCCGCCTTCTCCACCGCCGCGACGCCGCCGAGGACGATGAGGTCGGCCAGCGAGACCTGCGTGCCCGTGGCGTTGAACGCCTTCTGGACGTCCTCGAGGGTCGACAGCGTCCGGCGCAGCTCCTGCGGGTCGTTGACCTCCCAGTCGATCTGCGGGTCGAGGCGCACGCGCGCGCCGTTGGCACCGCCGCGCTTGTCGCCGATGCGGAACGTCGACGCCGACGCCCACGCGGCCTTGACGAGTGACGACACGCTCGCGCCGGAGTCGAGGATCTGCTTCTTCAGCTCCGCGATCTCCGCCGAGCTGACCAGCGGGCCCTCGTGCGCGGGCACCGGGTCCTGCCAGATCAGCGTCTCCTGCGGCACCCAGGGACCAAGGTAGCGCTGGATCGGGCCCATGTCGCGGTGGGTCAGCTTGTACCAGGCGCGGGCGAACGCGTCGGCGAACTCGTCCGGGTTCTGGTGGAACCGCTGCGAGATCTCCTTGTAGACCGGGTCGACCTTCAGCGAGAGGTCGGTGACGAGCATCGTCGGCTGGCGGGTCAGCTCACCGGTCTCCGGGTCCGGCACGGTGTTGGCGCCGCCGCCCGCCACCGGGCGGTACTGCCAGGCGCCGGCCGGCGACTTGTGGAGCTCCCACTCGTAGCCGAAGAGGTTGTCGAAGTAGCCGTTGCTCCACCGCGCCGGCGTGGAGGTCCAGGTGACCTCGAGGCCGGAGGTGATGGTGTCGCGGCCCTTGCCCTTGCCGAACTTCTGGTGCCAGCCGAGGCCCTGCTCCTCGATCGAGGCGCCCTCGGGCTCGGGGCCCACGTACTGGTCGGGGTCGGCCGCACCGTGGGTCTTGCCGAACGTGTGGCCGCCGGCGATGAGGGCGACGGTCTCCTCGTCGTTCATCGCCATCCGGCCGAAGGTCTCGCGGATGTCGCGGGCCGCGGCGAGCGGGTCCGGGTTGCCGTCCGGGCCCTCCGGGTTGACGTAGATGAGGCCCATCTGCGAGGCGCCGAGGGGCTGCTCGAGCTGGCGGTCACCGGTGTAGCGCTGGTCGCCTCCGAGCCAGTAGTTCTCCGGGCCCCAGTAGGTCTCGTTGTCGGGCTCCCACACGTCGGGGCGGCCGCCGGCGAAGCCGAAGGTCGTGAAGCCCATGGTCTCGAGGGCGCGGTTGCCGGCGAGGATCAGCAGGTCGGCCCAAGAGATCTTCTGGCCCCACTTCTGCTTGACCGGCCACAGCAGGCGGCGCGCCTTGTCGAGGTTGCCGTTGTCCGGCCAGCTGTTGAGCGGCGCGAAGCGCTGCAGGCCCATGCCGGCGCCGCCGCGGCCGTCGGCGAGCCGGTAGGTGCCGGCCGAGTGCCACGCCAGTCGGATCATGAGGCCGCCGTAGTGGCCGAAGTCGGCGGGCCACCAGTCCTGCGAGGTGGTCAGGACGTGGTCGACGTCGGCGGCGAGCGCGTCGAGATCGACGGTCTTGAAGGCCTCGGCGTAGTCGAAGCCGTCGTCCAGCGGGTTCGACACCGCCGTGTGCGTGCGCAGGACGCGCAGGTTCAGCTGGTTCGGCCACCAGTCGACGTTGCCGCCACCCTCGGTCGGGTGCGCGAGACGACCCGCGTGGACCGGGCAGCCACCCGCATCCTGCGTGTTCATCTCGGTCTCGCGGGTCACGTGTTCGGACACGAGGAAGTCCTCCGGGTCACTGAGCTGTCAATGCGGTGGAGCCGGGCTCCCGGACCTGTCGAGCCCGTCGGCGGGCTGGTCGGGACCGGCGGTGACACGGGTCGCAGTGTCGCCCCTTTTCTGGAACAGATCAAGAATCCGGGGTGGGTGAGCAACATCTGCGCGTCGTCGATCACCAGCCGACCAGCGACGATGACCCAGAGCACTCGCTCGCGAGCGCTTCATCACACTCTCGGGCGAGTGCATGGCGTCGACGACCACGGTGAGCGACGGCCGAGGTTCGTCGCTCTCGTGGCGCGGGCGACTCGAGCCCCGGGCCGGCGCGACATCGACCGCCGAGCTCGAACCCGACGCCTGGTGACTACCGCAGTGGGTGCCGCGGCACCGAGCGGAGGTTCGAGCGCGCGAGGTCGACCATCTTCCCGACGCCGCCGGCGAGCACGGTGCGCATGCCCGCGAGCGCGAAGCCGCGGACCTGCTCGGCGGTGATGTGCGGCGGGATCGACAGCGCGTTGGGGTCGGTGCGCACGTCGACCAGCGACGGACCGCGGTGGTCGAGCGCCTCCCGCAACGCGCCGCGCAGCGCGCGCGGATCCTCGACGGTCACGGCGTGCAGCCCGGCCGCACGGGCGATCGCGCCGAGGTCGGCGGGCCCGTGGTCGGTCTCGAACGACGGGAACCCGGCGACCATCATCTCCAGACGGATCATGCCCAGCGAGCCGTTGTTGAACGCGACGACGGTGAGGTCGAGGTCCTGCTCGACGGCGGTCAGCAGCTCGCCGAGCAGCATGGTCAGACCGCCGTCCCCGGACATGGACACGACCTGACGGCCGCCCTGCGCGTCGCGCTGGGAGACCGCCGCCCCGATCGCGTGCGGCAGCGCGTTGGCCATCGTCCCGTGGCGGAACGAGCCGATGATGCGCCGGCGACCGGTCGGCGAGATGTAGCGCGCGGCCCAGACATTGCCCATGCCGGTGTCGACGGTGACGACGGCGTCGTCGTCGAGCTCGTCGTCGAGGACCGACGCGACGTACTCGGGGTGGACGGGCCGGTGGTCCTCGACGCGCGAGGTGTAGGCGTCGACGACGTGCTCGAGCGCGTCGGCATGGTGGCGCAGCATCGTGTCCAGGAACGTGCGGTCGGTCTTCTCCTCGACGAGCGGGAGCAGCGCGCGCAGGGTCGCCCCGACGTCGCCCTCCACGCCGAGGTCGAGCACGGTGCGGCGCCCGAGGTGCCGCGCGTCGCGGTCGACCTGCACGGTGCGCGCCTGCGGCAGGAACCCGTCGTAGGGGAAGTCGGTGCCCAGCAGCACGAGCAGCTCGGCGGAGTGGCTCGCCTCGAAGCAGGCGCCGTAGCCGAGCAGCCCGCTCATGCCGACGTCGTAGGGGTTGTCGTACTGGATCCACTCCTTGCCGCCCAGCGAGTGCCCGACCGGCGACTTGACCCGCCCGGCCAGCGCCAGCACCTCGTCACGGGCCTCGCGCACGCCGGCCCCGACGAACAGCGTCACCGTGCGCGCGCCGTTGATCCGCTCGGCGAGGGCCTCGACGCGGTCGGGCGCGGGCTGGACGACCGACGACGGCGCGACGAGGTCGCCCCGGCCCGTCGGGTGCGCGGCGGGCAGGGCGGTGATGTCGCCGGGCAGCACGAGCACCGAGACCCCGCGGTCGGCCAGCGCGGTCTGCATCGCGATGCGCTGCAGGCGCGGCATCTGCTCCGGCCGGGAGATCAGCTCCACCCACGACGAGCACTCGACGAACAGCCGCTCGGGGTGCGTCTCCTGGAAGTAGTCGGTGCCGATCTGCAGCGACGGGATGTGCGACGCGATCGCGAGCACCGGCGCGCCCGAGCGGTGCGCGTCGTAGAGGCCCTGGACGAGGTGCGTGTTGCCGGGCCCGCAGCTGCCGGCGCACACCGCGAGGGTGCCGGTCAGCTGGGCCTCGGCGGCCGCGGCGAGCGCCCCGGCCTCCTCGTTGTGCACGTGGACCCAGTCGATCCCGCCCTGCGCGGCGCCGCCCGAGCGGCGCACGGCGTCGACGATCGGGTTCAGGCTGTCCCCGACCAACCCGTAGATCCGGCGCACGCCGGCCTGGATCAGGACCTCGATGAGCTGATCGGCGACGGTGCGAGCCATGGGCGCGATCTTCTCGCCGGACACCCGTGCCCGAGAGGCCAGGGCACCCGAAAGTGCGCACCACCACCCGGTGCACCCTGGGGAGGTGGTGGCCGTGGCTGACGAGGACTCGACCCCGGTGCCGCGCGTGCCGCCGGCCGTCGCCGTCGCGCTCCTCGTCGTCCTCGCCGTCGCGACGCTCTTCCTGCTCGCCGCGGCGCTCACCGCCCTCGCGCCGGGGCTCTCGCTGTTCGGCGCCGGGCCCTCGAAGCGCCTCGTCGTGGTGTGGGGCCCGCTGCTCGTGCTGCTCGGCGTCGTCGTGACGGTCGGGGCGTGGCTGACGACGCGACCGAGGAAGCGACGAGCGCTCACCACCACGGTCGCCGTGGTCGCGACGGTCGCGACGCTCGTGCTCGCCGGGGCCGTCGGCGCCGTGGTCACCGCGACGCTGCGCGGCGGCGGGAGCGTCGACCCGTGGCGCGCGCTGACCCTCGCCGGTCCGCCCGAGGGTTCCGCGCCCGACGCCCGCACCGTCTACACGACCACTCCCCGGGGCCAGGACCTCCACCTCGCGATCACGCGCCCGCGTGGCGCGACCGGCCCGGCGCCCGTGTTCGTCTGGGTGCACGGCGGCGGCTGGGTGACGGGGTCGGAGCTCGACCGCGCCGCCGACATGCGCCGCCTCGCCGACGCGGGCTTCCTCGCGATCTCGGTGGAGTACACGCTCGCCGAGCCCGGCCGTCCGACCTGGGACGTCGCGGGCCCGCAGGTCGCCTGCGCGCTCGCGCGCGTCGCCGAGCTCGCGGCCGAGCAGGGCGGCGACCCGCGGCGGATCGTGCTGGGCGGCGACTCCGCGGGCGGCCAGCTCGCGGTCTCCGTCGGCTACCGGGCCGCCTCCGGGACCCAGCCCACGGCGTGCACGTCACCGGTGCCCGTCCCCACCCCCCGCGCGATCGCGACCGTGTACCCGGCCGTCGACCTGGCCGACACCTACCGCCGCGGGCAGGGCGCCCAGCGCTTCGCGGTCGGCTACACCGGCGGCACGCCCGACGAGGTGCCCGACCGCTACCGCGCCATGACCGGCGTGGCGGCCCTGAGCCCCGAGGCACCGCCGACCTTCGCGATCGTGCCGGCCCGCGATCACCTCGTCCCGCCGGAAGGCGCGACCCACTTCCTCGAGGCCGCCCGCGCCGCCGGGGTGGAGACCGCCCAGGTCGACATCCCGTTCGCCGACCACGCCTTCGACACCGGCCCCGACGGCTCGCTCGGACACCAGGCGGCGTTCACGACGCTCGAGCACTGGGTGACGACCCGGGTCAGGTGACCGCTTCCCCGATGACCCCGTGGGTGGCCGCCCGCACGGCCTCGTCGAGCCGGGCGATCATATCCTCGTCGGTGATCGCGAGCCCGTCGGCGAGGGCCGCCGCGTAGTCCTCGGTGGTGATCCGCAGCGCGGCGGCGAGCGTGGCCGCCTGCACGCGCACGGCGAGCTCGCGCGGCCCGCGGCCGAGGCGATCGGCGATCACCTCGGCGAGCACGGACTCGGTGCGCTCGTGGACCACCAGCCAGATCGCGCGGAAGGCGGGCTCGGTGCGGGACATGGCGATCACCGCCAGCGCGGCCTCGTCGTCGCCCGGGGATGCGGGCGACGACACCCCCGGGTCGGCGATCATGTGGTCCTCGAGCGACCGCTCGCGCGGCCAGCGGCGCAGCATCGCGACGAAAGCGTCGGCGGACTGCGAGAGCAGCGGCTCGATGCAGCTCTCCTTGCTACGGAAGTAGCGCCACAGGGTGCGTACCGACAGGCCCACGCCCTCGGCGATCTGCTCCCCGCTGGTGGCCGCGAGGCCCTGCGCGCGGAAGAGCCGCACGGCCTCGCGGGAGATCTCCAGCCGCTGCAGGCCGCGGCGCCGGTCGCTCATCGGCCGGCGCCCGCGGTGGGCACGCGTCGCCTCCGGGGGCGTCATGACCGGTGAGGCTAGTCGCTCCGAGCACGATTTGTCCCGATGCGACTTTGTGTCATTAGGTGTCATAGTAGTGGGCGAGCGCCGATCACAGGAGAACCAACGGTGAGCACTGAAGCCAGCACCTGCCCGTACGCCCACGACTACCCGTTCGGCGAGGCCGAGGCCCTCGAGTTCGACCCCGCCTACGCCCGGCTGCGTGCCGAGGAGCCGCTGGCCCGCATCCGCATGGCCTACGGCGAGGAGGGCTGGCTCGCGACGCGGTACGCCGACGTGAAGACCGTGCTCTCGGACCCGCGGTTCAGCCGCGCCGCGGTGGTCGGCGCCGACGTGCCGCGCGCGGTCCCGGAGCGGATCGACCGTCCGGAGACGATCACCAACATCGACCCGCCGGAGCACGGCCGCGTCCGCCGGCTGGTCGCGTCGGCGTTCACCGCCCGCCGCGCGGAGGCGCTGCGCCCGCGCGTGCGCGAGGTCGCCGACGGGCTCGTCGACGACATGCTCGCCGGCGGGCCTCCCGCCGACCTCGTCGAGGCCGTCGCCATGCCGCTGCCGGTGATCGTGATCTGCGAGCTGCTCGGCGTCCCGCTCGCCGACCGCGACCTCTTCCGCGCCGGCGCGGACGCGATGCTCTCGACGTCGAAGGTGCCGACCGAGAAGCGCCAGGCCGCGATGGCGGACCTGCAGCGCTACATCGGCACGCTGGTCGCCGACCGGCGGTCGCGCTCGGAGGGCCCCGGCGACGACGTCCTCGGCGCACTGGTCGCGGCACGTGAGGACGACGGCGACCGGCTCTCCGAGGGCGAGCTGGTGAACCTCGGCGTCGCCATCCTGGTCGCAGGCCACGAGACGACCATGAACATGGCCAGCGACATGGTGCTCACGCTGCTCTCGCAGCGGTCGCGGTGGGAGGCGCTGGTCGCCGACCCCGAGAAGGTGCCGGCTGCCGTCGAGGAGATGCTGCGCATCACGCCGCTGGGCCGCCACGCCGGACTGCCGCGCATCGCGACGGAGGACGTCGAGCTCGAGGGCGGCACGGTGCACGCGGGCGAGGCCGTGCTCGTCTCGACGATCGCAGCCAACCGTGACCCCGCGGTGTTCGACGACCCCGAGGAGCTGCACCTCGAGCGCGAGGGAACCAACCACGTCGCATTCGGCTTCGGCCCCCACCACTGCCTCGGTGCGTCGCTGGCGCGCATGGAACTGCAGACGGCGCTGACGACGCTCGTCACGCGCGTGCCGACGCTCGACCTGGCCGGCGAGGTCGTGTGGCGCAAGACCGCGCTGGTGCGGGGCCCGCAGCAGCTGCCCGTCCGATGGTGAGCGGGCGGCCCGGAGCATGGACCGACGACGGGGGCGCGGGGCCTGCACCGGGTCGCTGCCGCCTCCGCGCCCGGGGAAAGGCGCCGGCCAGGGCCCGCTCGCACCGGTCGATCCGCCCGTCCGCTTCGGGTTCGGGTCCACCCCGCGCACGCCGTCGCCGGTTCGCATCACGACGCTGATCAGGCATACCTCATCGGATGCGCGGTTAGGCTCGGATCCATGACCGTCGCCGCGTCGCCCCTCACCCTCGACGACTGGTTCGTCCGGGACCTCGGGGGCCTCTACCGGCCGTGGCAGGCCGCGCCCGCCCGGTCGCCGGAGCTGGTCGCGTTCAACGACGAGCTGGCCCGCGAGCTCGGACTGGACGCCGAGGCGCTCCGCACGCCCGAGGGCGTCGCCGTGCTGGCCGGCACGGCCGTGCCCGCGGGCGCCACCCCGGTGGCCATGGCCTACGCCGGGCACCAGTTCGGCAACTACTCGCCGCGTCTCGGCGACGGGCGGGCGCTGCTGCTCGGCGAGATCACCGACACCGGAGGGCGGCGTCGCGACCTGCACCTCAAGGGCTCCGGCCGCACACCGTTCGCCCGCGGCGGCGACGGGCTGGCCACGCTCGGGCCGATGCTGCGCGAGTACGTCGTCGGCGAGGCGATGCACGCGCTGGGCATCCCGACCACGCGCGCCCTGTCCGTGGTCACCACCGGTGAGCGGGTGATGCGCGAGCGCCCGCTGCCGGGCGCCGTCCTCGCCCGCGTCGCATCCAGCCACCTGCGCGTCGGCACCTTCCAGTACGCGGCCGCCACCGGCGACGCCGACGTGTTGCGCCGCCTGGCCGACCACGCGATCGCGCGCCACCATCCCCAGGCCGCCGAGGCCGAGCGGCCGGCGCTGGCCCTGCTCGAGGCGGTCGTCGAGGTGCAGGCGGCGCTCGTCGCGCAGTGGATGGACGTCGGCTTCGTGCACGGCGTCATGAACACCGACAACATGACGATCTCCGGCGAGACGATCGACTACGGGCCCTGCGCCTTCCTCGACGCCTACGACCCGGCGACCGTGTTCAGCTCGATCGACCACGGCGGCCGTTACGCGTACGGCAACCAGCCGCAGGCCGCGCAGTGGAACCTCGCCCGGTTCGCGGAGTCGCTGCTGACCCTCATCGAGGACGACCCGGAGGACGCGATCCCCGCGGCCACCGACGTCGTGTCGTCGTTCGCGCAGCGCTTCACCCGGCACCGCTCGGCGGGGCTGCACGCGAAGCTCGGGCTGACCGGGGACCACGGCGAGCTCGTCGAGGAGCTCGTCACGCTGATGGCCGACCAGCACCCCGACCACACCCGCTTCTTCCGCGGCCTCTCGAGCGCCGCACGCGGTGACGCCTCCCCGGTGCTCGACCTCGTCGTCGACCGCGGGGCGCTCGACGCGTGGCTGGCGCGCTGGCGGGCGGCGCTGGAGGAGCAGGACCGCCCGGTCGACGGATCCGCCGACGCGATGGACCGCGTCAACCCCGTCTACATCCCGCGCAACCACCACGTCGAGTCCGCCCTGGACGCCGCGGTCGCCGGCGACCCCGCGCCGTTCCACCGGCTCGTCGACGTCGTCTCGCACCCCTACGAGGAGCGGCCGGGCCTGGAGGACTACGCCCGCGGCGACCCGTCGGCCACGGGGTACGTCACCTACTGCGGCACCTAGAACGGTGGCGGGTCGTCGGGGTCGTGCGTGATCGGTTCCGGGGTCGCCGGTGTCTCTCGGGTGGCGAATCTGCGTCGCCAGTCGTCGACGTGGTGGATATCGGTGTCCTGGTCGGGCCAGCCGTCATGCGGCAGCGGCCGGCCCGCGGGGCTGGGGGTGGGGAGCGGTCGCAGGATCTTCTTCGGCCCGGTGGTGTGGGTGATGCCGGCGCGGGTGCGGATGACGAACCAGCCCGGAACCGGCTGACGCACGTGCCAGCCGGCGAGGTGTTTGACCCGGTGGTCGTGGGTGCACCAGGCGCCGAGGTTGCAACCCCCTTCCGAGTGGTCAGGGGGTCAGCAGTCCGGCGTAGAGACGGAGGCGCGCGATGACGGACCTTGCGAGCGTTCAGAGGGACGATCCGGGTCTTGGACGCTGAGCCCTGATGAGCCTGTCATTCGCGCGTGCGGCGCGTTCAGACGCGGATTCCGGCCCAGCGGGCGAATCCGGCGAGGGAGTCGGTGCGTCGGCGGTCGGTCTCGGCGAGGACACGCACTGTTTCCGCGACTTGGGGGTGGTAGCGGGTGAGTTGCGGCGAGGCGTCGCGCGCCGCGTTGAGTTCGGTGAGGGTGGCGTCGCGGTCGCCGTGCAGGAGGTAGCCGCGGGCCATGTCGACGTGGTGGTGGGCGCGCCGCGAGGGCATCGTGCGCGCGCCCAGCGGGTGGTTCCGGGCGATCGCGGTCGTGCCGTCGCCTCGTTCCACGGCGGCGGCCACGGCGTGCATCGTGACGTTCGAGGGGTTGAACGCGGTGTCGTAGAGGTCGGTGCCGTCGGGCACGTGAGCGGCGCAGAGCGTGGCTTCGCTGAGGTGGGAATCCGAGGTCTGGGAGTCGCCCGCGCGCGCCGCTGCGATCGCTGAGCGCAGGTGGGTGAACCCGCGAACCGACAGCGTGTCGACCGTGCCGGGTAGATCGTCGATGGAGTCGCGAGCACCCGTGGCGATGCGGTCGGCGGCGCGATACGCGCCGCGGTGCAGAAGCGGCAGGCCGACTTCGACGTCGGCGATCGCTGCGAGTAGGGGGTCACCGGATGAGCGGGCCGCGGTCGCCGCGCGTTCGGCTGCTTGGCCGGTCAACGCTGACCCGAGACGGTGCAGGCAGATGACCGCGCATCCGTAGACGCGGCTGAGCAGGTAGTGGGCCCGCTCACCGCCGTCTGCCGCGGCGGCGGTGTGCAGGTCTTCGATGAGCGCTGGAAGGGCGGCCGAGGACGCGTCGTAGCGGCCGTGACGTTGAAGTTCCGCGATCTCGGCGAGGCGTGCCGCGAGAGCATCGAGGGACTCGGCAGGCTCGTCGCCGACGAGCGCGGGTCCGGCCATGACCGCGGTTTCGAGGTCGGAGACCCCGGAGCGTTCCTCGCCGAATCGTGGAGTCGCTTGGGCGTAGAGGTCCGGGACACTGACGCTGAGCGCCTTGCCGACAGACGCGACGAATGCGGGCGAGGCGGGCACGCGGCCCTGTTCGACGGCTTTGACGAGGGCGAGCGAGACGTGGGCGCGCTGGGCAAGCCGCGCCTGGGTCCATCCGGCCAGCTTGCGCACGGCACGGACCCGCCGTCCGACGCCTTCGGCTTCGCCGTCCATGCCGTCCACGGTAGCCCCGCTGTTTAGTCCTGCGTTAGCCGTTCGACGTTCCGCGGAGCGTGAGCATGATCGTGTGCGACACCGCGCCGGGCAGTCCCGAGGTCAGTGGTCGATGTGTGACCCGCGGCCGTCGCTGGTTCGACGCCTGCGGCGCCGGTGGCGTTGGTGAGCCGGTATCACCTGCATGTCGCCGAGCAGGTGGGCGGGACGGTCAGGTTTCAAACGGCGGAGGCATCGAGCGAGCAGGAAGCGGCGGCGACGGCGTCGATGCTGGCCGGGCGCGGGTTCGTGGTGTTCCTCTACGAGCACGATCACGACGGCGACCCAGGCGACCCTGGCGAGGCCGTGTATCGCGAGCTGGGGATGTTCATCGGCTCCCGGTTCCTGCCGACGCGCCCGGCGGATCCGCGCGACAGCAACGGACACAGCATCCGCTGACCTCTTACCCGCCTGACGCAGGTCGCGGTCGGTGCCTGGGGCCGCTGTCTCGGCACCGCGCAGGGGTGTGACGGCGGCTGTCACGCCGCTATTGGAGGTGTCACGCCCGCGCACCCGTGCTGAGCGGTGCTGTCACGTGTAGCGCCCCGTGACGGGCGGGGTGGCACCGCCCGGGTCCGGCCGGGGTCGTCGGTGATCGGGCCGGGGTGGTGATTAGGTGTGACGGACGCCGAGATGGGTTCCTACCCTTCTGAAGCCATGAGGACTGTCCGGCTCGCCGAGGGTCAGCGCACGAGCGCGCGCGACGTGTCGACGTCGCGCGTCTCGGTGTGCGTGATCAACGGTGGAGCGAAGGGTTCTGGTCATTGGTTCGGGAGGGTGGTCGCAGGCGAGACCGCGACGAGTTCGGCGCTCACGACAGCGCTGACGGTGAGGCTGGCGGGCGACCGTCCGCTGGTCCGGGGACGGTTGCCGTAGTGGGCGTGCGACTGTCTGCGGCTGCCCATCGACCGCGGTTTCTCTGACCAGTCTGAGCCGTACTACACCTGACCCTGCCAGCCCCGCGGACTCCAGCCACGCCTCCGCGCGCTCGACCGCAGCAGATCGGGACTCGCCTCGGCGAGGTGCTCGTGCAGGAAGCCGGCAGGGTCGATACTCGGGTGCGCGGCCATCGCGTCGGTCTCCTCGGTCTTGAGCGGCGAAACTCAGAACGAAGGATCACGCGGTGGCCGCCCTCCACGTCGACGCCACGCCCCACGCGGTGGCCGGGGTCGTACACCACTCTGCTGGACACCACTCTGGCCGCCGGAGGTCGATTCGGCGTGGGCGACGGTACGAAGGATGCAGCTCAAGTTGCGCCGTTGGGCGGTCGATGACCCTGACCGTCGGTTCGGTGATTTGTTCAATCTCGTCTACGATCCGGCGTTCTGGTGCATGCGTGGGAGCGCGTGGCCAACAATACCGGAGCGCGGACCGGCGGGGTAGATCGAGCCACGGTGGCTACGATTACCCGTCGGCCGGGGGTGTCGTCGTTCCTGTGCGACGTCCGGGAGCAGTTGAAGTCCGGGACGTTTCGCCCGGTGCCGGGCGCGGGCGGTGCACATTCCCAAAGCGTCGGGTAAGACTCGGCGGTTGGGGATACCGACCGTGGCCGACCGGGTGGTGCGGGCAGCGGTGAAGCTGGTGCTGGAACCGATTTTCGGCGCAAGCACAACCGACTCAGCTGGAAGGAGCTCCGCCGCCGGTTCTGTGACCGTGGTTGGAGACTCGCCCACAACGGGTGGTGTTCACCGGCGCCTCCAGCGTCGCGGTGACCCGATACCACTATCGCGGGCACTGCATCGCCACTCCGTGGACCCCGAGCCCGACAGCCGTCTTCCCCGACACCGTGGTGCAGACCTGCGTGGTCCACGTGATCCGCAACTGCATGCGGTTCGTGTCCTACCAAGACCGCAAGAAGATCACCACAGCGATGAAAACGATCTACACCGCGCCCACCGTCGAGGCTGCCGAGCTCGCCCTCAAAGATCTCGACCAGACCTGGGGCGCCCAGTACCCCGGCGTGGTCGACGTGTGGCAACGCGCCTGGAACGAGTTCATTCCGTTCCTCGACTACCCACCGGAACTGCGCCGTGTTGTGTACACCACCAACGCGATCGAGTCCATCAACTTCCAACTCCGGAAAATCACCAAAGCTCGCGGACACTTCCCGTCCGAAGAAGCCGCGACGAAGCTCATCTATCTCGGCCTGCGGAACATCTCAAGCAACCGGGGAGGGGAATCCGGCACCGGCACCCACGGCTGGAAGACCGCACTCAACACTCTGGTCATCCACTTCCCGGGCCGCCTCAAACTCTGATAGGATCACTTCATCATCCCGTTGCTTACACGGGAAGCGTGACAGGCTTCGCTGGTCGGGCGACGCACACGGTTCGCGATTTTCCTCGGGCTCCCTGACGGGCACTCGGCCGGCCGCGTCGGTGACGCCCTCATACGTACCTTCGGTTCGCTACCGAACCTGCTGCGGCGAACGTTGACCTGGGACCAGGGCAACGAGATGTTCCACCATCCCCGCATCGAACAATGCACAGGTCTGTCCGTCTACTTTGCTGACCCGCACTCGCCCTTGGCAGCGTGGAACCAACGAGAACACTAATGGACTCCTGCGCCAGTATCTGCCCACGACGACCGATGTCAGCGTCTGGAACCAGGTTCAGCTTCGACGAGGTCGTCGCGGAGCTAAACGACCGGCACCGTCAGTGCCTGAACGACAAATCTCCTCACCAGCTGATGAAGCAGTGGTACCGTAGCCCCACAACTACCTGATTCGCGACGTTCGTTGGAATCCGCCCGGTCTATCCGGTGATCTTCGTCGACGCGATCTACTTGAAGGTCCGTGACGGACACGTCACCCACCGACCGTTCTACGTGGTCATCGGCGTCACCCTCGACGGGCGCCACGACATCCTCGGCATCTGGGCCGGCGGCGGCGCCGGGGAGGGCGCGAAGTACTGGCTCCAGGTCGTCCTGCGGGGATGGGCGAACTACTTCCGGCACGGTGTGTCCAAGCGAGTACTCGGTGTTCTCGATTCGCACGCCTGGCAGCGGATCGTGATTTGGATACGCCGCAAGCACAACCGGATCAGCTGGAAAGAACTCCGCCGCCGGTTCTGTGACCGAGGCTGGAGACTCGCCTACAGCGGGGTGATGTTCACCGGCGCCTCCAGCGTCGCCGTGACCCGGTACCGCTACCGCGGACACCACATCAGCACTCCGTGGACCCCGACACCGGCAGCCCTCACGGGCTGACCAACGAGCAAGACACGTGGAGAGCCCGGTGCGTTGAAAGGCGCACGCCGGGTTCGGCGGGCGGCCACAGGAAACGGACCGGGGAGCAATCCCGGCACCGCGCCCGTGGCCGACCCAACTCCCATGTCCGGGACCGCCACACCGCAAGATCACGATCTACGGCTGGAGTACTAGAGTAGAAGGCCAGTCGCGGAGAGCACCTGGTCAACGGCATCAGCGGGTTCGTGTGTTGTCGTGTCGATGGTGATCTCAGGTCGCACCGGTCGCTCGTAAGGCGAGTCGATCCCCGTGAAGTTCTTGAGCTTCCCTTCCCGTGCTTTGCGGTAGAGGCCCTTGGGGTCGCGCTCCTCGGCGAGGTGGAGCGGTGTGTCGACAAAGATCTCGAAGAACTCGACAGGCAACACACGCTCGCGAGCTAGCTCGCGCTCGGCCGCGAACGGTGAGATCAAAGACACGATGACGACGAGGCCCGCGTCTACCATTAGAGATGCGACCTCTGCGACGCGTCTGATGTTCTCCCGTCGGTCCGCGTCGCTGAAACCAAGATCACTATTCAATCCGTCGCGGACGTTATCCCCGTCGAGCAGGTACGTGCTCTTGCCGAGGGCGTGGAGGCGCCTTTCCAGAGCGTCCGCGATGGTCGACTTGCCGGCGCCAGAAAGACCGGTGAACCACAGAACCATGGGGGCTTGCCCGTGGAGGGCGGCGCGATGCGCCTTCCCGATGCTGGTGCGCTGCCAGTCCACCTCGACCGGTGCCTGCCGCTCCGGTGTATAGCGATCCTGGTGTCGAGACCTCAAGTCGCTACGCGCAGGGACGCGGACGGACCGAGCGGTTGACTCAGCGGCGGGGCCAGCCTTATCTCGGATTTTGGGAAACGCCGGAGCTTCCCCCAACGGAGCGACCCGAGTGGCGCCCACCGTCCACAACGGGAATGCGGGCCCGCGGCTGCGATCAACGGCCCGTAGGGCGCCGTGCCTTGTCGTAGACTGTGCCACTCTGGGACGGCTGTGGCAGAACGGAGCAGGGAGGATTCGAGCGGGCCAAAGTAGCCGCGCAAAGCGAGGCACGGCGACGCGCAGATTACAGCAGTGCCGAAGCGCGCCGTCTCCTCTCCTGTCAGCTCGCCCTGCGCCCCGTCGTACCGTTGGCGGGCCGTGGCAACCTCGCTCCGGTGCGCGACGAGTCGCCCAGCCGGTCGGGCCAGTTTCTCGCTTGCCCCCAAGAGGAATTTGTTGGCGTGCTCTGGATGGATGGTTACCTCGCATGTTGGCGAATTCAGTCGGTGGGACGGTTTCCTCGTGGCCTTGGCGAAACCGCTAGCGGTTTCGTGCGCGGGACCGACCAAGACTACTTCGAGCCCACTGACGGCGGCGAGCCGCGTCGCGACGACGGCGCCGGCCGCCCCGCTTCCGGCAATCGCGAGGAGGATGGATTCTTCGGCCATGTCTTCTCCAAGGAGCTGCGGTCCGGGACCTGGTGTTCTCTGACTGGGTGCGTCGTTTGGCCGCGGACTCGGTCGGTACCGCACTACCATCGAGTCTGGCTCCGCCCGACCTCGCGCTGCTCAACGAAGGGCCGCCGGCGCGAACGCGAACCGGCCACCGTCTACCTTCGCTTAGACTCGGACGAGGGACTCGAGCACCTTTACTGCGGTGGTAATGCCCTCCTCTGTCTCAATTAGATCTCCTAGTTCGCGAGCCCGCTTGTGCATTGCGGAATCGTCGACTACTTGGCGAATCGCCCTGGCGAGCCGTTCGGCAGTCATCGCGGGTCGAGGGACCGCGCGCGGGGCTACGCCCAGCGCCCGCGCCCGTTCCGCCCAGAAGTTGTGCTCAGGCCGGAACGGACAGATAACTTGAGGCTGACCGGATGCGAACGCTGCTCCCGTCGTATGCATCCCGCCATGGTGGACGATGGCGGACACTCGCGGGAAAAGCCATTCGAAGGGGGCTTCGCTCAAGTAAAATACATCAGGAGTCGGAGCTGTGAACCGAAGTCCGCCCCATCCGGCCACGATCACAGCGCGTACCCCAGCCTTCCTCACTGCCTCGATTACGATGTTGCCGGTCTGGTACGGGTCGCTGCCCACCATACTGCCGAAACCGATATAGACGACGGGGTGAGGGGAGTCCAGGAACCCGGAAAGCCCCGGGGGAGGGGCCCAGCTAGCGGCGGTTGGGAGAAACCAGTATCCGGTGGTGTGCACCCAGGAAGGAAAGTCCAGTGGGCCGGGCAGCACGTGTTCACTGCAGGGCTGGAGAACCGTCGCCGGGCTGCCGTCGGGCAGCCGCATGATGTTGCGATACCCGCGGCGTGGAGTGAGTCCCAGAGTCTGTTCCCGCCAGCGCTTCCAGTCCTGAACCCACATCTGCTTGCCACGTTTCACTGGAAGGTAGGTAGCTCGGTTTAGGACGCCCGGCACCGGTATGCGGTTGGGGGTCATCGGGCTGGGGTAGGCGCTGGTCGCGACCCACCCCGGCTGCACGCAGATCGGTACCGAGGGCATCCCCAGGCGCTCGGCCACGTCATGCCCCTGCAGGATCACGTGGTGCAGGACAATGTCGGCACCCTCCTGGACGACCGCGGTCAGATCGTCGAGGACGGGACCCATTTGCGCGCGATGCATGCGCTTGGCCTGCCAGGCACGCAGTTTGCCGCGCAGGAGATTCTCGTTGGACTCGATCCATCTCCCAAACGACGGACGCCGCATAAGTCCCCCTTCTGCGTCGAAAAAAGACACAACTTTGGTGCTGTAGGGAGCAGCGAGCTCGCCAAGCGAACCGGGCGCGCAGAACACAACGTCATGCCCGGCCTCGTGGAGCCCTTTCGCCAGGGCCGCGAGCACCTGAACGTCACCGCGGGTGCCCTGGGTAAGGATCATTACCTTCATCAGCTGTTCCTCCGAAAGGCATGTGTCGCCGGTCTAGAAACCGTCTCGTGCCAGCTGTTCTGCGCTGCGGTAGGCAAGAGACAGGATGGTCAGCACCGGGTTCACCCCGCCGTTGGTGACGTGCAGTGAGCCGTCCATGACCCACAGGCCCGGGTGGCCGTGCACCCGCCCGTAGGGGTCGGTGACCGAGGTGGCTGGGTCATCGCCCATCCGGGCTGTCCCCGCCTGGTGCTGGCCAACGGTCAGTGTGGGAGTCACTGGGTGCGGAGAGGGCCACACGCGGACCGCGCCGGAGGCTTCCATCCAGGCGCCAGCCAGCTCCTGCAGGAGGCGGGCAGCGCGCACGCTTTCTGGATGGAGTTCCCCCGAGATGCGGGCGACGGCGTTGCGATGGGCGTCCTTCGTATCCGGTGCGAGGGTCACGCGGATTTCAGGGCTGGGAATCTCCTGGATGGGTCCCTGGATGTGACTGGTTCGCAGGTAGGCCTCGCGCATCGCGCGCCTGCCCGCATATCCCCAGCGCGGCGCGTCCGGGGCGAGCGCCCAACGCCAGAACAGAATCGGAAGTTTGATGGTCTCGTTGGCTAGGACACCGCCACCGATGCCTCCCCCACCGAGGTCGTGTGTATAGTCAGTGGTCGCTACGCTAACTCCAGGTCCGAGCCCGTCCTGTACCTCGTCCTCGAACAGTCCAAAGGCGCTCACATACAGGTGCCCCTGGAGGTTCCGACCCAACTCGCCGGACCGGTTCCCGAGACCGGAGGGGTAGTCGACGGTCGCGCTAGCCAGCAGCAAGCGAGCAGTCTCGATGGCCCCAGGGGAAACAACCACTGTGCGGGCGGAGATGGTGCGTCGTGCTCCGGTGGCGACATCTACCGCGGCTACGCCCGTCACGCGCCCGGAGCTGCTGACGAGGATCCGTTCCACGCGAGTGCCGGTTGCTAGCGTGGCGGAGCCGCTTGCCAGCGCGAGGGGGATGACGGTGTTGTGGGTACCGTTCTTGGCGTCCGTGGAGCATGCGAACCCGACGCATTCCCCGCATCGTACGCAAGCGGCTCGGCCATCGCGGGGAGTAGAATTAAGCAGCAGAGGCACGGGCCCAGTGTTCAGCCCTAGTGCTTGCGCGCCCTCCCGGAGCACCCTCGCCTCGAGGTTCTCCGGCAGCGGCGGCATAGGATAGTTGCGGCTGCGAGGACCTTGCCTCCGGTGTGCGTGACCGTCGCCGCACACGCCTAGTTCCTCTTCCGCGCGGGTGTAGTAGGGCTCGAGCTCGTCGTAGTTCAGCGGCCAATCCGCCAATGAGCTGCCGTCCGGTTTGCCGTAGCGGGTTGCCATACGGAAGTCGTCTGGCTGGTAGCGCCACGCCATGCCCTGATATACGCGCGTGCCTCCGCCGACTGTCATTGCGTTGTTGAACCACTCCGGTTCGTAAGGTCGCTCGATTACCCGTTCCGGCGCCCCGGGTGGAGCGAACACTCGCGGATTGCAGACGGTCTCTGGACCGGTGTTGTGCCCATAGATCGGCAGCCGATGATTGGCAAGATGATCGCGGCCAACCTCGTGGTAGCTGAGAAACCTGCCACGGTCGATCAGCAGCACGCGGGCGCCAGCCTTGGCAAGGACACGTGCGGCCACACCGCCGCCAGCGCCAGCGCCAACTACTACAATATCGTAGGATGGCTTGACGTCGCCAAGCCCTACTTGCCTCAGAGAGACGTGCCGGACGGGCGCACCAGGATCTCTCATGCCCAGCGCGCGATACCCAATTTCCGTCCAAGAACAACTGTCTCGCTGACCGTACCAGCCCTCTGCGACGAGTTCCACGAGTGTCGCAACGAACTCGCGCGGAGAAACGGGCCAATCCTCGTGTGTCTGAGTTTCTTGCAGCTCACGCACTAGCTGCTCGTCCGGTTCCGTCGTGACCCGAGACAAAGCCTCGAAGCCGGGAACGAGCAGCTCCCGCCACAAGCGCGCATGCTCGACCGGGGCCATGGCGTCAAACCAGTCGAGGAGCCCGTTGCGACCTTCCGACGCCGGCATGAGCACGTCGAGCAGGCCGGCGACGAGCCGCCTATTCGCATAGGGAATCACGATTCTCCTCGATGATGATGTCCCTCGATCGGCGGCTCGGGAGCCGCTCGGTCCAACATAGGTGCGAGTTTCGGCCTCCTACAGGGAGCGAGTTATGCCGAGTTAGTCATGCGGTGACCGGTGGAACTCGCCGCCGTGGACGCCTCGCTGGCCGTCGCCGACGATGGGTTGTGGACTGGTTGCACGATGCACGATGTGGGAGGGAGGGATCGGTGCTCGCCGATGGAAACGAGCGGGTGATCAGGATCGTCGACCTTCGGAATCCTGTGCTCACAGAGAGTCACACGCGGGAGCTGGCGCGCTTGAAGGCGGCGCCGGTTGAGCTGGACGAGGGCCGAGTGCTGGCAGCTGCGCGGGAGCGGACGGGGCTCGAGGACTTCGGCCCGGAGGATTTCCGGGAGCGTCTGCGTAGCTGGCTGTCTGCGATAGCGGCCGATCACGATCGCAGCGAGTTAGGTCGAGCCATGGCCGTCCAGCGGTGCGTCCGCTGGGCGAGTACTCGCCTGCGCCTAAAGGAACTATTGAAACAGCATCCAGAAATTCACGACGTGCAGATCCAGAGTCCGATTATCGTGGTCGGCCCGATGCGTTCGGGCACCACTCATTTGGCGAACCTGCTCGCTGTGGACCCTCGCCTGCGGTCACTACCAGTCTGGGAAAGCCACGCACCAATTCCAAAAAACCTAGCCGAAGGATCTGACGACCGTTATTGCCGGTCGTTGCTGAAATGGGACCGCATGCGGCGGATGCTGCCACACCTGGCGGCGATGCATTCTCTCCAGCCGGACCAGGTGACCGAGGAGATGGAGCTACAGGGGCCGGACTTTGCGGCCGGTTGGCTGCAGATAGCCGCCAACGTACCAGATTGGGCGGCCCAGTACGGTAAAGCCGACCAGGCCCCCCATTATGAATATCTAAAGACCATGCTCAAAGCGTTACAATGGCTGCGCGGCCCTGACCGCTGGGTGCTGAAGTCGCCCTGCCACGCGGAGCAGCTTCCCGCCCTTATGGCGACGTTCCCAGACGCATTCGTCGTGTTTACTCACCGCAGTCCGCTCCCGATCGTTCAGTCCGCGCTCACCATGGTCACTTACATGGCGCGCCTCGAGTTCGATCGGATCGACGTCGACCTGCTCACCAGGAGCTGGCTCGACCGTATCGAGAAGGGGCTCCGGGACCTGCTAGCCGACCGACACGTCGTACCGGCCGGACAGCAGGTCGACGTACATTTTGATGAGTTGGTTGCGGACGATCTAGGCATCGCGCGCATGGTTCGACACAAGGCCGGCCTGATCCCTGCCTACAGGGGAGACAACGCGCTGCGACGGTATGCAGCGAAGTCCTCACGAGACGCAAACGGTCAGGTGGTATACGAACTCCAGAAGAACTTTGGGCTGAGCTCCCTGGACGTCGAAAATAGGTTCACGTTCTACCTTGACTCGCTTTCCGAGAAGCGTACATGATGCATCTCGGATGCTCGACGATCACTTTCGGGTCGCTGGCAGTCGAGGACGCGCTGGATAGAATCGCCGCACTCGGCTTCGGCCTCGTCGACTTGGCTGGGGTGCCGGGGCTGTTCGATCACGTGCGGCTGGCCGACCCGCCTCACCGGCACGCAGCCTGCCTCGCAGCCATGGTGCGGCGCCACGGCTTCTCAGTGTTTGGCCTGCAGTCGGTACCCGGACGTCTGTGCCCGGCCGGCGATACCGCTGAGCTGCGCCGCCGCTACATTCACGCTGCGGACGTCGCCGATGCCGTCGGCGCGCAAGTCTGGGTCGTTGATGCGGGTGCCGTGGATCCCGGAGAACGCGGGCGGGCAATCGGCCTGGACCGGCTTCGGCACAACTTGTCCCTGGCGAGCGAGCTGGCGGAGCGGCGAAACCTCCAGCTCGCCGTGGAGGCCCCACACCGTGGCACTTTGGCCGAAACCTTGCCAGAGGTGCGAGAGGTGCTGGCCTCGGTCGATCTCCCTCAGCTGGGTGTCGCTCTTGACACGAGCCATGTATTCGGTTCCGGCGCGACCATTCGGGCCGTTCTCGCTTCGATTGGCCCACGCGTTTGTCACGTTGCTCTCCGGGACGCAGAGCGCGGCGGATCGTTCCGTACCCCGGGAGACGGTGAGTTTGACTTCGCAGAGCTATTCACCGTGCTGGCGGAGAGCGGCTACGGCGGTGACGTCATGTTGGAGCTCGAGCCAACGCAGCCCAAGGCCTCGGCGGACGAGCGGTCGAGAGACGCGGCGCGGGCACGCCTATACCTTTCGGCGCTGCTCACACAGTACCAGGTGACTTGACCACGGCAGGACCGCTGCGCGCCAGCCCCAGGTCGACCGTGCGCGCGGTGCGCATACTTTCGACGGCAGCATCAGCAAGTGCGAGAGCCGCTCGTCCGTCGGCGAAACCGGGCTCAGGCCGGTCGTCGTTCTCGATCGCGCTGACGAAATGATCCAGCTCGGCGGCATAGGTCGGCCCGTAGCGTTCAAGGAAGAAGTTTAGGTACGGGGCGGCTGCTCCTGTATGTGCCGACCCGGCGTATCGGACGCTGGTTGGTAGCTGGTTGTACACGGTCAGCATGCCGTCGCTGCCAAATACCTCGAGTCGCTGATCGTAACCGAATGCGCAGCGTCGGCTGTTGGTGATTTGGCACAGCGCGCCCGTGGCGGAGCGGAGTACGAGCATGCCGCTGTCGATATCGCCTTGGTCGGCGATGTGGTCAGCGAACAGCCGGGCGCCGGTGGCCTGTACCGCGACGAGATCGCCAAGAATGAAGCGCGCCATGTCGAGATCGTGGATACTCATATCCCGAAAGAGCCCGCCGGAGGCGGTGATGTAATCGACGTCTGGTGGCGTTGGGTCCCGACTTACGATCGTTACCTGTTCGATCCGGCCAACGTCGCCGGTGCGCGCGCGCTCGCGGACCTCACGGAAGGACTGGTCGAACCGGCGGTTGAACCCAATCATGACGGTGGGTTCGGCACGACTTATCTCCGCCCAGCATGCGTCGACCCGCTTAATGTCGAGATCTATCGGCTTTTCGCACAAGACTGCTTTCCTCGACTGCACGGCGCGGGTGAGCAAGTCGACGTGGGTGGGCGTGGACGATGCGATGACTACGGCGTCGACCGTCCGGTCGGCGAGCACCTGGTCGACGTTGCTGGTCGAGGCGGCAGCGTACCGAGCGGCGAACGCCTGTGTGCGTTCCGGTAATGGATCGCACACCCAGGCCAGTTCGGCGCGCGGATGGCCGACGATCGCGTCGGCGTGGACTCGGCCGATCCGGCCACATCCGAACAGTGCCAGTCGCATAATGGGACTCCTTGCACGAGTTGCCGGAACGGGCGGGACTTGTAGTCGGCCGACGAGTAGTGCCCGTTCGCGTTTTGTACTGCACCATCGGCGATATGTCAATGGGTCCTCTCGGGCAACGCCAGACGGGGACTTTCTAGCCGTAATTGCGAAGCTAGACTAGAAGCGTGCGGCACCATTGCGAGGCGCGACTAGTGAAGCTAGAAGGGATGGAAAGGTAATGGACTTGCTGTCTGGGAAAGTTGTGCTGGTGAGCGGAGGGACGTCCGGGGTCGGCGCGGCCACGGCACGAGCGGCGGCGCGGGCCGGCGCTTCGGTCGCCGTGGTTGGCCGCCGAGAGGCTTACGGCACGAAGATTGTCACCGAGCTGTCCGAGCTGGGAGCGCCCGCCCGGTACGTGCAATGCGACGTTGCCGACGTCACACAGGTCCGGGCGGCGGCCGACGCGGTCATTGCCGAGTTCTCCCGCATTGACGGGTTGGTCAACGCCGCGGCTCTGACCACACGGGGCACCCTGTTAGAGACCACCCCTGAGCTGTTTGACGAACATGTCGCAACGAACTTACGGGGGCCATTCTTCCTTATGCAAGCAGCGGTGGCGGATATGGTGAAACGGGGGAAGCCCGGCTCAATCGTCAATATTGGGTCGGAGGCCGCGCTGGGAGGGGCGCCGTATCTGGCGGCCTACGTCGCCACCAAGGCCGGACTCGCGGGGCTCACTCGAAATGTGGCACATGCCCACGGCGCCGACCGAGTACGGATCAACCAGCTAAATATCGGCTGGACTGACACTGAGGGCGAGGACGAGACCCAGCGGCGGTTCCACAACGCCGGCGACGACTGGCGTGAGCAGGCGGGCCGAGCGCTACCGATGGGACGGCTGGCTGGCCCAGACGAGATCGCCGACATGGTCGTCTTCCTCCTTTCCTCGCGCAGCGGGGTCGTGACCGGCTCCGTGCTGCATTGGGATCAGAACGTCCCTGGCGGCCACGGATGATTCTGGAATGTGCATCCTGGTCGCGTGGCTTCCCGCGACGGGGGCCGTCCCTCAACGTCCTCGAGCTGGCCGACCGCAGACGGGGAGGCCACCGTGCTGTGGTGCGACCTCGCCGCGGGTGGAGCCGCTCGGTGCCCGGGCTTCGACCTCCACCGCGTCCTTGCCTACCGTGACCACGGGCGCCTCCAGCGCGCCAAGGTGGCCCCGTTACCTTCTTGATCAGGCCCGGTGAGGGCTTGCAGGCCGCCGGCCACGGCATGACTGAGTGCCCCTGTCGTTGATGATCTGGGGGGTGTTGTCACCGTGGTCGGAGGGCGCCAACGACCGCT
>NZ_JBXUHE010000034.1:0-76531 GCF_057180585.1 Actinomycetospora sp. 2LY8.5
CGTCGGGCTCGCGAACTCTCAGCCAGGCTCTCGACGAGCTGCGTCAGCATGGCGATGCACCGACGGCACCGGGGTGTCACGGCAAGCTACTCAGCCCGCCGCGCCACCAAGGGTCAAGCAGTGAGCGTTGGCGGTCGGGTCCCACGGGAGGTCCGACGACGACGCCCGGCGAAGGTCGTCCGGCCGGGGATGAAGGGTTCTTCACCCCGGTCTCAGGAGAGGTTCACCGAATGGCTCGACGCTCGTCACATGGAACCGGACGGGCCGCGAGGAGCACACGGTGGGTGAACGAGTGGTCCTCTACGGACACGACACCATGGGGCTGGGGCATCTGCGTCGCAATCTGGCGCTGGCCGCCGCCCTGCGGGCGGGCGAGGACCCACCGGAGGTGCTCGTGGTCAGCGCGACGACCGAAGCCGGCCGGTTCCCCCTGCCCGTCGGCGTGGAGCTGCTGGTCCTGCCCGGCATCGCGAAGGATCCGGAGGGCGGGTACCGCAGCCGCCGATGGACGGGGCCGCTGGAGCGCACGGTCGCGTTCCGGCGGTCGGTGCTCACAGCGGCGCTGACGGCGTTCGCACCGCGCCTGCTGGTGGTCGACAAGGTCGCGCGGGGGTTCGCCGGTGAGCTCGAGGAAGCCCTGCCCCTGTTGCGCGCGGCGGGGGCACGCACGGTCCTCGGACTGCGCGACGTCCTCGACGCACCCGCGGCGGCGTCGCTCGAGTGGCGTCGCCTGGGTACGACCGAGGCGTTGCGCGCCTGGTACGACGAGGTCTGGGTGTACGGCGACCCGCGCGTCTCGGACCTCGCTGCGGACTGCCGGCTGCCGCCGAGCGTGCGGCGGATGATGCGCTACACCGGGCTGCTGGCCGAGGGACGGCCGAGCGCGCCGGTCGGTCCACCACCGACCTCCGGGCGGTTCGTGCTGTGCCTGCTCGGCGGGGGACAGGACGGCGACCGGCTGGTACGCATGTTCGCGGTGGCGGACCGACCCCCCGGGGTCGACGCCGTCGTCGTCACCGGCCCGCACCTGCCGGCTCCCGCGCGCGCGGCGCTGCTCGAGGTCGCCGCGACCGATCCGGGTCTGCACGTCGTCGGTTTCTGCCCGGACCCGACGGCGTGGGCGCGACGGGCCGCGGCCGTCGTGACCATGGGTGGGTACAACACCGTCGCCGAGCTGCTCACCACCGAGGCCCCGGTGCTCGTCGTGCCGCGGGTGGTCCCGCGCGGCGAGCAGCTGCTGCGCGCCCGCCGGCTCTCGGCGCTGGGGCTGGTCGACGAGGCCCACCCCGACGACCTGTCTCCCGAGGTGCTCGCCGGCTGGTTTCCCACCGCCCGTCGCCGACGCCGCGACGGCATCGCTCTCGACGGCCTGGCCCGCGTCCGCGAGCTCGCTGCGGCCCAGCTGCGGGCGGTGGCCCGTGTCGCCTGAGCAGGGGCGGGTCGGCTATGTGCTCAAGCGCTACCCGCGGCTCTCGGAGACGTTCATCGTGCAGGAGATCCTCGCCCGGGAGGCCGCCGGGGAGGACATCGTCGTCGCCGCGCTCGGTCACGCGCGCGACACCCACGTCCACCCCGCCACGGCACGCGTGCGGGCGCCGGTCACCTGGGTGCCCGAGCACGACCGCTCCGCGCCCGAGTTGTGGGCCGCCCTCGCGGGCGCCCACGCCACCCACCCCGGGCTGGGCGCGAGTCTGCCGGACCTGCTCGCCGAGCCCGCCCGGACCGTGACGCAGGTGCTGCACGTCGCCGACTGGGTCCACCGCGCCGGGGTGACCCACCTGCACGCCCATTTCGCGACCCTTGCCGCCACCGTCGCCCGGCTGGCGGCCGGCATCACCGGGGTGCCGTACTCGTTCACGGCGCACGCGAAGGACGTGTTCCACGTCGACGTCGACCAGGCCGCCCTGCGCACGGCGCTCGCGAATGCCCATCACGTGGTCGCGGTCAGCGACTTCACCGCGCGCTGGCTGCGCGAGCGCTTCGGTGCCGCCGCGACACGGGTGCACCGTGTCCACAACGGGCTGGACTGCGCGGACGTGGTGTTCACCGAGCCCTCGACGCGCAACGGCCGGGTCGCCTTCGTCGGCCGCCTGGTCGAGAAGAAGGGCGTCGCCGACCTGCTCGACGCGGTCGCGGTGCTCCGGGAGCGGGGCCGACCGGTCGCGCTCGACCTCGTCGGGACAGGCGTGCTCGAGCCGGTGCTGCGCCGGCAGGTCCGAGCGCTGGAGCTCGACGACCTGGTCACGTTCCACGGACCGTGCTCCGCCGACCGGGTCGCCGAGGTGATCGCGGAGTCGAGCGTGCTCGTCGCGCCGTGCGTGCACGCGTCCGACGGCGACCGGGACGGCCTGCCGACGGTGCTTCTCGAGGCGATGGCTCTCGGGACGCCGTGCGTGGCGACGCCGGTGGCCGGGATCCCCGAGGCCGTGCTCGACGGACACACCGGGCTGCTGGTGCCCGAGCGCGACCCGGACGCGGTGGCCGACGCGATCGCCGGACTGCTCGACGACCCGGCCCTGCGGGTCCGTCTGGCCCACGCCGCCCGCCGTCACGTCGAGACCACCTTCGACCGGGCCCGGCAGGCCGCTGCGCTGCGTGCGCTGCGGACCGCGGCACCGCGCACCCGAGCGGTGGTCGCGTGAGCGCCGCGGACGCCGCCGGCACGGCGGTGTACGTCGTCACCGACCCCGGCGTACCGGTGTTCGGAACCAAGGGCTGCTCCGTGCACGTCCAAGAGATCCTGCGTGAGTTGGTCCGCCGGTACGACGCGGTCCATCTGGTGGCGACACGGCGCGGGGGAGCGCCGCCGGCCGACCTCGCGGGGATCGTCGTGCATGCGCTTCCCCGCCCCGGAGGCGGCGGGCCGGCCGCCCGCGAGGCGGCGCAACGCCGGGCCGACGCCGCCGCGGGTCGCGTCGTCGCCGAGCTGTGCGCCGGTGGGGACGTCGCGGTCGTCTACACCCGCTACGCGTTGTGGAGCGCGGCGCCCCTCGAGGCCGCGGCCGGCGCCGGCGTCCCGACGATCCTGGAGGTCAACGCGCCGTTGCCGGCCGAGCAGGCCGAGCACCGTGGCCTGCACGACCCGGCCGGGGCCGTCGCCGCGACCCGCCGCGCCCTCGAGGCCGCCGACGCGCCGTTCGCGGTCGCCGGACCGGTCGCCCGGTGGGTGAGCGCCGTCGATCCCCGGGGTCGGGCGATCCCGGTCGTGCCCAACGGCGTCGACGTCACCCGCTTCGCGCCCGGACGTCGGAGCCCTCGGCGTGAGCTGACCGTTGCCTTCACCGGCACCTTCAAGCCGTGGCACGGCACCGACCTGCTCGTCGACGCCGTCGCCGCGGTGCGCGGGGAGGGGGCGGGTCTGCGTCTGTTGCTGATCGGCGACGGGCCGCGGCTCGCCGCGACGGTCGACCGGGCCACCGCCGCCGGCGTGCCGACGATCGCGACCGGCGGGCTGCACCCGGCGGCCGTGCCCCGGTGGTTGCGGCGCGCCGACCTCGCCGCTGCGCCGTATCCGGTGGGCGAGCACTACTTCTCACCGCTCAAGGTCGCCGAGTACCTCGCCGCGGGCCTGCCGACCGTCGCCGCGGCGATCGCGGACCTGCCCGACCTCGTCGTCGACGGCACGGAGGCGCTGCTCGTGCCCTCGGGCGACGCCGAGGCGCTGGCCGCGGCCCTGCACCGCCTGGCCGTCGATCCGGGCTTGCGGACCCGACTCGCCACCGCCGCGCGGGCTGCGGCGGTGGCCCGGATGAGCTGGTCCACGACGGTCGAGACCACGCTCGGCCTGCTGGCCGGGCGCCTGCGGACGGTGAGCTGACGTGCGTCGTGACTCGTCGCTGCGCACCAGCCTGCGACACCTGCTCCCGCTGGTGCGCCGGGAGAAGAAGCTCGTGGCGCTCGGGCTGCTCGCGCTGCTCGTCGAGGTGGCCGCGACGCTGGCGGAGCCGTGGCCGTTGACGATCGTCATCGACCACGTGCTGCCCGCGGCGCTCGCCGGCGAGCCGCTACCGGGCGGGTACGTCCTCGGTCTGCCCGTGCTGGCCGTGCTGGCCGGGGCCCTGGTGCTCGCGGCGGTGTCGGTGCGGGCCGGTGCGGCCTACGTCGCCACCGTGTGCTTCGCGCGGGTCGGGGCCTCGGTGACCGTCGCGCTGCGCGACGCTGCGTACCAACGGGTGCTCGCGCAGTCGCTGCGCTACCACCAGCGCGGTTCCTCCGGTGACCTGCTTTCGCGGCTCACCGCCGATGTCACCCGCATCCAGGAGGCCGGGGTCACCGCGGGACTGCCGCTGCTCGGCAACGTCGTCACCTTCCTCGGCATGGGTGTGGTGATGCTCGTGCTCGACCCGCTGCTCGCGGTGGTGGTGCTGGTGACGGTGCCGCTGTTCGTGGTGGGTGCCGGCCGGGCCGGCGGGAGGGTCACCGCGGCGGCCCGCGCCCAGCGCGCGGCCGAGGGCAAGGTCGCCGGGATCGTGGGGGAGACCCTGGCCTCGGTGCGGGTCGTCCAGGCCTACCGGCTCGAGAAGCCGTTGTCCGGGCGCTTCTCCCGGCGCAACGCCGACGGCCTGCGCAGCGGGGTCCGCAGCCAGCGCCTCGCCGCCGGGCTGGAGCGGCGCACCGACCTGCTCATCGGGGTCGCCACCGCGGCCGTGCTGCTCCTGGGCACCGTGCGCGTCGCCGAGGGAGTGCTCAGCGTCGGTGAGCTGGTCGTGTTCCTGAGCTACCTCAAGAGCGTCTTCAAGCCGATGCGCAACCTGGCCAAGTACATCGGACGGATCGGCCGGGCGT
The DNA here is from genome assembly GCF_057180585.1 of Actinomycetospora sp. 2LY8.5. NCBI lineage: Bacteria > Bacillati > Actinomycetota > Actinomycetes > Pseudonocardiales > Pseudonocardiaceae > Actinomycetospora > Actinomycetospora sp. 2LY8.5. Next base: position 4,786 of record NZ_JBXUHE010000034.1, read on the forward strand.
TGGCCTCCGGGGAACGCATCGCCGAGGTGCTCGACGCCGAACCCGACCTGCGGGACTACCCCGGCGCCCGCCCGCTGCGCCGCGTCGTCGGCGATCTACGCCTCGCCGGGGTGACGGTGACCCACGGGGCCGGGCCGCCCGTTCTCACGCAGGCCGACCTGCACGTGCGTCCCGGCGAGCGCGTCGGGATCGTCGGCGCCAGCGGTGCGGGCAAGTCGACGGTGCTCGCCCTGTTGCTGCGTCAGCTCGACCCGACCGACGGGCAGGTCCGGCTCGACGGCCACGACCTGCGGGATCTGACGCTGGACTCGGTGCGCGGGGCCTACGCGGTGGTGCTGCAGGAGTCGGTGCTGTTCGCGGACACGGTGCGCGAGAACATCCGGCTGGGGCGGCCGGGGGCCGGCGACGCCGAGGTCGTCGCGGCCGCGTGTGCCGCCGACGCGCACGAGTTCGTCGCCCGGCTGCCCCACGGGTACGACACGGTGCTCGCCGAGCGTGGTGACTCGCTGTCCGGCGGGCAGCGCCAGCGCCTCGCGGTCGCCCGCGCGATCCTGCGCGACGCACCGATCGTGCTGCTCGACGAGCCGACCACCGGGCTCGACGCGGAGAGCCGCCGCGCCGTGCTCGCCGGGCTCGACCGGTTGGCGTCCGGTCGCACGGTGCTCGTCGTCGCCCATCACGAGGAGCTGCTGGCGTCGTGCCACCGGGTCGTGCGGGTCGCCGGCGGGCGGATCACACCGACCGCCGCCCCGGCGCTCGGGGGCGCGTCATGAGCCCCGGCCCGGCGGCGGCACCGGCGGACCCGGCGGACCCGGCGCTCCCCGGGTTCGCTCGTCTCGCCGACCCGGAGGCGCTCGTGACCCTGCTCGGTGACGTGCCGTGGGTTCCGCCCGGCCCGGTGCGGGCCGCACGGTTGCGGTGGAAGCCGGGCACCAACGCGCGGGTCGGTCTGATCGTCGACGGGCCCGCCGGCCCGGTCGCGGTGCTCGCGGCCGCGTTTCCGCCCGGCGCGGCGAGGGCCCGGCGGCTCGCGGAGCTCCCCGACGCGGCGTGCGTCGCCGGGGTCGTCGTCGCGCCCGCCGCCGCCGATGGCGCCCTTCCGGTCACCCCGGGGACACCCTTGTCCTACAACCCGGCACGTCGCTGGGTCGGCCGCATCGAGGACGCGGTGGTGAAGATCCACGCCGCCGCCCCGCCGGCGGGGGTGACCACGCTGCTCACGGCCCCGCCCGCGAGCGTGGCGGCCCACCTCGCGCCGGCCGTGACCTCGGACGGGGGCCGTCGCGTCGTCACCGACTGGGTCGACGGGGCAGGCCCCCGCGACGCCGCCCCGGTGGCCGAGGCTCTCGCCGCGCTGCACGCGACTCCGCCCCCGCCCGGTCTGCCGGTGCTCGACGGACCGACGATCCGGGCCGCCGCGGAGCGTGCCGCCCGGGCGGTCGCGGCGCTGGTACCCACCGAGGGCGAACGCGTCGCCCGGCTGCTCGCGGTCCTGAGCACCGCCGCGTGGCCGGCCGAGCGCGTCCTCGTGCACGGGGATCTCAGCCCCGACCAGGTCGTGGTGACTCCGGCCGACGGCGCGTCGCGGAGCCCGGCGCGAGCGGGTGGCGGACGGGCGGTCCTCCTCGACCTCGACCGCGCCGCGGTCGGGCCGCCCGGCTGGGACCTCGCCCAGTGGGCGATCGCCCCCGTGGCAGCCGGCGTGCCCGCCACGCCGTGGGGCGATCCGCCGCCGGTGCTCGTGCTCGCCGCGGCACTGCTGCGCGCTCCCGAACCGGTTCGGCGTCTGCGGCCCGATCGGATCGCCCGGACCGCCGCCGTCCTCGATCTCGCCGAGCATGCCGCACGGGCGTTGTCGTGATCGACGACTCGCGCCTCCCCGGACTGGCGCGGGCGCTGGCCGAACCGGGCGCGGTCCTGGTCAGCCACCGCCCGGGCCGACGCGCCGTGGTCCGCACCGCGGACGGTCACTACCTCAAGCTCCTCCGTGCCGGGCGCGGCGTGCGCCTCGCCGGTACGCTGCGCCGAGCCGCGGCGATGCTGCGGGGCGTCCCCGGAGCGCCGCGCGTTCCCGCGGTGTGTGGTGAGGGGCGGGACCACGTCAGGCTCCACGCCCTGCCCGGCCCGCCCCTGCACGTGCTGCTGCGCGATGACCCGCCCGCGGCCGTCGACCTGTGCGCGCGGGTAGGGAGCGCGCTGGCCGCCCTGCAGACGGCGCCGGTCGACGGGCTTCCGGGACACGGGCCCGCCGACGAGATCGCCGTGGTACGCCGCGGCACGTTCGGAACCGCGCACTCGGCCCTGGTCGACGAGGTGACGGCACCGCTGCTCGTCCTGCCACCCCGCCCGCGGGTGGCCTGCCACCGCGACCTGCACGACAAGCAGGTTCTCGACGACCCCACGGGCGCGGTCGGCCTCCTCGACCTCGACACCCTCTGCGCCGCGGACCCCACCCTCGACGTCGCCAACCTGCTGGCCCACCTGACCCTGCGTCACCTGCAGGGGCGCTGCTCCGCCGTGACGACGGAGCGCTGTGCGGCCGCCCTCAGCGACGCACTCCCCGCGGACCCCGATGCGCTACGCGCCTACCACGCCGCCGCGCTGCTGCGCCTCGCCGGCGTGTACGCACAGTGCCCGGCCGGCTCGACGAGCCTTCCGCGCATCCTCGCGCACCTCGCCTGCGGGCGGACCCGGAGCAGGGCGGTCGCATCCCCCCAGCCGATGGCCGAGACCCAGGAGTAGGGCGCCGTCCTGCGGACGTCCGCCGGGGCGGCCACCTCCGAGGGTCGGTGGGCGGCGATCAGCGTGCCGGCGTGGGACTCGGGGGTCACCGTGCTGACGGCGAGGAAGCCGCGGCGGCGACCAGGAGGCCGGTTGCGACGAGGACGGCCGGGCGGACCGTGCGTGCGAGGACCGAGGCGATCGCGACTCCGACGAAGCTGCCGGCGACCGTGGGCAGCATCCACACCGCGCGAGCGGCAGGATCGCCGCCAGGGCTGTTCCGGGCCGTCCGCCGTCCCGGTCACCCAGAGGACGAACCGTCGAGCGGGTGATCGCCGCGATGCGCTCGAACCGAGTCGTCCCGCTGGTCGCACCGCGCACCGGGTGAGGACGTTGGGTGAGGACGTTGGGTGAGGCCGTTGGGTGAGGACGTTCGCCGGCCTCCGGGGCCGCCCGACGACGGGCACGTGGGTCCGGGACCAACGGCCTCGGCACGCGGGCAGCGACCCGGGTCGAATTCCCGACATTCCGGGACTCTCGGCTCACGCGTCCGGTCGGAGAGCGGCCGAGGATCACATCCACGGTGACAGAGCCGTTCGTCCCGCCCCCGGAGGAGGCACATCATGGCCACGAGCTCGTCAGAGGTCCGTTCCGTCGTTCCCATCGTGACACAGGAGGACGTCGTCACCCGACCCGGCGTGCGCCGCGTCCTCGCGGCGGGCCGCATCGTCATCGGGTTCACGTTCCTCTGGGCGTTCCTCGACAAGGCGATCGGCCTGGGTTTCACCACAGCCGCCGAGCGGGCCTGGATCCGCGGAGGAACTCCGGCGCAGGGTTTCCTGGGTAACCTCGACCCGGCCCAACCGTTCGCGGGCATCTTCCAGACGCTGTTCCTCAACCCGTTCGGCGACGTCCTGTTCATGGTCGGACTACTGGGCATCGGTGTGGCGATGGTGGCCGGCGCCGGCCTCCGGATCGCCGCGGTCACCGGTACGGCGCTGCTGTTCTTCATGTACCTCGTGGCTCTGCCGTGGATCGGGGAGCCGACCACGAACCCGATCGTCGACTCGCACTGGCACGAGGCCCTGCTCCTGATCATCTCGGCGGTGACGCTGTCCGGCGACACCTGGGGGCTGGGGAAGTGGTGGGCCAGTCGTCCCCTGGTCAGGCGCCACGCGTGGCTGCGGTGACACCGAGCGGCTCCGACCGGACCGGGCCGGCTCCCCACGGAGGGACGGCGCCCGAGCCATCGCCGTGACCGCGCGCCGGACGGACCCCGCGAGGGTGGTCGGGACGCGGGCGACCGCGGACGACCGCGGACGACGAACACGAACCGTCCGTGGTCGTGGGTGTCCGACGCGAGGACGCGGGTCCGGAGGTCCCGCAGCGAGCGGACCGTCCGGCTCTGCTCCCGCCGGGCCGGTGCTGCGAGCGTGGTGGCGCGGGCAGCACCGAGGAAGGGAGCTCCGATGACCGACAACGGCAGCCAGGGCGTGGTCGTCTGCGGGATCGACGGGTCGCACGGATCGCGGCTCGCGTTGCAGGAGGCGATCCGGACCGCGGCTCGCCGCGGCGCCCGGATTCGCGCCGTCGCGGTGTACGAGCCGCCGGAGATGTGGGCGGCCTGGGGATACGGGCCGGGATCGGCGAGCTCGCTGCCCGACCCCGAGGCGTTGCGGGAGGAGGAGCTGACGGCCGCTCGGATGATGGTCGACGAGGTGACGGGCGAGGTGGCCGAGGACGCGGCGTGGGACGTGCCGCCGCCCGCGATCACCGTCGAGGCGCTGGCGGGCCACCCGGCCGAGGTGCTCGTGAACGTCGCTCGCGGGGCCGACGAGCTCGTGGTCGGGCACCGGGGGCGGGGCGCTTTCGGCAGTGTCGTGCTGGGCTCGGTGGGCCTGGGCTGCGTGCTGCACGCGTCGTGCCCGGTGACCGTCGTGCCCGAGCCGGCTGCGGCCTGAGGCGGTCGACGGTGTCCGCCACGCCGTCCGCCGTCGGGCCGGTCGGCCTCGACGTGCCGGTGGGCAGGGTGGCTCGTCACGCCACTCTGATCCCGGAGGCGACGTCGCTGCCCGAGGCCTGGACCCGGCTGCACGGCGACGAGGAGCGCTGCGGTGTCGTCATGCGCGACGGCTTGCCGATCGCGGTCGTGACCGCCGGTGCCCTCGCCGAGCGGTGGCCGGGGGGCGGGCCCCGCCTCCAGTACGGGTGCACCGTGCACGACGTGCTCGACCACCCCTGCGGGGTCGAGGTGCTCGCCCCGGACGATCCGCTTCGCCGCGCCGCGGATCGGCTGCTCGCGACCGGTCTGCCGGCGCTGCCGGTGCGCCCGCGCGGCGGGATGGCCCTCCAGCTCATCTCTCCGGCCGGGGTGCTCGCCGCCCTGCTCGCCGGCGGAACACCGTCGTGACGGCGCACCCACCACCCCCGGGCCACGTCAGCCGTCGTCCTGCCACGGGTCGAGGACGAGGCGCCGGCCCGTGATGCGCTCGGCGTCGATCTGGATCACGTGGAGACCCCGGCCCCGTATCCACGGCCGGTATCGGTGGTCGATGACGTCGACCAGTCGTTCGATGTCGTTCACGATCGAGGAGTGCCCGACGACCATGACACTCCACCCGGTCCGCGACTCGGGGTCGACGTGATCAGCCTCGAACGCGACGATGTCGCCACGACGGGCCGCATCGAGCTTGCTGCCCGGACCGGTCCGCATGATGATCGAGCGACCGTGTCGCACGAAGTTCACCGGGTGGACCGCGGGAAGGGCCTTCTCTGTGAACACGAGCCGACCGACGGGGGTCGTGTCGAGCAGCTCGAGGCTGTCGCCGACCGACAGCACCTCGGTCTCGCGGCTCCCGACCATGACGTCTCCCTCGACTCACGTGTCCCCGCACCCCTGAGGGTGGGCGAGGGAGTGCGGTGGTCCCAGGCGCGAACGGCCCGCCCGGAGGGGGACGTCCGGCCCCGGCTCCCTGTCCCCGCCGGTGCCCGGGTGCGGTGTCCGCCTTCCGGTCCGCCACGTCGTCGGCGTCGTCGGCGGGCCAGAAGCCACGGTGCGCGTGGTGCCCGAGGTCGGGACAGGGCCAGAAGGCCCGGACCATCGGGACGCCCGCCGACCGGGCAGGAGCCCACGACCCCGCCGGCACCCGTCGCGGACCCGACACGATGGTGCACACGAGGCCCGGAGCGGCCGTGGGCCGAGGCGCCGGATGGCCGCGTGATCCACGTTCCCGGGCTTGACCCCGCCGAGGTCGTCCCGATGCGCTTGCGTGGCTGTTCGGCCTTCCGTTCAGTCGACGGTCTGTCGGTGACCCCTGTCACTCGTCTTGGACTGTGCCGCGACGGCATGGCGTGCCCTGGCCGCACCGCCGCAGCCGACGAGAGGATGACGATGACCGTCACCGGCCCGACCCTTCCCGACGTGATCCCGGTGGAGGACCTGCTGGCGCCGCCCGAGCGGAGTGCCGCGGTGATCTCCCCTGACGGCACCCGGATCGCCTTCCTGGCGCCGTGGCGCCATCGTCTCAACGTGTGGGTGGCCGACCTCGGCCCGGTCGATGGGGCAGACGGCGAACCGCGCCGGGTCAGCGCTGATGCCACGCGCAGTATCCAGCGCTTCGCCTGGTCCCACGACTCCCGCTGGTTGATCTACCAGCAGGACAAGGGGGGCGACGAGAACTTCCACCTCTTCCGCGTGGACCTGCACGCGCCCGATCTGCCCGTGGTGGACCTGACCCCCTATCAGGGTGCGCGGGTGTTGACCTGGGAGCAGCCGCCCGGGCGGCCGGGCACCGTGGTACTGCAGATCAACCACCGCGTGGTCACGGAGATGGACCTGGCCGAGCTGGACGTGGCCACCGCAGAGCTGACCGTGCTCGCGCAGAACCCGGGCTCGGTCACGGGCTGGCTGCTGCCGTCCGACCGCCGCCCGGTGTCCGTGAGCCTGGCGCAGGACGGCACGCACATCGTCTCGCGCCACGACGGCGATGCGGTGGAGCCGATCGCCGAGCTCTCCGGTCTCGACCACATCTACGGCCCGGCGCCGGGGGAACTGACCGCGGACGGGTCCGGGATGTGGTTCGGCTCCTACGCCGGCACCGACCGGATGCGTCTGGCGCGCCTCGACCTGACCACCGGCGCGCAGACCGAAGTCGACGGCCACCCGCACCTCAACCTCGACGCGGAGCGCCGCGTGGTGATGCAGGGGGCGGGTTTGTCGACCGCGTCGCCCTTGATCCGCCACGGCGGCACCGGGGAGCTGCTCGGCGTCCGGTACCTGGGTGAGCGACAGGTGATCCAGGCGGTGGAGCCGCACTTCGCCGAGGTGCTCGCCAACGTCGAGAAGCTCTCCGAGGGGGACCTGGAGGGCGTCTCCTGCGATGAGAGCGGCACCCGGTGGGTGGTGTCGTTCACCCATGACCGCGACCCGGGGGTGACCTGGCTCTACGACCACACCACCGGTGGGTCCCGGCTGCTGTTCCGGCCCTACCGTTGGCTGGACCCGGCCGTGCTGGCCCCGATGACGCCGGTGACGATCCCGGCCCGCGACGGGTTGGTGCTGCCGTCGTACCTGACCCTGCCGGTCGGGGTGGAACCGGCCGGGTTGCCGCTGGTGCTGTTGGTGCACGGCGGCCCGTGGTACCGCGACGCATGGGATTTCGACTCGCAGGTCCAGCTGCTGGCCAACCGCGGCTACGCGGTGCTGCAGGTCAACTTCCGGGGCTCGGTCGGTTACGGCAAGGCCCACATGCAGGCCGCGATCGGCGAGTTCGCCGGGGCCATGCACAACGATCTGATCGACGCCGTGGACTGGGCCGTCGCCCGCGGCTACGCCGACCCGGACCGCGTCGCGATCTTCGGTGGCTCCTACGGTGGGTACGCCACACTGGTCGGGGTCACCTTCACCCCGCAGAAGTTCGCCGCCGCGGTCGACTACGTCGGGATCTCCGACCTGGCCAGCTTCATGCGGACGATACCGCCGTTCGCCCGCGAACAGCAGGCCAACGTCTTCATCCGCTACGTCGGGGACCCGGACGTCCCCGAACAGGCGGCCGACATGGCCGCCCGCTCGCCGATCCACCACCTGGACCGGATCCGCACGCCACTGCTCATCGTCCAGGGCGCCAACGACGTCCGGGTGGTGCGGGCAGAGTCGGACAACGTCGTCGCCGCGCTGCGCGAGCGCGGGGCCGACGTGGAGTACCTGGTCAACGACGACGAGGGACACGGGTTCGTCAACCCGGAGAGCCAGATCGACTACATCCGCGCCGCCGAGCGCTTCCTCGCCCGCCACCTCGGCGGCCGGACCCAGACCGGACCCGACGACAGCGACATCGACGACCGCTCGTCCTCCCGGCCCACCTGACCCCGGCCCGGGCGGGCTCAGGTCGCGCCATCAGCCGTCGTGATCAGAGTGACCAGCCAGTCCGCAGCTCGGGCCCGCTGCTGCAGCGCCCGGGCCTGGGGCCACCGACGCATCACCACCTGGCGGCCGTCGTCGAGCGCGGGGCGGCGTCGTCGACGGCGCCGGCCTCCCGAGACCTCCGGGACCTCTGGCCCCGGAGGTCTCGGGGAGGGACGGACTTCCGGCCCTGCCGCGGGGACGCGCCGACGCGGAGCCTGGAGCCGTTGAGCGAGCCGCGCCGCGCGGTTGTCACCGCAGGTCCGAGGAGGCAGAAGATGATCGATCGTTCGGTGCCGCCCGCGGGTGTGGTCGTCGGCGTCGACGGCGATCCGACGACCCTGCGGGCCGTGGGATGGGCCGCTCGAGAGGCCGACCGCCGGGGTCTGCCCCTCGACCTCGTGCAGGTGCTCCCGCCGTCACATCGCCCAGCCGACGAGCTGCACGCCCCGACCGGACGCGCCCTCTCGCTGCTCGACCAGGCGCGGCGGATCGCGATCGCCGCCGCACCCGAGCTCGCCGTGCGTCTCTCGGTCGTCGACGGGGTCGCCGGGCCGGCCCTGGTCGCCGTGAGCCGTCGCGCGCACCTGCTCGTCCTCGCCGCGCGGGACCTCGCCGGCGCCCTCGAACTGACCCTCGGCCGCACGCTGGTCCACGCCATGGCGCAGGCCGCGTGCCCCGTGGTCGTCGTGCCTGCGCGCTGGGATCCCGAGGACCGGCACGTCGGCCCCGTCCTGGCCGCGATCGACGGTTCCCCCGAGTCACACGGCGCCGTGGCCTTCGCCGTCGATGTCGCCGATCGGTGGCGCACGAGGATCACCGGAATCGGTGTGCTCCCGCGGGGCGCGACCGACGCCGAGGACGACGCGCGCCGACGCGTTCTCGCCGAGGCCCGGGCCGGGTCGGCCGCGCAGCACCCGGGGATGCGGATCCACGAGGTGGTGCGTCACGGCGCACCCAGCGGCGAGGTGCTCGCTGCGGCGCGCGATCACGCCGCGCTCGTCGTGCTCGGGTCCCGGGGGCGTGGTGCCGTGATCGGCCCGCTGATCGGGTCCACCAGCCAGGCGGTGATCCGCGCCGCACCGTGCCCGGTCGCGGTCCTGTCGTCCGCGGCGGCCGCGCGCTGGGTCTCCCCGGAGCGCGTGTGGACCGAGGAGGGCGTGTGACGGGCCGCGCCGGGAACGACCCGGTGGTCGTCGGGATCGATGACGGACTCCTGCGTCCGCGGGTGCTCGACCGGGGGGCCACCGAGGCCCGGTGGCGTGGCGGCGGGGTGACGCTGGTGCACGCCCACGGCCCCGCGACGCCGGTCGCGCCCTGGCCCGACGACGCGGGTCGGCGCGCCGAGGCGTATCTGGCGCGCACGGCACCCGACCTCGAGGCGTCCCTGGTCTGCCGCGCGGGCGACGCCCTCGCCATCCTCGTCGGGGCCTGTGGCGCCGGGTCGGTCCTGGTCCTCGGCGACCGACACCGGCGTCTGGCCAGCGAGGCCGGGCACCTCACCGAGCGGGCCGTCGCCGCGGCGCCCTGCCCGGTTCTCGTGGTCCCCGAGTACCGCGGACCGACGGCTCCGACCACGGTCGTCCGGCGCGCGGTCGTGGCCGGGGTGGACGGAGGACCGTCCGCGCCTGCGGTGCTCGCCCACGCCCTCCGGAGCGCCGCGGCGCTCGGCGCGTCGGTGGAGGCCGTCCGCGTGGTGCCGCCCCGGGAAGGTCTGGAGACCGCCGAGGTGTCCGACGCCGAGCTCGCCCGGGCGCAGCGCGAGCTCGACGAGCTGGTCGCGGCCGCCCGCCGCTACGGCCCCGACGTGCCGGTCACCACCGAGGTCGTCGCCGAGCGGCCCGCCCGAGCCCTCCTGGAGCGTGCCGCCGGGGCGGACGAGCTCGTTGTCGGGCACCGTCGCGACGGCGCCGCCACGTTGCGCGGACCGGGCTCCACGGCCCGTTCGGTCCTCACCGCGGCTCCGTGCCCGGTGGCCGTCCTCGGTCCGCTCGGCCCCGCGGGGACGCCGAGTCACACGGCGGTGGGGGAGGGCGCACCGTGAGCGGCGTCGAGCCGGCGGTGGTCGAGACGCACACCGCGGTGCTGTGGTTCGCCGGCGATCGCGTCCACAAGATGAAGAAACCGGTCGACCTCGGGTTCTGTGACTTCACGACGCTCGCACGGCGCCGGGCGGCGTGCCTGCGGGAGATCGCGCTCAACCGGCGACTGAGCCCGCAGGCCTACCTCGGGCTCGAGACGCTGCTCGGCCCCGACGGCCTTGCCGCCGAGTATCTGGTCGCGATGCGGCGGATGCCCGCCGAGCGCAGCCTCGCTGCCCTCGTCCGTGCGGGGGAGCCGGTCGACGACCACCTGCGGGCCCTCGCACGTCGGCTCGCGGCGTTCCACAGCGCCGCCGTCCACGACCTGGCGGTGGACCACGAGGGCACGCTCGAGGCGGCCAGAGTCCGGTGGGCCGGCGTGCTCGACGGGCTGCGTCGCCACGCCGGTACCGTCCTGCCCGCGGATCTCGTCGCCCGCGTCGCCGCGGGCGCGGAGGCCTTCCTCGACGGGCGCCGGGCCCTGTTCGACCTGCGCCGCGCCGACGGCCGCGTGGTGGACGGGCACGGCGACCTGCTCGCCGACGACGTGTTCTGCGTGCCCGACGGTCCCGTCGTGCTGGACTGTCTCGAGTTCGACGATCGGCTGCGCTACGTGGACGGTCTCGACGACGCGGCGTTCCTCGCCATGGACCTCGAGCGCCTGGGGGGTGCCGAGCTCGCCGAGCGCTTTCTCGGTTGGTATGCCGAGTTCGCCGACGATCCGGCACCGCCGGCGCTGCGCCACCACTTCGTGGCCTACCGCGCCGCGGTCCGGTCGGCGGTGGCGTGTGTCCGCGTCGACCAGGGCGGGGGGAGCGCGCCTCTGGCGCGCGACCTTCTCGATCTGGCCGCCGACCACCTCGAGGCCGGTCGCGTGCGGCTGATCCTCGTCGGGGGGCTGCCCGGGACGGGCAAGACCACCGTCGCCGGCGGTCTCGCCGACCGTCTCGGGGCGACGCTGCTGTCCAGCGACCGCATCCGCAAGGAGATCGCGGGGATCGACCCGGTCACCCCGGCCGCGGCCGAGTACCGCAGCGGCCTCTATCGCCCCGAGCACACCGCCGCGACCTACGAGGAGCTCCTCCACCGCGCGGAGGGGCTCCTCGCGCGCGGCGAATCGGTGGTGCTCGACGCCTCGTGGACCGAGGCCACGCGTCGCGAGGCGGCGCGGGCCCTCGCGGCCCGCAGCTCCGTCCCGATCACCGCGCTGTGCTGCGAGGTGCCGCGCGACGTCGCTGACGCACGTCTCCGCGCGCGACGCGGCGCGGCCTCGGACGCCACCCCGCTGGTGGCCGCGGTCATGGCCGCCGACGCGGACCCGTGGCCGGAAGCCACCGTGATCGACACCGCGAGGGCCGTCGACGACGCCGTGACCGCCGCGGCCACGGCGGTGCGTTCGCCGGCGAGTCACGGGTCCTGGACCGTCGTCGAGGTGTGATCCCGGAGACCAAGGACCTGCCGTGCGGGGCCCGGAAGGCCCGGGTGCCCGATGCCGTGGCGCTGGAGCGTCGTGCCGGGCGGGCGAGGGCCCGCGCGAGGAGAGGGGGCACCATGGGGACCGTTGGCGACGAGGCGCGCCGGGTCGTGGACTTCGCCGGCGTGGTGATCGGGCGGGTCGACGATGCGGGCTGGGTCGTGGACTTCCCCGGCGTGCGTATCGGGCGGGTCGGCGACGGGGGCGCCGTCGGTGACTTCGCGGGCGTGCACATCGGCACCGTTCGCGAGGCGCGTGACGCGGCCCTCGCCTGAGCTCGGCCGTGTCGGGCGACGGGGCCGGTCCGGGCCGGCCGGTGGTGGTCGGCACCGACGGTTCCGGGCCCGCGGAGGACGCGGTGCGCTGGGCGGCGCGCGCGGCGAGGGCGTGCGGGCGGGACCTCCAGATCGTGCTGGCCTACTCCAGCGTGGACGCGGCGCTCATGGCCGATCCGCTGCTGTGGCACCGCTACCAGGACGATCTGCTCGACGGCGCGCGGCAGGGGATCTCCCACGCGGCGGTCGTCGCTCACAGCGAGGTTCCCGATCTCCTCGTCTCCTCGGAGCTGGTGGAGGGCCCGCCGGCGACCGTGCTGCTGGACAGGGCAGGCCACGGACCGCTCGTGGTGGGTGCGCACCGCGCGTCCGGGGGGCCGTTCACGGGCTCGGTCGCCGCCACGGTCACGGCGCACGCCCGGGGACCGGTCGTGGTCGTCGGTGACGGAGCGCCGCCCGCGCCCGACGCTCCGGTCGTGGTCGGGGTGGACGGCTCGCCGGCCAGTGGCGCGGCCACCACCTTCGCCGTGGACGCGGCGGCCGCGGCCGGGTGCTCTCTGGTCGCCGTCCACACCTGGTGGGACCTCCGCCCGACACCGGAGCTGGAGGACCTGCTCGAGGCGGAGGCCATTCCGCGCGGCGAGTACGACCTGCTCTGCGCGCAGCTCGCCGGGCCCTCCGCCGCCCACCCGGAGGTCGCCATCACCCCGGTGGTCGAGCGCGCGCACCCGGCGCGCGCGCTGCTCGGGCACGCCCGCGGGGCACGGATGGTGGTGGTCGGTACGCGCGGTCGCGGCGGTTTCGCCGGGCTCCTGCTCGGCTCGGTGAGCCGGACCCTCGTGCACGAGGCGTCGTGCCCAGTGGCCGTCGTCCCTGCGACCGGCCCGGCTGCGGGTCCGACCCGCTGAGGGGGCGCCCGGTCGTCGTGGGCGTCGAGGGCTCGCCCTCGCCACGCACGAAGGGCTCAAGGTCCCCTCCTTCCGGGACCTCGGTCGAGGCCTTCGCCCCTGATCCGCGGTCCGTGCGCCCTCGATACTTCGGTCGTCGCGTGGGTCGCGACCGCGGCCGGGGCGACGTCGCCCGCGACGAGGACGAGCACGAGGAGACCGAGATGGCGGACGGGACGAGGCCGCGCGTAGTCGTCGGGATCGACGGGTCGGCGCACGGGGACGCCGCACTGCGTCGGGCGCTGCAGGAGGCCGCGCTGCGCGGGGGCAGGCTCGAGGTCGTCTCGGCGTGGGAGCGCCCGGAGGTCTCCCTCGAGGCGTTCTACGGCCTCACGGCGCGTGCCCAGAGCGAGATGCAGGCCGCCAACGAGGAGACGACCCGCAAGCACGTCGCTCGGGTGCTGGCGGCGGAGCCGGACACCGGTGTGCCCGTGGAGATCCACGCGCGCCTCGGCCGCCCCGGTGACGTGGTCGTGGAGTCCGCCCGGGGGGCCGATCTCCTGGTCGTGGGGCACCGCGGCCGGGGTGCGCTGCGCAGCCTGGCCCTCGGCTCGGTCGGCCTGAGCTGTGTGCTGCACGCACCCTGCCCGGTGCTGGTCGTGCCGACGCCCGCCGACCGGACCGGGGCGGAGCCTGCGGCGGAGTGATGCGCGGCGGGAGGGTCGGCGGGAGGGTCGGCGGGAGGGTCGGCACGGACGGGGAGGACGGGCTCGTGGACGAGGAGGCGGGGTCCGCCCGCCCGGAGGGTGCCGCGGGCCCCGGTCACCGGATCGAGGAGGTCAGGGCCCGGGGCATCGCTCTCATCGTGGTGGGCTTCGACGGCTCGGACGAGGCCTGTGAGGCCGTGCGGTGGGCGGCCTCGCTCGCTCGGCTCACGGGCAGCGCACTGCGGGTGGTGTGGGCGTGGAAGATCCGCGACGTCTGGGACGCCGCGGTCGCGGTCGAGGAGACCGGGACGCCGTCGCTGGCCGAGATGGAGGTCGTCGCCCGGCACCAGCTGGCGGAGGTCGTCCCCGGGCTCGTCGGAGACGAGGTCCGGGACGTCGACCTCCATCTGTCCCAGGGTCCCGACGCGGCCGGCATCCTCCTCCACGCCGCCCGTGACGCCGACGTCCTCGTGGTGGGCTCCCGCGGCCGCGGGCGGGCTCGCGCCGCGCTCCTCGGCTCGGTGAGTGCGCGCTGCCTGCGGGAGGCCGCCTGCCCGGTGCTGGTGCTCCCGCACCGCCTCGCACCGCCGCCGCACCGGACCCGCTCCTGACGGCCGCGGGTCGCGCAGAGCGGTGCCTCGCCCCTCACCGGCGCTCGGGAGGTGCTGATCCGGAGGGACGCCGCCTCCCGGACGTCCCGTTCCACGCCGACAGCGTCCGTCGCGGCTCGTCGCTCGAGGTCACCGCGACGTGGGCGGCCGACGGGGTGGCGGCCCGCTCCTCCCGCAGGACGAGGGGTGGCGGGACCGGAGCGGGCGGGTGGTCGACGGGCGATCCCCCACCGGTGGGGGGCGCGCCCCACCAGGATCGGGCCCGGCGCACCGCGGACGGCAACAGAGCCGTCGCCACCGTGCCCCCCGTCGCGGCGGTCCCGGCGATCCCGAGCCCGACCGGCCCGAGCGGGCGGCAGCCGAACAGCCCGCTCACCCCCGGTGTCTCGACGATCGCCACCAGCAGCAGCGCCGCCGCGGCGGCGGTGCCGACCACCACCGGGTCCTTCGGCCGGGCCGTCGCGGTCTGCCCGAGCTGGGCCCCGACGATGGACAGCAACGTGATCGTCCGCGCCCGGGCCAGGGTGCCGGTCAGCCGACCCGCGACGTAGCCGGCGGTGCCGGCCGCCCCTGTCGCCGCACCTCGCACCACGATCGCCTCGGTGAGTTCGGGACCGAACGAGCGGTCCGGTCCCTCGGCGAGCAGTGCCGCGGGGTCCAGATCGGGAGGGGGCCGCATGGCGATCGAGAGGGCCGGCACGGTGTCGGTGAAGAGGTTGACGAGCAGCAGCTGCCGTGCGGTCAGCGGGGAGGAACCCGTGAGGAGGCTCGCCCCGGCGATGACCGCGATCTCGCCGTAGTTGTGTCCTACGAGGTTGGCCACCGCGTCGCGCACCGCCACCCACAGCGCACGGCCCTCGAGGAGGGAGTCGACGATGCGGGTGACGTGGTCGCCGACCAGGACCACGTCGGCGGCGCGGCGGGCGGCGCCGGTGTCCGCGCCGCCCAGCGCGATTCCCACGTCGGCGACCCGGATCGCCGCCGCGTCGTTCACCCCGTCGCCGGTCATCGCCACGGTGTGGCCGGCGCGGCGCAGGGCGAGGACCAGCCGCGCCTTGTGCGCGGGTGTCACGCGGGCGTACACGGTCACGCCGGGCAGCGCCGCGTCGAGAGCCTGGTCGTCGAGGCGGTCCAGCTCGGCACCGGTGAGCACGGGCGCGCCGTGCTCGGCGATCCCGAGCTCGGCGGCGAGCCAGCGTCCCGTGGTGGGGTGGTCGCCGGTGATGAGGACCGGGCGGACCCCGGCGCGCCGGATGCGCTCGAGGGCGTCGCGGGCGTCGGCGCGGGGCGGGTCGGCCAGCACCAGGAAGCCCACGAGGTCCAGCCCGCTCACCGCGTCGTCGGTCAGCGTGGAGACGGGCTCGGGGTGCGGCCGTGCGGCGACCGCGAGCACCCGCCCGCCGGCGCTCGCCAGCTGCTCCACCGTCGCGTCGAGCTCGCGGCGGCGTCTCCCTCCGATCCGGGTCCGGCGGTGGGGGCCGCACCTGTCGAGCAACACCTCCGGGGCGCCGACCGCGGCCAGGACGGGGTGGTCGCCACCCGACGCAGCGGGGATGACGACCGCGTGGTGCCCGCGCCCGGACTCGTAGGCGAGCTCCGCCAGCGGTCGCGGCGGGGTGGGCAACCCCGTCGCGGCCCGGGTGATCGCGTCGTCGGTGCTGCCCGGACGGCGCCGCGCCGGCGGGGTGGCCGCGGCCACGCCCAGGGCCGTGGTGAGGACGTCCCGGTGCGCCGCGGTGAGCGCCTCGGTGTCGGCGACCTCGAGCGTCGTCGCCCCGGCGTGCACGGCCACGACGTCCAGCCGGCCCTCGGTCAGGGTCCCGGTCTTGTCCACCCCGAGCACGTCGACCCGACCGAGGGCCTCGATGGCGCGCATGTTGCGCACCAGCACGCCCCGGCGGCTCAGCCGGCGGCCGGCGGCGAGCTGGGCGGCCGTGGCGAGGATCGGCAGCCCCTCGGGGACGGCGGCCACGGCGAGGCTCACCCCCGTGGCCAACGTGTCGGTCAGCGGCCGCCCGCGGAGGAGGTCGGCGGTGACGACGACGGCGCCCGCCCCGACGGCCACCGGGGTCACGCGGGAGGCGAGCGCCTCGAGCCGCTTCTCCACCCCGCTGCGCACGGCCCCGCCGCGGGCTGCGGCGCGACCCGCCAGGGTGTCCTCGCCGGTGGCCACGACCGCCGCCCGCGCCGTTCCCGCGACCACCGCCGTCCCGGCGAAGAGCATGCACTCCTGGTCACCCGGGGCTTCGGCATCGGTGGGAGTGGTGGACTTCGTCACGGGCAGCGACTCCCCGGTGAGCGCCGACTCGTCGGTCTCCAACCGGACCGCGTCGAGCACGCGGCAGTCCGCGGGGACGCTCTCGCCGGCCGCGAGGAGCAGCACGTCGCCGGGGACCAGGTCGGCGGTCGCCGTCACGATCTCGTGCTCGCCGCGGCGCACCCGGACCTCCTGCGCGGCGGCCTGGTCGAGGGCCGCGATGGCCCGCCCGGCCCGGTCCTGCTGGATCGCGCCGAGCGCGGCGTCGCCGAGCACGACCGCCGCGACCATCGCCGCGTCCAGCACCGAGCCCACGGCCAGAGACAGCGCCGCCCCGGCGGCGAGCACCGGGGTCAGCGGGTTGCGCATCTCGTCGGCGACCAGCTCGGCGAGCCGGACCGGGGCACTCGGCGGGGCCTCGAGCGCGGGACGCCGCCGGGCGGCCTCCTCCTCGCCGAGACCGTGGTCGGCGGTGCTGCCGAGCCGCTCGAGGACCTCGCGACCCACCAGGCGGTGCCACGCGGGCTGCGGGCGCGCGACCTGGACCGGCCGCAGCCCGCGACCGCGGAGACGACCGTGGAACAGAGCCACGAGGGCGGCGACGTCGACCCCGGCCGACGGTGGGACACCGAGGCGGCCCCGGGGGAACGGGAGGGCGGGCCTGCCGAGCAGGGTCAGGGCGGAGGCCGCGGACCCGGAGGCGGCCAGGGCCACGGCGTGGCGGCTCAGATCCCGCGCCGCGGGGATCGCGGCGAGCAGGGCGAGCACTCCGGCGGCCGCGTCGGTCCCGACGACGTCCGCGTGCCAGGGCACCGCCGCGACGGGCTCGGGTACGACGGCGAGGCCGAGATCGGCGGCGCCCAGGGCGGGAGCCTCGGGCCCGGTGACCAGGGCGATGACGTGCCCGCCCTCCTGCAAGCCGGTCACCACCGTCTCGGGATCCTGACCGGGCGCCAGGAGCAGGATGTCGACGCCGGCCGCGTCGGCGGCGCCGACGACCTGGCGCTCCAGGTCGGCGCGCTCGGGGCCGGGTCCGCCGAGGACCGCGGGTTCCAGGACCAGGCGATCGATCCGGTCGAGCAGCCGGAGCCGGTCGGGCGCCACCACGAGCATGTCGCGCGAGCCGAGGAACTCCGCCACGCCGACCGCGAACGCCTCGCGACCCAGATGGGCGGCCTTCGGCACCCCGGCGGCGAGCACCCGGGTGGCGTCGAGGGCGCGGGGCGAGAGCGGCAGTGCGGCGAGAGCGGCCACGCACGAGGCGACGAGATCCCCGTCGACGTAGCGTTCCACGGGGCCGGGCGGCACGGGGACCGGCCGGCGGCGCGCTCCGACCGGCGCCGGGAGAGCGGGCGGGACGGGGTAGAGGCGCGGTTCGAGGCGCGTGAAGGTGCGGGACCGGGACACGTCCTGGCCCGCCAACAGCAGGTGGTGCACGAGGTCGACCATCGGCGCGAGCAGGTGCTGCTCGAGGCCGTGCGCCGCCGCGGCTGCTCCGGCCAGCACCACCTCGGTGCGCGCGACGCCCAGGCGGCGCTCCAACGGCCCGCGCAGCCGCTCCTCGTGGCGCAGGAACGCCACGAGCGGGGCCGGGTCGAGCGGCACGCGGGGCAGCCGTAGCACCGCGCCGACGCCGGCGGTCATCCCGCCCACCACGTCGGTGGCCGCCTCGGCGAGGTGCCGGGTGATGGTCGTGCGGTCGGCGGGGTGCTCCGCCACCACGGACGGGAACGGCCCGGACGCCCCGGCCTCGCGCTCCACCGCCGTGACGGCCTCGACCACCGCGTCGACCACCGCGTCGACCAGCTCGGGGCCGGGCTCGGTGTCCTCGCCGGCGGTGACGACCAGGCGTCCGCACCCGCGGTCCAGGGCGGCCCAGGCGATCCCGTCCAGCGAACCCACCGCCGTGGCGAGGTCGGCGGCGAAGGCGTCGAGGCGCTCGGCCGGCACGCCGTGGACGGGGAGATGGAGGCGACCGGAGCCCGTCCACACCGGGCCCGCGGCGCGCCGGGCGGTGGGTCGCACGGTCGGCACGGTCGGCACGGTCGGCACGGTGATCCCGATCGTGTCGAGGACGGGAGCGACGAGCGCCTCGGCGGCACGGGCCAGCTGGGTGGTCGTGTCCACCAGCGGCGCGGTCAAGGCCTCGGCCGTGGCCAGCACCCGGACCGGGGCCCGGACGGCGGGACCGACGACGGACAGCAGGAGCGAGCGCACGCGAGGGACTCCGTTCCGTGGATGTCTGCAGTGCACCCGTCGGTCCGGCGCGTAGCCAGGGCCGATCGACCGTGATCGCTCGGGACCGTCGGGACGTGTCCCGGCTCGGGACCTTCGGTCCGTGTGCGGGGGACCTCCCGCGGACCGTCCGGCCCTGCCACCGCGGGGCACGGTGCGTGACGGTGCGTGACGGTGCGGACGGCATGGCGACGGCCGCCACCACGGACGCCACGCGAGGAGGGAGCGGACATGACCGGGGACGCGGCACGGGGTGTGGTCGTCTGTGGCATCGATGGTTCGTCGGGGTCGCGGTCCGCCCTGCAGGAGGCGATCCGTTCGGCGGCCCGCCGCGGCGCCCGGGTGCAGGCCGTGGCCGTGTACGAACCGCCGGAGATGTGGGCGGCTCTGAGCTGGGGCGCCGTGGGCGACCTGCCGATCCCGGACGGCACGACCCTGCACCGGGAGGGACTCAAGCTCGCCCAGGGCCAGGTCGACGAGGTGAGCGAGGCGATGGCCGCCGAGCTCACGCTGCCCGAGATCGTCGTCGAGGCGCGGCCCGGCCGAGCGGCCGAGGAGCTGGTGGACGTTGCGCGCAGCGCCGACGAGCTCGTCGTCGGGCACCGCGGGCGGGGGGCGATCGGCAGTCTGCTGCTCGGCTCCGTGGGGCTGAGCTGCGTGCTGCACGCGACCTGTCCGGTCACGGTCGTCCCCGAGCCGGCCGCGGAGCGGGCGACGTGAGCGCGGGCGGACCGGCGGGCACGGGCCGTCGTCCCTGCCGCGCACCGAGCCCGACCAGTGCGGAGCCCGCCGACGCGACGACTCCCGTCCGGCACCTGGCGAACCGGAACCTCGCGACCGTCGAACCCGACGCGACCGTGCCGGAGGTGGCCGAGGAGCTCGCGGTCGACGAGATCGGCCTCGTCGTGGTCCAGCACGGCCACGAGCCGATCGGGGTCATCTCCGAGCGGGACCTCGTCGCCGTGATCGCCTCTCGTGGCGATCTCGACGCGCAGGCGGCCGACCTCATGACCATGGACCTGGTGAGCGCCGCCGAGGACACGACCGTCGTCGACGTCGCGCGCCTGATGGTCGACGCGCGCGTCCGGCACGTCCTGGTGCGGGAGCCGGACGACGACCCCGAGGGCGGGCCCGTGACCGGCATCGTGTCGATGCGCGACGTGGTCGGGTTCCTGCTCGGCGACCTCCGGTGACCCGGGAGGGCCGTGAGCCTCTCCGGGGACCAACGACCCTGCCGGGCGCCCGGACGGACCCCGGCCCGGTCCGGACGCTCGTCGGCGACGACGAGGCGGTGAGGGAGGCGGCTCGCCATGGGTGATGCGACCGCGGCGATGCAGAAGGTCATCGGTGCCTTCGTACCGAAGAGGTCGGAGCTGCGGCGGGGCAGCGACCGGGTCGAGGTGGCGGCACGGTGGGTGCTGCTCCTCCTGGGCCTGCTGCTCGTGCCGGTGGCCCTGACCGCCGGGAGCGAGGTCACGGCGCGGCTCGCTCCGCAGGTCGCCATCCAGCAGGCCGAGCGTCACCAGGTCGTCGCGATGGTGCTCGCCGATCCCCGGAGCGCGAGCGAGGCGCGGCCGGACGGCGGGTCCGGTGGTTGGCGGGCTCCCGTGCGGTGGGTCGCTGCAGACGGGACGCCACGGGAGGCGATGGTGCGGGTGCCGCCCGGCACGCGGGCGGGCGATCCGCGCGACCTGTGGGTGGATCGGACCGACCGGCCCGTGGCCCCGCCGATGACGCCCGGCTCCCCGCAGGCGCAGGGCGTCCTGACGATCCTGTTCGTCATCACCGCGGACCTCGTCCTGTCGCTGCTCCTGCTGTCGGGCCTGCGCTGGTTCCTCGACCGACGGCGCCTGCGCCAGTGGGAGAGGGCGTGGCGCCGGTTCACCGGTCCCGACCAGGAGAGCCGACGCTGAGCACGGAACGCCGGCGCCGCGGCGTGGATCGTGTCAGTCACCGGGCGGCGAGGTGACCGGCGCGACGCGGACGCGCGCGTCCACGAGCCGACAGGCGTCCGGGGTGCACACGACCGGGTTGAGGTCCATCTCCGCGATCTGGGGGAGGAGCTCGGCGAGGCGGGCGACTCGGGCGATCACGGTCGCGAGCAGGTGGCGGTCCACGAGCCGGGCCGCGATCCCGCGCTGCAGGGGGAGCTCGTCGAGCAGGTCCTCGAGGTCGGTCGTGGTCAGGGGCACGAGGCGGTGCCAGCGTCGGTCGGCGACGTCGGTGCCGGTGCCACCGACGCCGACGGTCACCAGGGCGCCGAAGTCCGGGTCGCCGGCCACGCCGACGAGCATCTCCGCACCGGCCGGGGCCATCGGCTGGACCACCGCGCCGCGCCAGGCCGACCCGAAGCGCGCGGCGAACCCCTCGACCGCGGCCCGCACGGCGGCGTCGCCCTCGACCGACAGCGCGACCCCGCCCTGCTCGGACTTGTGCAGCACCCCGTCGGCCAGGACCTTGAGCGCGACGGGACCGCCGAGGTCACGGGCCACGGCCACCGCCTCGTCCACGGTGTGGGCGGTGCGGGTGGGGAGCACCCCGAGCCCGGCGGCCTCCAGCAGCGCGGCGCACTCCTCGGGCTCCAGCCACGAACCCTCGGGCCGACGGTCCAGCCCCGCGTTCACGACGGCCCGCGCGGTCGCCGTGTCCACCGGATGCTCGTCGGCCGGGAGCGGGCGACCCGGGTCACGGGCGATGTCGGAGCCGCGGCGCGCGAGATGGGCGACGGCCCGGGCCGCATCCGCGGGGTCGGCGAACCTCGCGGCCCGGGGCGTGCCCCCGGGATCGGTCAGCGGGGCGACCCGTGAGCGCTGGTCGAGGACGACCGCGACGACGGGGACGGCGCGAGGTGCCGGGCGTGCGAGGGCGGCCCCCAGCGCCGTTCCCGGATCGCCCAGTGCGGTCGGGCACACCACGGTGATCACGGCGTCGACCTCCTCGGTCTCCCGGAGCACGTCGAGACAGGCCGCGAACGTCTCGGCGTCGACGGTGGCCGTCGTGTCCACGGGACCGCCGACGGCGGCCGTCGACGGGAGCAGGGCCTCGAGACGCTCCCGGGTCGCCGCGGTCAGGGACGGGACCTGCAGGCCGGCGGCGACGCAGGCGTCGGCGGCCAGCACGTTCGTGCCTCCGGCGTTGCCGAGCACGGCGACCCGGTCTCCCGGCGCCGGCGGGCTCCAGCTCAGCGCCGCGAGGGCTCCCTCCAGCTCGCCCAGGTCGTCCACCGGCTGGACGCGCGCCTGGCGGTAGAGCGCGTCCCGGCGCACCGCCGGTGTGGCCGAGGCCGCGGTGTGAGAGGCCGCCGCCCGCGCGCCGACGTCACTGCTCGCCGTCCGGACCGCGAGCACCGGCACGCGTCCGGAGAGCCGCCGAGCCAGGCGGGAGAACGCGCGGGGGTTGCCGAACGACTCCACATGGAGCACCGCGACGCGGGTAGCCGCGTCCTCGCACCACCAGGCGAGCAGGTCGTTGCTGCTGACGTCGTAGCGGTCGCCGACCGAGGCGAGGGTGGAGACGCCCAGGCCGAGACCGCGCAGCGCCTCGAGCACCGCGATCGCGACCCCGCCGGACTGGGCCACCACACCCACGGCGCCGGACGGGGCGGGACCGGGAGCGAAGGTGGCGTCGAGCCGGACGTCGGGGGCGGTGTCGACGAGACCGAGGCAGTTCGGTCCCACCATCCGCATCCCGTGACGGTGGACCGTGGCGAGGACCTCCCGGTCCACCCCGGCGGCGGCCAGCCCCGAGGTGATCACGAGCAGCGCCCGCACCCCGCGCCGTCCGCAGGCCTCGGCGAGCTCCGGGAGGCCGGCCGGCGGTGTCGCGAGAACGACCAGGTCCGGTGCCTCGGGCAGGAGGTCGACCGACGCGGTGGCGGGGACGCCCGCGATCTCGGCGGCGTGCGGGTGCACGACGTCCAGCCGGCCCGTGTAGCCCCCGGCGAGCAGCGCGTCGAGGACGGCTCGTCCGACCGACCCGGAACGGCGGCCGGCGCCGACGACCGCGACCGAGCGCGGCCGCAGCACCGGCCCGAGGCCCGCTCGTGCGGCGTGGGCGGAGCGGGCGAGTGCCGCGGCGGCGAACGCAGTGCCCGCGGCGGGGTCGTCCGGATCGGGCAGGGTGATCGTGACGTGCAGCTGCGGCCCGTCCGGGACGGTCGTCACGGGCAGCCCGAGGTCGGCGAACACGCGTCGCATGGCGGTGTTCTCGGCGAGGACCTCGGCGGTCCAGCGGCGGATACCCCGACGGGCGGACTCCCGCACGGCCCGCTCGAGCAGGGCCGTGCCGACCCCGTGGGCCTGGACCTGGTGGCCGACCGTCACGGCCACCTCGGCCCGGTCGGGGGTGTCGGCCTCGGGAGCGAGGTGCACCGCTCCGACCAGCTCGGCCCCCAGGAAGGCGCCCCAGACCTGCCCGGCCGCCGCGGCGCCCGCGGCGTACTCGTCGATCCCGTGCGTCGAGGCGCTCGCGAAACGCAGCCAGCGGTCGTGCAGGGGCAGCCGGCGATGCAGGCGCACGAGCGCCGCGGCGTCGCCGGCATCGAGGGGCCGGATGTCGACGGAGCTGCCGTCGGCGAGCAGGACGCGCGTGCCGCTGGCCGCCGGGACGTGGTCGAGGACGCTCATGTGTCCATCGCAGCTCCCACGGGACGGCGCCGTCAGGGTCGTCGGCCCACCGTGCTCCGGGACCTCCGGTCCCGCCACGTCGCGCGGGTGGACTCGCCCGGTTCGTCTCCACCGGGCGCAGAGGGGACGGCGACGCGAGAGTTCACGGGACGGAGGGCGCGACCCGTGCATCGGTCGGCGCGGCCGGGACTCCGACGTGCTCGGGGACGGCCACGACGGGGCACCGGGCGTGGCCGACCAGGCGGGCGGTGAGCGAGCCGCGGCGCGGGCCGCCGAGGCCCTCGACACGCCGGCTGCCCACCACGAGCAGGCTCGCGCGATCGCTCGCCTCCACCAGGACGGGCAGTGCCCGCCCGGTGCGCACCTCCGTGGTCACGGCGTCCGCCTCGACGGCAGGCAGCGCCCGTCGCAGTGTCGCGGCCAGCGCCCGGCCGGCGTCGTCCTCGAGCTCGGCGTCGGTCCCGTAGAGGTCGGGTGTGCCGGCGACGGTGAGGGCGACCAGCGTCGCTCCCGACCGCCGGGCGGCCGCCGCGGCCCAGCGGACCGCCTGGAGCGCACCGTCGGATCCGTCGACACCGACCACGATCGGCCCGGTCCGCTCGCCGTCTTCGCCGGCCGACCTGCGGGGCGCGGGAACGGGCTCGCCGCGCGCGACGCGACGCAGCACGTCCCGTCGGCTGACGATGCCGACGGGCACGTCCTCGACCAGCACGGGCAGGGCCCGCGTCCCCGCCTCGAGCAGGCCGGCGACGACGTCGGCGAGCACGGTGTCGAGAGCGGCCACCGGGACCGAGCGGGTCATGAGCTCGGCGGCGGGCGCCGTGTCGTCCGCGCCCACCAGGTGGAGCTCGTCGACCAGCCCGAGCAGGCGGCCCTCGGCGTCGACCACCGGGGCGGAGGCGATGCCGTGGGACACGAGCAGGGCCGCGACGGCCGGCCGGGGCGCGTCGGGCGGCACCGTGAGCACAGGACTGGTCATCAGGTCGCGGGCCCGGTGCGAGCCGGGGTCAGGGTTCATGTCCGGATCGTCGACGGGTGCGGTCCCCGACAGGCAGGGCCGCGGGCCCGTGAGTCGGGGGACGGAGGGCCCGTACCGGCTGACGAGCCGCCGCCGCGGCCGGTCCCGGGCGGCGCTTCGCAGTACCACCCCGCCCGTCGCACCCGACACCCGATCACCCGATCGCCCGCGCTCGACCGGCCCAGTACGGGGCCCGGAGGACCTTCTTGTCGATCTTCCCGAACGGTGTGACGGGGAGGTCGTCGACGAGTTCTGCCGATTTCGGGCGGGCGTAGGCGGCGAGCCGGTCCCGGCTCCACGCGAGGACCTCGTCCACCTCGACCGAGCCCACGATCACCGCGTGCACCGCTTCGCCCCAGTCGTCGTGCGGGACGCCGATGACGGCGACCTGGGAGATCGCGGGGTGGCTCGCGAGCACGTCCTCGACCTCGCGGCAGTAGACGTTCATGCCGCCGCTGATGACCATGTCCGCCTGGCGATCGCGCAGGTGCAGGTAGCCCTCGGCGTCGAGGAACCCGATGTCGCCGGTGCGTATCCACCCGCCGGGAAGGAACTTCTCCTCGGTGGCCGACGGGTTGTCCAGGTAGCTCTCGAGCACGTAGGGGGAGCGCAGGCAGACCTCGCCGGTCGCACCGGCCGCAACGGGTTCGAACGCCTCGTCGACGATCGCGACGTCGGCCATGATCGACGCGCGGCCGCAGGAGTCGAGGAGCTCCGGGCGGGCGGGGTCGTGGTCGTCCTTCGCCAGCCGGGTGCCCCAGTTCGGGCACTCGGTCTGGCCGTAGAGCTGCACGAACACCGGCCCGAACACCTCGAGAGCTCGGGCGAGGCGGTCGGGGGTGATCGGCGCCGCGCCGTAGACGACCGTCCGCAGCGCGAACGGCTCCGGGCCCTCGAGGGCGTCGAGCAGGCGGTACAGCATCGTCGGGACGAGGAAGGTCCAGGTGATCCCGCGGCTGCGCAGGGCAGCGAGCACGGCGTCGGCGTCGAAGCCGGGCTCGATGACGCTCGTCGCGCCCCGGAGCAGCGCGGACTGGGCGAACAGGCCGGCCGCGTGGGCCAGCGGCGTGGTCAGCAGCAGCCGGTCGTCCTGCACGATCTCGGCTTCCAGCAGCTGCGCGTAGTGCAGCGCGACGACGGAGGCCTGGGTGTGCACGACGCCCTTGGGCTGACCGGTCGTGCCGCCGGTGAAGTAGATCGCCGCTCGCGCGTCGGGGCCGATCGACGGGGGAGTGGGTGCGGGCGCGGCAGCGGGCCCGGCGAGCTCGTCGACCAGGATCACCGGCCCCGGAACCTCCACGCCGAGCGCCGGGTCGACGATCGCCACGCGCGCGGCGGTCGCCGACACGATGTACCGGACCGTGTCCGCCGGCAGCAGCGTATTGATCGGCACCTTCACCGCGCCCAGCCGCGCCACGGCCACGTCGGCGACGACGAACTCCACGCCGTTGCCGACGTGGAGCGCGACCGGGTCGCCGGGCTCGACCCCGTGAGCCTGCAGCTGCCGAGCGACCGCGCCGGACCACCGGTCGAGGTCGGCGAAGGTCCAGCTGCGCCCGCCCGACTCGACGGCGATTCGGTCGCGACAGCGGTCGAACGCCGCGGTGAACTCGGCGCCCAGCGTCGTTCGCACGAAGGCCTCCCTGAGATCAGTGCATCGCCATGCCACCGTCCACGCCCAGCGTGGTCCCGGTGATGTAGGAGCCGGCGTCGGATGCGAGCAGCAGCAGGGGGCCGTCGAGCTCGTCGAGGCGACCGATCCGTCCCAGCGGCGTGATCGCGCGGACGGACTCGGCGCCGGCGTCGTGCGAGAGCAGGGGGTCGGTCATCTCGGAGGAGAAGAACCCCGGCGCGAGCGCGTTGACCCGGATGCCGTGACGCGCCCACTGCCGCGCCAGGTCGCGGGTCATGCCCAGCAGGCCGGCCTTGGACGCCGAGTAGGCGGCCTGGGGGATGTCGCTGGTCGCGAGAGCGAGGGCGGAGGAGACGTTGACGATGGAGCCGCCGGCTTCAGCAGCGATCATCGCCCGTCCCGCGGCGATGGCCACCTGGTAGGCGCCGAGCAGGTTGACCTCGAACAACCGAGCCGCCTGCGCGGGATCGTCGCGCTCGCTCCGACGCGCATACCCGGCGCCCGCGTTGTTGATCAACACGTGCACCGCACCGAACTCGGCCGCCGCCGCGTCGACCAGAGAAGAACACCCCGCGGCGTCGGTGACGTCGGTGGGCACGGCGAGGCACCGCCGTCCCTCGGCCTGCACCGCCGCCGAGACGGTCGAGAGCATCTCGGCCCGCCGCGCGGCCACCACGACGTCCGCGCCCGCGCGGGCGAGGACCACCGCGAAATGTGCGCCGAGCCCCGACGACGCCCCGGTGACGACGGCGGCGCGCCCGTCGAGGCGGAACGTCACGACGACTCCACGACGACCGGGTCGGGTAGCGCGCCGAGCATCGCGCGCATGCTGCCCCCGGCCGCGAGACCGCCCAGCGCCAGCGCGAACAGCTGGTCCGCGAGCCGGACGTCGGCCTCCTCGCCGTGCGGCGTGAACCAGTGCTGCATCCAGTCGATCATCCCGACGATCGCGCGCGCCACGATCCGCGGCTCGGCGGTCAGCGAGAACTCCCCGCACGCCGCACCCTCGGCCACCAGCGCCTCGACCGCCTCCATGTACCGGGCGTCCATCCGCCGGAACTCCGCGAACCGTGCCGACTGCTTGAGGCGCCCGAGATGTTCGAGGTAGACGAACGCCGCCGGGTAGTACTCGCTGAAGATCCGGACCTGCATCCGCACCAGCTCGCGCAGGCGGATCGCGACGCCACTGTCGGTGTCGGCGAGGAGGCGCTCCAGCTCGTCGAGCAGGGCTCGGGCGGGCTGCTCGACGACGGCGAGGAGGAGATCCTCCTTGCTGTCGACGTAGTTGTAGACACTGCCCTTGAGGATGCCGACGCGGGTGGCGATGCCCTCGAGGGTCGCGTTCTCGTACCCGTGCTCACGGAACTCCTGGCCGGCGGCCTGCAGGATCTCCGGCCAACGGCTGGGACGGGGCATGGCGGACTCCGGGAGATCAGGGCGTGAACTGCGCGGGAAAGCGTTGCATGCCGCGCGAGAGCAGCACGGGATGCCACCGCAACGGCTCGTCGGTGAGCCGTAGCCCGGGCAGCCGCGCGAACGCCCGGGGTATCGCGATCGACGCCTCGAGCCGGGCCAGCGGGGCGCCCAGGCAGTAGTGCATGCCGATCCCGAAGCCGAGCTGGCCGGACTTCTCGCGGGTGATGTCGAAGGTGTCCGGGTCGGCGAACACCTCGGGGTCGCGGTTGCCCGACGACGGGCTGAGGAACACGCGCTCGCCGCGGCGCAGAACCCGGCCGCGCAGCTCGACGTCGTCACCCATCACCCGCGCGACCGTCTTCGCCGGGCCGTCGAACCGCAGCGCCTCCTCGACGGCGCCGCCGACGAGCCCGGGACGGTCGTGCAGGAGCTGAAGCTGCGCAGGGTGCTGCAGCAGCGCCAGGATTCCGCTGCCGATGAGGTTCGTCGTCGTCTCGTGGCCCGCGAACAGCAACAGGATCCCGGTGGCGATGACCTCGTCGTGGCTCAGGGCATCGCGATCGTCGCGGGCACTGATCATGGCGGAGATCAGGTCGTCGGCCGGCTCGCGCTCGTGGGAGCGGACGAGATCCGACAGGTACGACGTCAGCTCGGCCATGCCGCGGGCCCCGACCGTGTGTCGTGACGCGTCGCCCATGCCGCCGAAGACGAGCCCGGTGATCTGGTCGGACCAGTCCTTGAACTGCTCGCGGTCCTCGCGGGGCACGCCGAGCATGTCGGCGATCACCGAGGCGGTCAGGGGGTAGGCGAAGTCGCCGATGAGGTCGACGCAGCCCGTCGACCGTTCGAGAACTCCCGAGAGCAGCTCCGACGCGATCACCTCCACCGACGCCGTCATCCGCGTGACCGCACGCGGGGTGAACGCGCGGCTGAGCAGGCGGCGCAGGCGCTTGTGGTCGGGCTGGTCCTTGAACACCATCCAGCCCTCGAGGACCTCGAACGCGGCGCGCACGCCCGGGTCGGCGTCCGGGCCTTCGAGCTTCGCGCGGCGGTAGGGCGTGATCCGGTCGGACGAGAAGCGCTCGTCGCGCAGCGCGGCGAGGACGTCGTCGTACCGCGTGACGAACCACGAGCGGTACCGCGTGCTCCAGTGCACGGGGTCGTGCTCGCGCAGGGCCGCGAGCAGCGGGTACGGGTCGGCGACGGCTTCGGCGCCGAGCAGGTCGGCGTGCTCGAGGTCGATGTGCTGGAGCGTTCCCCCGTCGCTGCGCTCGCCCCCGCGGGTCACCGGGCCTCCAGCACCGTCACGACGCACGCGTTGCCGTCGAGCAGCGAGACGCCGCCGCCCATGGTCTCGACCAGCCCGAGGCGCGCGCCCTCGACCTGCCGCGCCCCGCACTGCCCGCGCAGCTGCCAGGTGATCTCCGCGAGCTGCGCGAGACCGGTGGCGCCCAGCGGGTGGCCGCGGGAGAGCAGCCCGCCGGACGGGTTGACGGGGTGCGCGCCGCCGAGGGCGGTGACGCCGCCGGCCGCGGCCTTCCCGCCGTCGCCGGGCGGCACGAGGCCGATGGCCTCGGTGGTCACGATCTCACCGATGGTGAAGGCGTCGTGCACCTCGACGACGTCGACGTCGGTCGTGGCGTCGACGCCGGCGGCGGACAGGGCGTCGCGGGTGGTGTCGGCGACGACGTCGTGGCCCCACACGTGGGGGGAGCGGTGGTTCCAGGGCGCGCCGCTGCGCAGCGCCGCCCCGCGGACGACGACCTCACCCACGGAGCCGGACGCCGGGGCCAGAACCGCCGCCGCCGCTCCGTCCGAGGTCGGGCA
The DNA here is from genome assembly GCF_057180585.1 of Actinomycetospora sp. 2LY8.5. NCBI lineage: Bacteria > Bacillati > Actinomycetota > Actinomycetes > Pseudonocardiales > Pseudonocardiaceae > Actinomycetospora > Actinomycetospora sp. 2LY8.5. The sequence goes on from NZ_JBXUHE010000034.1 coordinate 33,954, forward strand.
GCACTGCAGCAGCGTCAGCGGGTCGGCGATCATGCGCGAGGCCAGCACCTCGTCGACGGTGTGGCGCCCGGAGTACTGGGCCCGCGGGTTGTGGACGGCGTGCGCGTGGTTCTTCACCGACACCGCCGCGAGCTGTTCCCGCGTCGCGGCGCCCGTGTGCAGGTAGCGGGCGGCGCTCATGGCGTACATCGCCGGCATGGCGAGCCCGGCGCGTCCCTCGGGGTCGGTGGTCTCCGGGGTGATGGCGCCGGAGAACGCGGTGCTCATCTGCTCCAGCCCGAGTGCCAGCACGCACCCGTAGCGCCCGGTGCGCACGGCCTCGTGCGCCTCGACGAACGCCGTGGTGCCGCTGGCGCAGGCGTTCTCGACGGTCAGGATCGGGACACCGGTGATGCCCATGGCGCGCAGGACGCGCTGGGCCACACCGGCCGGTGCGAACACGGTGCCGACCCAGACGGCGTCGATGTCCCCGACGCCGTCCACGCCGGCGTCGGCGAGCGCCTCGCTCACCGCGTCGTACGCCAGCGCCACCAGGTCGCGGTCGGGCTGACGACCGAAGTGGGACGTGCCGACGCCGGCCACCGCGACGCTCACCGGGCCACCTCCACCTGCAGGTCGCCGTCGCCCGAGGGGCCGATCAGCCACGCCGGCCCGCCGACCGGGGCCGGTTCGTCGCTCGCGACGTGCGCGAGCACCCGCGGCCCGTCGTCCAGGTCGACGTATGCCAGCGAGTACGGCGTGGTGTGGCCGGGCACGGCGATCCGGACCACGGTGCTGCTCCAGACGGTGCCGCGCGGACCGAAGCGTGCCTCCTCCACCTCGCCGCCGCACGCGGGGCACCGCGGCCAGGCGTAGGCCACCGGCTCGGTGCAGGTACGACAGCGTCGTCCCACGACGACCCAGTCGCCGTCGGCCGTGCGGTGGATCTCCGGGCGCGGATCGACGCCCGTCGGAGAGGACATGGGCACTCCTCTGTCTCAGATGGCGGCCATGTAAGCAAACCTATGGTCGGTTAACAACCGTCCGCCTGTGGGGCGTGGATCGGGGCGACTCGGGTCGGCTGGGTAGTCGTGACCAGCCTTGACACGACTGGTGAGGCATACCACAGTGAGTCCCGTGCCGATGGCAAACGCAAGTTTGCCAACGCCGAGCCCTCGCCCCGCAGTGCGCGCTCGAGTCGAGCAGGAGGAACCGATCGATGAAGTTCGGCTTTTTCACGATGCCCGAGCACCCGCCGATCGAGAACTGGACGCTGTCCTACGACCGCGACCTCGCCGCGATCGTCGAGGCCGAGCGGCTCGGGTTCTCGGAGTACTGGATCGGTGAGCATCACACCGGGGGGTACGAGAACGTCCCGGTCCCGGAGTTCATGATCGCCAAGGCGTCGGCGCTGACGCACCGGATCCGGCTCGGCACGGGCGTCGTGAACCTGCCGTACCAGGACCCGTTCATGGTCGCCGAGCGCCTCGCGTTCCTCGACCACCTCACCCACGGCCGGCTCGAGTACGGCTTCGGCGGGGGCGGGCTGCCCACCGACAAGGCGCTGTTCGGGCTCGAGCCCTCCGAGGCCTCGCCGCGGACCAACGAGGCCCTGGAGATCATCTGGCAGCTGCTGACGTCCGAGGACCCGGTCGACTACGAGGGCGTGTACTGGAAGTACGAGAACCGCCAGCTCCAGGTGGGCCCGTACCAGGACGTCCCGCCGTTCGCGATCGCCGGCCTCACCGGCACACACAACTATGCGAAGTGCGGCGAGAAGGGCTGGAAGCCGCTGTCGGTGCACTTCGCGCCGACCGACAACGGCACGTACACCGACGCCCCTGACCTCAAGGCGATGGGCGCCGCGATGCTCGAGGCGGGCAACCGCGCCGGGATCGCCGAGTCCGTGACCCGCGAGAACTGGCGCATCGTGCGCGAGGTCTACGTGACCGACAACAAGGACCAGGCGCTCCGCGACATCCGCGAGGGCGTCAAGCTGTCCTACGACTACCTGTTCGGCCTCGGTCTCGGCGCCCTCATGAAGATCGGCGACGGGATGACCGACGCCGACCTCACGCTCGACTGGATGGTCGAGAACATCCCCTGGATCGTCGGTAGCCCCGAGGAGTGCACGCGGCAGATCCAGGAGCTGGAGGAGGAGACCGGCGGCTTCGGCACGCTGCTGATCAACTGCCGGGACTGGGTCACCACCGACAAGTGGAACCGTTCCCTGGAGATGTTCGCCCGCTACGTCATGCCGCAGTTCCAGGCGAACCAGCGCATGGCGCGCCGCCAGAAGATGGCCAACGTCGCGCTCGGCGTCGCCTGATGGCGCCCGGGATCCCCCCGCTCGCGGGCGGCGGGAACGGTGAAGGCGGCGCCGGCTGACAGAGCCGGCGCCGGGCGGGACCGGCGCCTCTCCCCCCCGGCGTCGGTCCCGCGCGTCATCTCGCGGCGATCACAGACCCGAAGGAGACCCATGGACCTCACCGGACAGACCGCCGTGGTCACCGGGGCCGGCAGCGGCATCGGCAAGGGCATCGCCGCGGCGCTGCTCGCCGGCGGTGCGAACGTGGTCGGGCTCGAGATCGAGTCGGCCAACATCAAGACGGCGACCGACGAGCTCGACGGCGGCGACCGTCTGGCGTGGTCGGAGGGCTCGGTGACCGTCGCCGCGGACGTCGAGGCCGCGTTCGACCTCGCCGAGAGCCGCTTCGGCACCGTCGACCACCTCGTCAACAACGCCGGCACCGCGTCGCTCTCGCTGGTGATCGACTGCAGCGAGGACGAGTGGGACCTCATCGTCGACACCTGCCTCAAGGGCACGTTCCTGTGCACCCGCACCTTCGCCCGCCGGGCGCTGGCCGCCGGGAAGGGCGGCTCGGTCGTCAACATCTCGTCGCTCAACGCGATCGCCGCCACCGACGGCCTCGGGCACTACTGCGCCGCCAAGGCGGGCGTCATGAACTTCACCAAGGTCTGCGCCGGAGAGCTCGGGCGCCACGGCATCCGCGTCAACGCGATCGGGCCGGGCACCGTCAACACCCCGCTCGGCGCCGGGTTCACCGTCGGGCAGATCGGCCAGGAGTTCCTCGACCGCACGCTCGTCGGGCCTCCGCGTCACCAGGAGCCCTCGGACATCGCCGACGTCGCGCTGTTCCTCATGTCGCCGGCGGCCGGCCGGATCACCGGTCACTTCATCCCCGTCGACGGCGGCCAGCACGTCCGCGGCCTGCACTCGTACTGGGACGTCGCCGAGGCCCAGGGCATCGTCGCGCGGCCGGGGCAGTGACCACCGAGGCGCGGCCGCAGGCGGTGGCGGCCCCGGGCACGCGGGGGTTCCCGCGCTTCTGGGACGAGGAGCGGGAGACGTGCAGCCCCGCGGAGCGCGACCGGATCATCCTCGGGCGCATGCAGCACCAGCTGCGCTACGCGTACGAGCAGCTCCCGTTCTACCGACGTCACTACGACGCCCACGGTTTCCACCCCGACCAGGTGCGGTCGATCGAGGACTTCACGACGAAGGTCCCCGTGATCACCAAGAAGATGCTGGTCGCCGACCAGCGTGAGCACCCGCCGTTCGGCAGCTACACGCCTCCGTTCGCCCCGGGGCAGATCGCCCGTATCCACGGGTCGTCGGGGACCTCGGGGACGCCGACGATGTACGCGGTCTCCCACGGTGACTGGCGGCGTGCGGCCGACGTGCACGCGATGGCCCAGTGGTGCGCGGGGATCCGGCCCGACGACCTCGTGCAGGTCGGGTTCCCGTTCGGCCTGTTCTTCGGCGGCTGGGGCGTCGTGCAGGGCGCCGAGCGCATCGGGGCCACCGTGTTCCCGCTCGGGGTCACCGACTCCGAGCGGCACCTCCAGCTGATCACCTCGCTGGGCTCGACGGTCTTCAGCGCCACGCCGTCCTACTGCATCCACCTGCTCTCCGTGGCCGAGCGCCTCGGCATCGACCTGGCCGCGAGCAGCGTGCGGCGCATCCTGGTGGGCGGAGAGCCCGGCGGCAGCCTGCCGGGCACGCGCACGATCATCGAGGAGGGCTGGGGCGCGATCGCCGCCGACGCCGGCTCCACCTCGGAGATGTACCCGTTCCAGACCAGCGTCGGCTGCGAGGCCGGCACCGGCACGCACCTGATCACCGACGAAGTGTTCACCGAGGTCGCGGCCGCCGACGACCTCAACGCGCCCGTCCCCGCCGGCGAGCGCGGCGCGGTCGTCTACACCCACCTCTGGCGCGAGTCCCAGCCGATGATCCGGTTCGCGCCCGGGGACGAGACGTACCTGGCCACCGACCCGTGCCCGTGCGGGCGCACCTACCCGCGGCTGCCGGAAGGCATCCTCGGCCGGCTCGACGACATGCTCGTCGTCCGCGGCGCGAACGTCTTCCCCAGCGCCGTGGAGACCGGCCTGCGCACCGTCCCCGAGCTCGGGCCGGAGTTCCGGATCCTGGTGAGCAAGGTCGGTGCGCTCGACGAGATGACCGTCGAGGCGGAGCTGACGCCGAGGGCTGCCGGTGAGGCCCCTCGCGAGGAGCTCGTCCGGCGCGTCGAGGACGCCCTGCGTCGCAGCCTCGGCATCAGGGTGCCGGTGACGCTGCTCGAACCCGGGACCCTGCCCGAGACCATGTTCAAGGCCCGGCGCGTCGTCGACCAGCGAGCGCGGAACTGACACCGAGGAGCCGATTCGTGATCGTCCAGCTGTCCGCCGGTTCGGCCACCGTGGCCGAGCCCGACGACTGCACCCGCCTGCACGTGGCCACGTCGCTGCCCGCCGGGGCCGTCGAGGACGCGCTCCGGAGCTCCGGCGTCGGCCGGCTCGACGCGGGCGAGGCCCTGCTCGACCTGGAGACCTTGCGTGAGCGGGCCCGGGCCGGTGCACAGGACCCGGACTGGGATGAGAAGTGGGCGAAGATGATCGACTACGCCAGGACGAAGGGGTGGGTGACGGCGCAGGACACGGCGGTGCGGGCCCACGTCGAGTACTCCGGAGCGGTGCGGTGACCACCGGTGCGGTGACCACCGCGGAGAAGGTGCGCGTGCCGCTTGCGAGCGACGACCTGCGCCAGGTCTACGGACGGTTCCCGACCGGTGTGGTGGCGGTGTGCGCCGAGGTGGACGGCGCGCCGGTCGGCCTCGCGGTGAGCACGTTCGTCCCGGTGTCGCTCGACCCGCCGCTGGTCAGCATCTGCGTGCGGACCGCGTCGACGACCTGGCCGCTGCTGCGGCGGGCACCGCGCCTGGGGATCAGCGTGCTCGGCTCGCACCACGAGGGCGTCGCCCGCGCGCTCGCCGGGCCCGCCGAGCGCCGCTTCCGCGACGTCGCCACCGAGGTGCGCGACGACGCCGCGCTGTTCGTCACCGAGGCGCCGCTGGCGCTGACGGTCAGCGTCGTCGACGACGTCGTCGCGGGCGACCACCTCATCGTCGTGTGCCGCGTGAACGAGGTGCTCGTCGACGACGGCCACAGCCCGCTCGTGTTCCACCGCAGCTCCCTGCGCCCGCTGGTGGCCGCCTGAGCTGGAGATCGCCCGTCGGTGGCACGGCGGCGTTGGCCGCGAACGCGCTGTTCGCTGCTTCTAAGGACCCGAACTCCCCGTTCGCTCGCCGGGCCAGCACCGCCTCGTTCAACGGCTGCTGGTTGCGGAGCCAGGCTGTCCCGACGCCCGGCCGGCGCCGGCTCGAGTGACCTGCGTCATGATTCACCCGGACCATCTGGATCGATGACGGGAGCGCGGGCGACATGCGCGTGGGTGTGCTGACCGGTGGCGGCGACTGCCCCGGTCTCAATGCGGTCATCCGGGCGATCGTCCGGCGCGGTGTGCCCGAGTACGGCTTCGAGTTCCTGGGGTTCCGCGACGGCTGGCGCGGGCCGCTGGAGGCCGAGACCAGGACGCTGGACATCCCCGCGGTGCGCGGGCTGCTGCCGCGCGGGGGCACGATCCTCGGCTCGTCGCGGACCAACCCGTTCGCGATCGAGGACGGGGTCGGGCGCATCCGCAAGAACCTCCAGGCGCTCGGCGTCGACGCGCTCGTGGCGATCGGCGGGGAGGACACGCTCGGTGTCGCCGGCGAGCTCCACGAGAAGGGCGTGAAGGTCGTCGGGGTGCCGAAGACGATCGACAACGACCTCTCGGGCACCGACTACACGTTCGGTTTCGACACGGCCGTGAGCATCGCGACCGAGGCGATCGACCGGCTGCACACCACGGCCGAGTCCCACCACCGCGCGCTGATCGTCGAGGTCATGGGCCGCCACGCAGGGTGGATCGCGCTGCACTCCGGGATGGCCGGCGGCGCGAACGCCATCCTCATCCCCGAGGTCCAGTTCGACATCGAGCAGGTCTGCTCCTGGGTGGTGAGCCGCTTCCGGCTGGACTACGCGCCGATCATCGTCGTCTCCGAGGGCGCGATGCCCCGGGGCGGCGAGAACGTGCTGGTCGCCGGCGGCACCGACGAGTTCGGCCACGTGCGGCTCGGCGGTATCGGCGACTGGCTCGCCCGCGAGATCGAGTCCCGCACGGGCAAGGAGGCCCGCACGACGGTGCTCGGGCACGTCCAGCGCGGCGGAACGCCCAGCGCGCGCGACCGCTGGCTCGCCACCCGGTTCGGGCTGCACGCCATCGACGCGGTCGCGGCGGGGCAGTGGGGTCACATGACCGCGCTGCGCGGCACCGAGATCACCATGGTCCCGCTGCGCGAGGCCACCGAGCAGCTCAAGCTCGTCGACCCCTCGCTCTACGCCGAGGCCGCGGTCTTCTTCGGCTGACTACTCCGTCCCGACACCGCCAGCAGGAACGGCCGCCGCCGCGGCGCGCGATCGGCGAAGGGCACCCACCCGGACATGGCCCGCTCCACGGGGGACGCGGGCCGATCCGCCCGGACCGCGCCCCCGCAACCAGTCTTCGGGGACGTCAACGGCCGTTCGGAGGCTCAGGCCGCGGTCTGCAGGGCCTCCGTGAGCAGGGCGACGAGCGCCGCGTGCTGCGCGTCGGCCGACGACCCGAGCTCCTCGCCGGACCCGTCGAGGGCCACGGCGGCGAGGTTGGCCTTCTCGCCGAGGAGGTCGGCGATGCGGGCGTCGATCGTCTGCGCGGCGAGGATGCGCCACGCGGTGACGGGCTCGGTCTGGCCGATGCGGTGGCAGCGGTCGATCGCCTGCGTCTGCTCCGCGGCGGTCCACGGCAGCTCGGCGAGCACGATGTTCGACGCGACCTGGAGGTTGATGCCCACCCCGGCGGCGGTCAGCGAGCAGACCGCCACGGAGACCTCCGGGTCCTCGACGAAGGCGTCGATGTTGCGCTGCCGGACGGTCGGGGTCTGGTCGCCGCGGATCGACGAGTACCGGACGCCCTGCTTGGCGAACGTCTCCTCGGCGGCGTCCATGACGTCGACGTGCTTGGCGAAGAACACGACCTTGCCCGCGCTGCGGGCGAGCTGGGCGGCGTAGTCGGCGGCGAGCGTCGCCTTCGCCTGCCCGATGCGGCGCATCATGCTGAACACGTTGTCGCCGCTCGAGGCGTTCGTCGCGTCCTTCTGCTCCCAGGTGGCGACGCGGGCGACGAGGTCGTGGTCGATGCCCTCGACGGGCCCGGAGTCGCGGGCGGCGAGGGCGTCGGTGTAGCGCGACACCATCCGCCGGGCGAGGTCCCGCTCGGCCGCGCGGATCGAGCGCCCCGCCGGCCCGTCCAGCTCGACGGGCAGGTCGGCGATGCGGCGCGCCGGGATGTCGGCGGCCACGTCGACCTTGCGGCGCCGCACGACGCCCCGGTCGACGACGCACCGGCGCGCGGCGGGGTAGAAGCCGCGGTCGGCCGGCGTCAGGCCGGTCTCGGTGAGCGCGTCCATGAGGGCGCCGACCGGCTTCTTCACGTCGATCCAGCCGAGGAACTCCCAGATGGCCAGGAAGTCCTCGATGTCGTTGATCAACGGAGTACCCGTCAGCGCCATGAGCAGCGGGTCCGCGGTGAACGATCGGATCTTCTCGGAGAGCGACAGCACGTGCTGGGAGCGCTGCGAGGTCTTGTTCTTGATGAAGTGGGCCTCGTCGACGACCATCCCGCGGAAGCCGAAGTCGCGCAGCCAGCCGATGTGCCGGTCGAGCACCTCGTAGTTGACGACGACGATGTCGGCGAAGCCGTCGACGGTGTCGCCGTCGCCCTGGATCGCGGTGGCCTTGCGTCGCGTCGACCACAGGCCGGCCTCGCGCACCCAGTTCGTCTTGACCACGTTGGGGGCCACGACGAGCAGCGGATAGGCCTTCGCCGCCTCGGCCGCGAGCAGCGCCTGCGCGGTCTTGCCCAGACCGGGTTCGTCGGCGAGCAGGAAGGTGCGGTGCCCCTCCGCGGCGGCGGCGACGACGCCCGCCTGGTGCGGCATGAGCTCCCTGCCGTCGGCCAGCTTGCGGGATCCCGGTGGCGGCAGCGCCATGGTGGCCGCGCCGTCCCCGGCACGCTCGAACGAGCGCAGCAGCGGGTCGAGGAGCTCCCAGCCGTCCAGGCGCGTCGGGCGGTGCGCGGCGGGCCGGGCGGCGGAGAAGTCGGGGGCGAGGAACGGGTTGGCCATCTGGCGCGAGACGACCGACTGCGGCACGACGCCCTGCTTGGCGGGCGCCGGGGGCGCCTCCTCCTCGGCGGGCGGCTCCTCCTCGGGCGGCGGGGTGATGCCGGCGCGGCGCATCATGTCGCGCTCGACCGAGCGGGCCTCGTCGGAGACGACGGCGTCCTCGCCGAGCAGCGCCAGCAGCGACTGGTCGCGGACGGCGGTCCTGGCCAGCGACGTCGCGATCTCGTCGAGCTTCTTGAGCCGCTCGCCGCGGCGGGCGTCGCTGAGATCCTCGTTCGCCCGCACGCGCGCGCGTTCGTCGCGCAGCAGCAGGGCGACGGCCTGGAACTTGGTGCGGGTCGCGGACGTCGGCCGGCCCTTCTTCAGGGCGGCACCGATCTCGTCGACGGCGCGGGTGAGCACCGAGATGACGTCCTCGCGGCGGCGGCCGCGACGCTGCTGACCGCGCCCCGGGGCGCCACGTCGGCCCCCGGGCTGGGGCTGGCCTCGACGAGCCATGTACCTCCTCCGGCACACCCGACGCTCTGCCGGGCACGGTCGTTCGGTGACGGGTCGCAGGGGAGGCCCGAGAAGGGCTCCTCCACCCTGCGAGGTGGAACACGGGATCAGCGCAGATCGATACCGCGTGTTCCGGAGTGCGCCGCGCGTGCGGTGCATGACCTCGCCGAACTTCCCGCCATCCTACTCCGTGCCGCCCCGGGCGCGACGCGACGCGCCGTGGGCTCGCCGCGACGGTCGTGATCGCGTTCACCCGGCCTGTCGGGCTAGGGTCGGCGCATGCTCGTCAGGGCACTGCTGACCACCCGGGGTCACATCGACCTCCTGCGCGTGTCGTCGGCCCTCTGTCGTCGCTGAGCTGCTTCCTCGCACCCCTCCTCTCGCCGGGCCGGCGCACGCGGTCGCGGCGTGCCCTCCTGCGAATGGACATCTCCGTGACCGCGACCGCGTCCGCCACGTTCACCGACGACCAGCTCGACGAGATCTTCACGCCCGTCTACGCCCGCATCGCCGCGGGCGCGGTACAGCGCGAGCAGGACCGCTCGCTGGCCCACGACGAGGTCGCCGCGCTCAAGGAGGTCCGGTTCGGGGCGCTGCGCGTGCCGGTCGAGCTCGGCGGCTACGGCGCCTCGGTGCGCCAGCTGTTCCGCCAGCTGGTCCTGCTCGCCGCCGCGGAGTCGAACCTGCCGCAGGCGCTGCGCGTGCACTGGTGGTTCGTCGAGGAGCAGCTGCTCGCCGAGGACGGGCCCGAGCGGGAGCGCTGGCTGCGCGCGGCCGCGGACGGTGTGCTCGTCGGCAACGCCATCTCCGAGCCGGGGGTCGGCGCGATCGACCGATACAGCACGGCCGTGACGCCGGACGGCGACTCCCTGCGTCTGAGCGGCACCAAGTACTACAGCACCGGCAGCCTGTACTCCGACCACATCGTCGTCGCCGCCGACCGGGACGGCGAGCGGGTCGCGGTCCTCGTGGACGCCGACGCCGACGGCGTCACCCAGCACGACGACTGGGACGGGTTCGGGCAGCGTCTCACCGCCAGCGGGACCACCGAGTTCAGCGACGTGACGGTGCCCGCCGACCGGGTCCTCGGCCCCGGCTACGGCACGCCGGGGCGGACGTACGGGACGTCGTACCTGCAGCTGGTGCAGCTCTCGGTGCTGGCGGGCATCGCGCAGCGGGCCACCGACGACGTCGCCGGCTGGGTGCGCGAGCGCACCCGCACCTTCACCCACGCCCCCGCGGATCTCCCGCGCCACGACCCGCTCGTCCACCAGGTCATCGGGCGGCTGTCGTCCACCGCCTACGCGGCGCGCACGCTCGTGCTCGACATCGCCGACCAGCTCGACCACCTGCTCGCCACCGAGAGCTCCGACGCCGACCTGCTCGACCGCGTCGAGTTCGACGTGGCCCGCGCCCAGGCCGTCGTCATCCCGACCGTCCTCGACGCGACGACGCAGCTGTTCGAGGTGGGCGGCGCGTCGATCACGTCGGAGACGCTGCGCCTGGACCGTCACTGGCGCAACGCGCGCACCATCTCGGTGCACAACCCGCTGATCTACAAGCTGCAGACGGTCGGCGACCACGTCCTCAACGGCGCCGAGCTGCCCTACGCCTGGAGCGCCGGACGCCGCTGAACCTGCGGCCCAACGGACGGCGCCGGGGCGGGCGCGTCCCTGTCGTGTGGCCTCCCGGGAGAGGGAGGACGCCGGAACGGCACTGCTGCAGTTCGGAGACGGGAGTGCTCGGCGTCGGCTCCGGGCCGGGGTTCCTGCTGCGCTCGATCGCCGAGGCGGTCGGGCGGGCCGGGTCGACGCGCGCCTGCCCCGCACGCTGCCGAGATCGCGCAAGCGGTTGCGCGCTCGTTGCCTGCGTTGAGGTCATGTTTCGAAATCCCGACATCGAGAGGCGAGAGGGGCGTCCTTCCCCGACCATTCCTCCATGACGGAAACCGGGCGGACGACAGAGCCGGCGGGGCAGGACACCAAGCTGGCGCGCAACGTCGGCACGGTGCTGCTGTTCTTCTTCATCGTCGGCGACACGCTCGGCGCGGGCATCTACACCCTCGTCGGCACCATGGCCGAGGACGTCGGCGGCATGCTGTGGTTGCCGCTGGTCATCGCGCTGGTCGTGGCGCTGCTGACGGCGGGCACCTACGCCGAGATGATCACGAAGTATCCGCACGCGGGCGGCGCCGCGCGGTATGCGGAACGGGCCTACAAGAAACCCTTCCTGACCTTCATCGTCGGGTTCTTCATGCTCTCGTCCGGCATCGTCACCTCCGCGCTGCTGGCCAACGCGTTCGCCGGCGACTACTTCACGACGCTCGTCGACGTGCCGGCCGCGCCGGTCACCGTCATCTTCCTGCTGATCCTCATCGGCATCAATCTGCGCGGCGTCCGGGAGTCCCTGGCCGCGAACACGATCGCCACGATCATCGAGACCAGCGGCCTGGTGATGGTGATCGTCGTGGCGGCCATCGTCTTCGGTGGCGGCGGGGGCGACCCGGGGCGGATCCTCATGCCCTCGCCGGACCAGCCCATCCTCGTCGGGGCCTTCGCCGCCTCGGTCGTCGCGTTCTTCTCGTTCCTCGGGTTCGAGGCGGCGGCCAACATGGCCGAGGAGGTCAAGGAGCCGAGCCGCGCCTACCCGCGGGCGCTGTTCGGCGCGATCAGCACCGCCGGCGTGATCTACCTGCTCATCGCCCTCGGCTCCGCGATCGTCGTCGACCCGAACGTCATGGCGGAGTCCACCGGCCCGCTGCTCGAGGTGATCACGGCGTCCGGGCTGCCGATCCCCGAGTGGCTGTTCTCGCTCATCGCGCTCGTGGCCATCGCCAACGGCGCGCTGCTGTTCATGGTGATGGCGAGCCGCGCGACCTACGGGCTCGCCGAGGTCGGCCTGCTGCCCTCGATCTTCGGCAACGTCGCCCCGACCCGTCGCACGCCGTGGGTCGCGATCATCGCCGTCGGCCTCGCGACGATCGGGATGAGCTTCGTCGGCAACATCGGCACCCTCGCCGACACCACGGTCCTCCTGCTGCTGTTCGTGTTCATCTCCACGAACATCTCGTGCCTGGTGCTCAAGAAGGACGAGGTGGACCATGACCACTTCCGGGTCCCCACCGTCATCCCGATCCTCGCGATCATCGCGAGCATCGTGCTGCTCACCCAGCAGTCGCTCGAGATCTGGCTGCTCGGCGCGGCCTTCGTCGTGGTGGGGACGATCCTGTTCATCATCGCCCGCGTCGGGAAGCGTCGGTTCGAACAGGGGCCGAAGGAGACGACGCTGACCTTCTGAGCCGGCGCTACTCGCGCTCGAGCTTCCGGAGTCCCCGTGCCGGCGTCCACCACTCGACGACGAGGAGCGTTGCCTCGGGGTTGAGGTGGGTGTGGACGACCTCGGTGATGTCGGCGCGGAAGAGGTCGCCGCTCGGTCCCTCGGTGATCGCCCCGGACGCGACGGCCCGGCCGGCGATCTTCGCCTCGCCGGGCCACTGCGCCTCCTGGCTCTCGACGGGGTCGACGGTGGCGCTGTGCAGGGCGAACCGGGGATCGCGGCGCAGGTCGGCGCCTTTGCGCGCGGCCGGCATCGAGCCGAACGTCAGCTCGCCGTCGTCGAACACCGTCTCGATGCCGGAGATGCGCGGCGACCCGTCGGCGCGCAGCGTCGCGAGGGTCTTGTGCCGGTGGGCGTCGAACAGGTCCCGCACACGGCGCGCGAACTCCGGCACCGCTGTCTCGACATCTCGCCAGCTCGTCATGCGCCGAGGATGGCACCGAGGTCCGACAGCGCCGTGGTGCCGGCGACGTCGCCTCCCGGGACTCCCCGCGGCGGGCCTCCCGAATCCCGGCGCCGATCCCCGACCCGCCGGCGACCGGGACGTGCGCCGTCCAGGTCCTGCGCACCTAATCCCCGCCGGACGCCGCCGCTCCCGTACGCCCCGTGGGGCGAGCGCAGCGTCGCGCGCGCGGTCATCAAGCGGTCATCACGGCGCTGGGCCACCTCGTCGCCGTCGTGCCGCGCCCGCACCGCGACGCCGGCCCGAACCCCGCCATGATCGGGCAGGCCGAGGCGATGGCGACGGTGCGTGCGCACCCGGGCGACGGCGCTGGATCACCGGGCCCGCCTACCGGATGGTGCTCGATCCCGACGGGCGCCCACTGCGCGCCCGCTTCCAGCGGACCTCTTGAATGGGGCCATCGGAGAGTCGGCGCGCCTGCGGGTCATGAGCTTCAACGTCCGCGGTTTCACGACGCCCGTGGACGGCCGGCACCGGTGGTCGCGGCGGGCGGCGGTGAACGTCGCGACGGTGCGTGCACAGGCGCCGGACGTGCTCGGCGTGCAGGAGCTCCAGCGCGCCGCGCTCGCGACCTACCGCCGCGAGCTCGCCGGCTACGGCCTCGTGCTCGGCCCGGCGGCGGGTACCCGCGGGCGCCCCGAGCACAACGCGATCCTCTACGCGCCCGACCGTCTCGAGCTGCTCGAGCACGGCGGCTTCTGGCTCAGCGCGACCCCGGACGTTCCGTCGGCGTCCTGGGGCACGCGCAACGTGCGCGCCCTGAACTGGGCGAGGTTCGCGGTCCGCGGCACCGACGCGACGTTCCGGCACGTGAACGTCCACCTCGACCACTGGAGCGCGCTCGCGCGGCAGGAGAGCACCCAGCTGCTCCTGCGGCGCCTGGACGGCCCGGCGCCGACCGTGGTGACCGGCGACTTCAACTGCCCGCCCGGCTCGACGCCGTACCGCGCGCTGCTCGCCCACGGCTACTCCGACACCGTGCGCCAGGACGAGGACACCTTCCACGGGTTCGGCGGGGTGCGTGCGGCCGCGGTGCGCCGGTTCCACGGCGGCCCCTTGCGCCTCGACTGGATCCTCGCCGGCGGTGACGTCTGGGACGTCGAGGACTCCTGGATCGTGCGCGGGACCCGGGCGAGCGACCACGACCCCGTGATCGCGGAGCTCCGGTTGTCCGGGGCGTGACGGCTACAGTGCTCGTCGGGGTGATGCGGGTGGACGTCGACGACCTCGAGGGCTACTTCGACCGCTGGTCGCGGGCCCACGGCGGCTACGACGTCCGCTCGTCCCGTCCCACCATGGCCTGGTTGCGCCTCGCGCACCGGCTCGGCGCCCCGCTGGCCCGCCGCGGTGTCTCGCCGACCTCGGTGACGGTCGTCGGCGGCGTCGTCGCGGTCGCCGTCGGGGCCGTCGCCGCGCTCGGCGGGCGCTGGCCGCTGCTCGCCGCGGCGCTCGTCGTGGTCGTCGCGGTGCTCGACGGCGTCGACGGGGCGGTCGCCCAGCTCACGGACTCCTCGACCGCCTGGGGCCGGGTCGTCGACCAGCTCGTCGACCGCATCGGCGACCTCAGCATGATCGTCGGGCTGTGGGCTCTCGGCGCCCCCGGACCGCTGTGCGCCGCGGCCGCGGTGCTGACCCTGCTCGGCGAGGCGATCCGCGCCGGCGCGGCTGCGGAGGGCGTCGGCGGGGTGGGGCTCGTGAGCTTCCCCGAGCGCCCGGCCCGCCTGGTGATCGGCGGTGTCGGGCTCTTCGCGGCCGGGGTCGTCCCGACCGTCGCCGCCACGGCGGTGACCGTGGCCGCCGGGATCTGGACCGCGCTGACCGTCGCCGCCGCCGTCCAGCTCGTGGTCAACGTCCGCCGGCACCTGCGCGGGCGTCCCCGGAACCTGGGGGACTGACGGCCTCGAGCCGGCGCACGGGCAGGGGTGACGCGCCCCGGCCGGCGGCGGGGGAGGCGATGCGGCTCCCGCCTCGCAGCGCCTCACAGCGCCTCGCAGCGCCTCACAGCACCGCACTGAGCACCAACGTGCAGCCCAGCCCGACGACCGACGCGATCGAGACCCCGAACGAGCACGTCTTCAACGCGCCCCGCACGGTCTGCCCGAGCAGCGACTGCAGCAGCCAGAACGTGTTGCTCGTGACGTGCACGACGAACAGCGCGCCCGTGCCGGCGGCCAGGGCGATGAGCACCGGGTCCAGCCCGATCGCGGGCGCGACGGGGGCGAGCACGCCGGCGGCGGTGATGGCGGAGATCGTCACCGAGCCCACGGCCACGTGCAGTACCGCGGCGGTGAGCCAGACCGTGGCCAGCGGCAGCGCGGTGTTCGCCGAGAACAGCCCGCCGAGCACCTCGCCCAGGCCGGACGCCGAGATCGCCTCGGCCAGCGACCCGCCGACGCCGGTGAGCACGAGGATCAGTCCGCTCTCCCGGAAGCCCTCGGCGAGCGGGGCGTCGATCCCGTCGCGCCCGAGCTCGCGGCGGGCCACGACCATCGTGCCCAGCACGCCGAGCAGCAGGGCGATCGGTGGCGCGGCCACGAAGGCCAGGACGGGGAGGTACGCGCCCGCCGCCTCGACGATCGCGCCGGCGGCGATGAGGGTCAGAGCGCCGAGCAGCGGGGCGAGCAGGACCGCCAGCGGGGTGCGCGAGGCCGGGGTCCGGTCGGCGCCGTCGATCCCGGCGGGCTGGTCCTCGCCGGCCTGGTCCTCGCCGGTCTCCGCGGGATCGGCGTCCTCGGCCGCCTCCGGCTCGTCGCGCGCGGGGTCCCACCAACGCGACACGATCGCGCCCGTGATCGCGGAGGCGATCACCACGGTCGGCACCAGCACGACGAGGCCGAACACCAGCATCCGCCCGAGCGGGACGCCGAGGACGCCGGCGATCGCCACGGTCCCGATCCCGGGCACCATCATGACGATCCCGCACTCGCAGCCGATCGCGATCGCCGCCGCCATCCGCGGGACGCCCGTCGGCCCGATCCGGGCGGCGATACGCCGGGCCAGCGGTGCCGCGATCACGATGAGGACGTCGACGAAGATCGGCTGCAGCACCGTCGCGCACGCCACCGTCATGGTCATCGGCATGCGCTGCGGGCCGAACCAGCGCAGCAGGGTCGCGACGAGGCGCTCGATCGCGCCGACCGCGCGCAGCAGCGAGCCGATGAGCACGCCGAAGGCGATGAGCAGGCCGGCGTCGGCCATGATGTCGCCGAACCCGGTGGTGACGGCGTCGACCGTGCCCTCCACCCCGAGGCCGGTGGCCAGCCCGACGGTCGCCGCGGCGAGCGCGAGCACCACGGCGGGGTGGACGCGCACCCGCACGATGAGCAGGACGGCGAGGACGACGACCGCTGCGGTCGCCGTGACGAGGTACCAGCCGGGCATGGCGCGCCATCATGGTGAAGCGGGCGATCAGCGCAAACCGGGGGTGTGCTTCGGCGCGCAGCTGCTCGCGGAGACCGGACGGCGCCGGGTCGGAGTCCCGCGCACGGGCGCGCGGCCGCTCGACCGGGTGGTGAACGGCGTTTCCCGCCAGCGTCCACGGACTATTCTCGGGTCGTGACCTCAGTGACCGAGGATTCGGGCGAACCGGACCCCGGGTCGGACGAGCCCCTCGGTCAGCTCGCTCCCGGCCTGGGCGAGCTGGAGCACGTCATCGCCTCCCGCACCCGCGAGTACCGCATCGCGAAGGGCTACACGATGACGTCGCTCGCGCAGCGCGTCGGCATGTCCAAGGCGATGCTCTCGAAGATCGAGAACGCGCAGACGTCGTGCAGCCTCTCGGTCCTGTCCCGGCTGGCGGCAGCGCTGGAGATCCCGGTGACGGCGCTGTTCCGCGGCATCGACTCCGACCGCGAGGCCGTGTTCACCCGCTCCGGCCACGGCGCGGAGATCTCACGCCGGGGCAGCAACGTCGGGCACATCTACCGGATGCTCGGCGCGCTGCGCGGGCAGCACAAGCGACTCGAACCCCTGCTCTGCACGCTCACCGAGGCCAGCGAGGTCTTCCCGCTCTTCCAGCATCCGGGAACCGAGTTCCTGTTCATGCTCGACGGGGTCATGCGCTACGTGCACGGCGACACCCAGTACGAGATGCGCGCGGGCGACTCGCTGATCTTCGACGGCGAGGGCCCGCACGGCCCCTCGGAGCTCGTGCAGCTCCCGATCACGTTCCTCACCGTCACCGGCTACGGGCACATGCCGGAGATCCCCTAGCGACGCTCGCCCCTCAGTGACCCTCGGGCGGCTCCCAGCCCTCGAGCTGCGGCGGGGTCCAGTTCTCCCCGACCGTCGGCGAGTCCCGGAGCCAGGACCCGAGCTCGGGTTGGGGGAACTTGGCGTGCCGGTACTTCAGCCAGACGCCATACGAGTTGCCCTCCTGCAGGTGCTTGATCAGGACCTTGCGGGCGTACTCGTCCTCCCGGCCTTCGGGGATCTCGAAATGAATCTTGACGAACGCGTTGGTGTACCGGTCGAACACCGCCGGGACGCCGTCCTCGGACATCAGGTGGATGTCCTCGAGCCAGTTGAGGTCGTCGCCGGGCGTGGAGGCGTACAGATCGACGTCCTCGACGAGGGACGCGTCGAACTGGTAGTCGAACGTGCGCCCCGTCAGTTCCTCGGTGTCGATGCCGGAGCGCGTCGTGAGCCGACGCGCGGACAGGTCGAAGAGGTCAGACATCGCGGCCGCCCCCGTCGTTGGCGAGGTGCTTCCCGAGCAGCGACTTGATCTCGGAGAGGGTGCGCTCCTCGGTCACCCCGGGGATGTAGGTGGTGCCGGCCAGCGGCACCCGGGCCATCGCCGCGGACTCCGTGGTCAGTGCGGCCAGGTCCTCCGGCTCGAGGCTGTGCACGTCGGTCTTGCCGCACGCACGGGCGAGCATCTGCACCTCGAGAGTGAGCGTGTGCAGGAAGTTGTAGACCCGCTCGGCGCCCTCGTCGACGTTCAGCCGCTTGCGCAGCTCCGGGTCCTGGGTGGTGATACCGGCGGGGTCGCGACCGGTGTGCCAGTGGTAGAACTTGCTCGCCGGTACGCCGATGGTGCCCTCGTAGTCGGTGACCCCCGGGATCTCCTTGTTGGAGCCCAGCGCCATCAGCGCGGCGCTTCCGATCGCCACGGCTGTGGCACCGAGCGCGATGCACTTGGCGATGTCAGCGCCGTTGCGGATGCCCCCGGCCACCACGAGGTCGATGTCGTCGGCGAGGCCGACGTCCTCCAGCGCCCTGCGAGCCTCCGGGATGGCCGCGATCAGCGGGATGCCGGTCTCCTCGGTGGCGATGTGCGGTCCGGCACCGGTGCCGCCTTCCGCGCCGTC
Source organism: Actinomycetospora sp. 2LY8.5 (assembly GCF_057180585.1). Taxonomy (NCBI): domain Bacteria; kingdom Bacillati; phylum Actinomycetota; class Actinomycetes; order Pseudonocardiales; family Pseudonocardiaceae; genus Actinomycetospora; species Actinomycetospora sp. 2LY8.5. The sequence continues at coordinate 52,109 of NZ_JBXUHE010000034.1, forward strand.
CAGGAAGATGACGTCCGGCCCGCACTTGGCCGCCATCCGCACGTCGTCGTAGACGCGCGAGGCGCCGAGCTTGAGCTGGATCGGGACCTGGTAGTCCGTCGCCTCGCGGATCTCCTGGATCTTCAGCGACAGATCGTCCGGACCGAGCCAGTCCGGGTGACGGGCCGGCGAGCGCTGGTCGATGCCGACCGGCAGCGAACGCATCTCGGCGACCTGCTCCGTGACCTTCTGGCCCATGAGGTGGCCGCCGAGGCCGACCTTGCACCCCTGACCGATGAAGAACTCGACCGCGTCGGCCAGCATCAGGTGGTGGGGGTTGAAGCCGTAGCGGCTCTGGATCACCTGGTAGTACCACTTCGTCGAGAGGTCGCGCTCCGGCGGGATCATTCCCCCCTCGCCCGAACAGGTCGCCGTACCGGCCATGGACGCGCCCTTGGCGAGCGCCATCTTGGCCTCGAGCGAGAGCGCGCCGAAGCTCATGCCCGTGATGTACACGGGGATGTCGAGCTCGATCGGCTTCTTCGCGAAGCGCGCTCCGAGCACGGTCCTCGTCTCGCACTTCTCGCGGTAGCCCTCGATCACGAAGCGCGTCAGGGTGCCGGGGAGGAACACGAGCTCGTCCCAGTGCGGGATCTTCTTGAAGATGCCGCCCCCGCGCATCCGGTAGCGGCCGAGCTCGGCCTTCATGTGGATGTCGTTGATGACCTCGGGCGTGAAGATCTGGCTCTGGCCGAGGAACGTCGTCTCGGAAGGTGCTGTCTCGTCAGCCATAGGACTCTCTCTAGAGGACGAGCTTGCGCTCGGAGGGTTCGAGGGTGTCGTAGTTCCAGAGCTGCTTGCCGCAGACGAACTTCCTGAACGTGTCCGGCCGATCCAGGCCGTAGATGCGGAACTTCCGGCCCAGCAGCTCCTCGTCCTCCGGAGTCAGTTCCGCCTCGACGCAGTCGACGCCGAGCGAGGCGACCGTGCCGGCGACGTAGAGCGCCCCGTCGTACATCGAGTCGCCCAGGCCCGGGCCCGCGTTCCCGCAGATGATCTGACGCCCACGCTGCATCATGAACCCGGTCATCGATCCGACGTCGCCGCCGACGATGATGGTCCCGCCCTTCTGGTCGATGCCGGTCCGAGCGCCGACGTGACCCTTGACCACCAGATCGCCACCACGCAGAGCCGCCCCGGTGAGCGAACCGGCGTTCTTGTCGACGACCACGACGCCGGACATCATGTTCTCGCCGAGCGACCAGCCGGCTCGGCCGGTCACGTGAATCTCCGGGCCGTCGCCGAGGGTGGCGCCGAAGTAGCCGACGCTGCCGTCGATCGTGATGCGGCAGCGGGTGAGGATGCCGACGGCGACCGAGTGCTTCGCGCCGGGATTCTCGATGGTCACCTCGCCGACGCCCTCGGTGTAGACGAGGCGGCGCAGCTCGAGGTTGATCTGGCGGGGGCTGAGGTCCGCGGCGTCGAAGACGGCGGTGTCGCCCTCCACCCGCGCGGTCTTCGGGGCCTCGACGTCGGGTTCGGCGAGCCCTCGGATGTCGTTGCGGCCGACCCGTTGTCTCATCGCGACCACACCAGCACCTCCGACTCGTAGGGGTCGTACGTGTCGATCTCCTGGGGTAGGACCGCGCGGATGGCGCTCTCCTCGGACGCGAGCGCGACGAGGTCGTCGCCCTCGTGCAGGACCAGCGGCTTCGCGGCCATCTCGTCCTTCGCCATGCCGAGGCTGTCCTCGGTGACCACGAGATAGGTGAAGACGCCGTCGAGGTCGGCGAGGCTGCCCTTCATCGCCGTCTCGAGGCTGACGCCGTCGGCGAGCCGCTCGGCGAGGTAGACCGCGATGATCTCGGAGTCGCACTCGGACTGGAACCGGTGCCCGCTGCGCTCGAGCCGCCGGCGCCACTGGTGGTAGTTCGTCAGCTGACCGTTGTGGACCACGGCGACGTCGGAGAACGGGTACGCCCAGTACGGGTGCGCGCCGGCGATGTCGACGTCGGACTCGGTCGCCATGCGCACGTGCCCGATGGCGTGCGTGCCGCGGAAGGCGTCCAGGCGGTACTGGTCGGACACCGTCCTCGCGTCCCCGAGATCCTTGACGATCTCCAGAGAATGGCCGAGCGAGAGCACTTCGCAGCCGGGGATGTTCTCGATGTAGTCGGCCAGCGGCTTGAGCTCGCCCTCGTACCGGAAGCTCGCGCGGTAGGCGTAGGCCGACTCGCCCTCGACGCGGTCGACGGTGGCGCCGACCTTCGACAGGCGCGACTCCACCTCGCGCCGGCTGCGCTCGAGGCGCTCGTCGAAGTCGAAGTCGCCGGTCTCGTTCGGGTCGGCGAGCTTGAACCGCATGACGAGCGGTTCGCCCGGCTCGCCGTAGAGCGCGTACCCCGCGGAGTCCGGCCCGCGGTGCCGCATGGACTGGAGCATCTTGGTCATCTCGCGACCGACGTCGCCCGGGCCGTCGGTGTGGATGATCCCGGCAATTCCACACATGTGGCTTCTCCCTCGTTCGGGCTCGTCCCGCTACGGCAGGATGTCGAGGTACTCCTTGACGTCCCAGTCGGTGACCGCGGCACAGAAGCGCTCCCACTCGTCGCGCTTGTAGTGCTCGAAGACCCGGTACATGTCACCGGGCATGGCGCTGCGCACCACCCGGTCGGCGTCCAGGGCGCGCAAGGCGTCGCCGAGGTTCATCGGGATGCTCTTCACCTCCTTGCCCTCGGCCATGGCGTTGTAGATGTTGCGCTCCTCGGGCGGACCGGGGTCCAGGTTGCGCTGGATGCCGTCGGCCATCGCCTTGATGAGCGAGGCGAACGAGAGATAGGGGTTCACCGACGAGTCGACCGACCGGTACTCGGAACGGTCCGGCGCGCTGACACGCAGGGCGGTCGTGCGGTTCTGGAAACCCCAGTCCGCATAGAGCGGCGCCCAGAACCCGGCGTCCCAGAGCCGGCGATAGGAATTGACCGTCGGCGCTGTGATGCAGGTGAGCGCGGACAGATGCTCGAGCACGCCGCCGATCGCCGCCAGACCGATCTTGCTCGGCATGCGCGGATCGTCGCCCTCGGGCAGGAAGACGTTGGTGTCGCCGTCCCACAGCGAGAGGTTGTGGTGACAGCCGTTGGCCGAGACGCCCATGAACGGCTTCGGCATGAAGCAGGGGAACGCACCGAACTCGCGGCCGACCTGACGACAGATCTGTCGGTAGGTCGTCAAGCGGTCGGCGGTCAGCTCCGCACGGTCGAACTGCCAGTTGAGCTCGAGCTGTCCCGGGGCGTCCTCGTGATCGCCCTGGATCATGTCCAGACCCATCGCCGTGCCGTACTCGATGACCCGGTGGATGAGCGGCTGCAGCTCGCTGAACTGGTCGATGTGGTAGCAGTACGGCTTCGTCATCCCGTCCACCGACGGCGTGCCGTCGGGGTTGAGCTTGAGCCACATCATCTCGGGCTCGGCGCCGACCCGGAGGTGGTACCCGGTGAGGTTCGTGAACTCCTCGTGGATGCGCCTGAGGTTCCCGCGACAGTCGGACGTGAGGTGGGCGCCCGGCTCCTCGGCTTCTTCACGGCCTCGGAACAACGTGCAGAACACCCGCGCGGTCTTCGGATCCCAGGGTAGGACCTGGAACGTCTCGACGTCGGGTAGGCCGACGAGCTCGCAGGCCTCCGCGCCGTACCCGATGTATTCGCCGTGGCGGTCGGTGAACAGGTTGGCCGTCGACCCGTAGACGAGCTGGAAGCCCGTGCGCGCGAAGCGTTCCCAGTGCGGCGCCGGTGCCCCTTTGCCCATGATCCGGCCGGTGACACTGACGAACTGGTAGTAGATGTAGCTGACGCCGGATTCGTCGATCCTGCGGCGGATCTCGGCGACGGCATCGTCGCGTCCGTCCACGGCAAGGAAGTTCTCGAGGTCGGTGGGCATGGCGGGACCTCCGCGGATGGTGGGCGCCGGGAGTGACGTGAACTGGACCACGTCGGGCCACGTCGAGTAGACCTTGTTTCATCACACTAGACAACACCTGGACGCCGATCCGCGCGCTGGCCCGGCCGGAGACGGGGCTGCTCCCCGGGGCGCCCGGGCGCGCCCGGCCAGCTCCTAGGAGATCCACGCCCGGCCGCCGTGTTGAACCCAAGCGAACGCCGTTCACTGAGGGGGTTACGTCAGGAGGGTGCTCCTGGGATGCTCTGGGTCACAGATGACGGTCCTCACGTCAGGAGGCGTCCGTGACGGCGACATGGTGGAACTCGGTGCCGACACCACCGGATCCGATCTTTCCGGACCAGGTGAGCACGAACTCCCTGACGCAGAACCTCGTCTACGCCTCCGGAACGGTCGGCGCTCTCCTCATCCTCGCGGGGATTCTGCTCGTCGACCTCGGAGGCGTCCGGCGGGTCAACGTCTTCGACAGCATGCTCCAGAAGCTCGTCGGCTTCTTCATCGGCTTTGCGACCTACTTCCTGATCGGCTTCGCGATCTGGAACTGGCAGTACTACGTGGCGTTCGAGGTGCCCAATCCGTACTGGCAGTCGATCGCGGACTGGTGGCTGGGCGGCGCGTTCGCCAATGACCTCGCCCAGAACGTCGACCCGGACGTGGGCACGGGCGCGGCGCTGAACAACCAGCAGATCTTCGTCTTCTTCCTCGCCTGCTTCGCGGGGATCATCAACGTCCTCGTGCATCTCGGCGTCACCGAGCGGATCCGGGCCGCCGCGTACTTCGTGATCTCCTTCGTGCTCGCCGTCGTCTCCTCGGTGCTGAGCTGGCTCACCTGGGGATCGACCGGACCGCTGACCGCGCTGGGCTACCACGACTTCTTCGGGTCGGGATTCGTCTACGTCTTCGCCGGGGTCGTCGGGCTGGTGCTGGCGGTACGCCTCCGGCCCCGTCCGGGCGTGTTTCGGCCGCATCCCGAGGTGGCGGAGTACCGTTATCACAATCTGGGCCTGACGGTCGTCGGCCTGATGGCGATCTTCGCCGGACTGCCCATGGTGATCCTCTCGTGTGGCTTCTTCGTCGACCCCGAGGCGTTGTTCGTCAGCATCAACATGTCGGACACCAGCGTCGGCATCGCCTTCAACAACCTCGGCCTCGCCTGGGCCGGGGGTGCCCTGACCGGCGCGCTGATCGCCTATCGGACCGGCAAGTACTTCTATGCCCTGCTCGGGCCACTCGCCGGGTACCTGTCCGGAGCCCCGGCGTTCGACGTCTACGAGCCGTGGCAGATGTTCATCGTCGCCCTCATCGCGCCGTTCGTGGCCTACGGCGTCTACGAGTGGATGCAGCGCCGGGAGATCGACGAGCACAAGCTCGGTCCGGTGCTCGTCGGCGCCGGGATCTACGGGATCGTCGCCGTCGGCCTCGTCGCCTGGGGTACACCTCAGGGCGGCTACTTCGGGATCGACTCGGGACCGTACGCGTTCCAGAACGTCCAGATCACTCCCTGGTGGCAGCTCCTCGGTCTCGCGGTGGTGATCGCGATCGGGTGGGCCACCGCCCTCGTCCTGGCGGTGGTCCTCGAGCGGACCATCGGTCTGCGGGTCCCCGAGGACGTGCAGGTCCGGGGTTCCGACCCGACGTACTGGGATCTCGTCCACGACGAGCCCACCGGCGTGGTGGGTGTGTCGGCCGGTGCCGGCGGCGAGGCCGACGAGGTCCCCCGGCGCGCGGACGGTGAGCCGCGTCGAGAGCCGCAGAGTTGACCGGCGGCACGCTCGCCGCCCGGCGGCTGCTGCTCCCGGGCCTCCTCGAAGCCGAGCCGCGCCTGGAGACGTACTGGGTCCGGCCGGGCGGCGTCACGGCCGTGCGGGTGCAGGGCGGCGACGAGATCACCGTCGTCGACCGGCAGGGTCGCCAGCGGGCCGAGGTGACGGCCCTCGGGGCCGACGGGGCGGCCGCGCGCGATCTCCTCGGCCTCACCGCCGACGCCCCGGCGACGGTGCTGCAGGCGCTCGGGGTGGTCGCGACGGAGTCGTCGTCCCGGGGCTACGCGATCGAGGACCCGGTGCTCGCCACGCTCGTCGCGCGCGGTCTCGACCCCTCCGAGCTCCGCGCGGCGCTCCTGTTCGGGGAGTGGTCGCCGGCCGGGTCGCGCGAGACCCTGCGCGCGGCCGGGCCGGGCATCGTCCTCGTCGCCGCGCCCGGCGGGACGATGGCGGTGGACGAGACGACGGGCAATCCGCCGTCGGACCTCGTGCTCGAGGTACGCCGCGCCCAGCCGCGGGTGCGCGAGGCCCCGCCGCTGCCGCCCCCGCTCGCCGAGCCGATCCTCGACGTCCGCGTCGATGCGGCCACGGCCCTGAGCTACGAGGTGAAGGCCGGGCAGTACATCCAGGTCCTCGACGTCGAGGGCCGGCAGTGCTCGGACTTCCTCGCGTTCCACGCCCACCAGCTGCAGGAGGGTCGCGAGCGCGGTCTCGACGCGACGGCCACCCGCTACTTCATGGGGTCGGCCTACCCGCAGCCCGGGTTGCACGGGAAGTTCTACGACCAGGACATGGAGCCCCTCGTCGAGATCGTCCGCGACACCGTGGGGCGCCACGACACCTTCGGTCTGGCCTGCAACACGAAGTACTACGAGGACTTCGGCTACTTCGGGCACGTCAACTGCACCGACAACTTCAACGCCCAGCTGCGGCCGTACGCGATCGAGGAGCGCGCCGGGTGGCCCGCACTCAACCTCTTCTACAACACCGCGTTCGACGCGCGGAACCAGCTGATCTTCGACGAGCCCTGGTCGCGACCGGGCGACTACGTCCTGATGCGCGCGGGCGTCGACCTCGTCTGCGCGACCTCCGCCTGCCCCGACGACGTCGATCCCGCCAACGCCTGGACGCCCACCGACATCCACCTGCGCGTGTACTCCGCCGAACGGAGGTTCTCGATGGCCATGGCGCACCGCCCGACGCCCGAGCACCCCGCGTCGCTGACCAAGGAGACCGCGTTCGCCCCGCGGACCCGGGCGCTGACCCGCCAGTTCACCGAGTACCGCGGTTACTGGTTGCCGACCGGCTTCGACGGCCACGGGGCGATCGACGAGTACTGGGCCTGTCGCGAGCGGGCCGCGGTGATGGACCTGTCGCCGCTGCGCAAGTTCGAGGTCCTCGGCCCGGACGCGGAGGCGCTGCTGCAGGCCTGCGTCACCCGCAACATCCGCAAGCTCTCGATCAACCAGGTCGTCTACTCGGCGGTCTGCAACGAGACCGGCGGCATGATCGACGACTGCACGGTCTTCCGGCTCGCGGACACGAACTTCCGGTTCGTCGGCGGCGACGAGTACACCGGCAGCTGGCTGCGCGAGCAGGGCGAGCGGCTCGGCCTCGACCGGGTCTGGGTCAAGCACTCGACCGACCAGATGCACAACATCGCGGTCCAGGGGCCCACGAGCCGCGACGTCCTACGCGAGCTGATCTGGACCCCGGGCACGCAGCCGGCGTTCTCCGACCTGACCTGGTTCCGCTTCACGATCGGCCGGATCGGTGACCATCGCGGCATCCCCGTGGTCGTCTCCCGCACCGGCTACTCCGGCGAGCTCGGCTACGAGATCTGGTGCCACCCGTCGGACGGTCCGGCCCTGTGGGACGCGGTGTGGGCGGCCGGCGAGCCCCACGGGATGCTGCCGCTGGGTCTCGACGCCCTCGACGTCCTGCGTATCGAGTCCGGCCTGGTCTTCGCGGGCTACGACTTCGACGACCACGTCGACCCCTTCGAGGCCGGCGTCGGTTTCACGGTCCCCCTGCAGACCAAGGAGGACGACTTCGTGGGCCGCGACGCGCTCGTCGCCCGCAAGGCGAGCCCGCAGCGCCGGCTGGTCGGCCTCGAGCTCGCGGGCAACGAACCCGCGCACCACGGCGACTGCGTGCACGTCGGCCGCCACCAGGTCGGCGTCGTCACCAGCGCGACCCGCTCGCCGATCCTGCGCACGAACATCGCGCTGTGCCGCCTCGCCGTCGAGCACGCCGGGATCGGCACCGAGGTGGAGGTCGGGAAGCTCGACGGCCACCGCAAGCGGATCCCGGCCCAGGTCGTCCGCTTCCCCTTCTACGACCCTGACAAGGAACGCCCGCGCTCCTGACCAGCGCTGTCACACGAGCCGATGACCACAGGAGGAGTGTCCATGACACGGGTTGCCATCGTCGGTGCCGGACCGAGCGGGCTGGCCCAGCTGCACGCGTTCGAGCAGGCGCGGGCGGCGGGCGCCGACGTACCCGAGCTGGTCTGCTTCGAGAAGCAGAGCGACTGGGGCGGGTTGTGGAACTACACCTGGCGCAGCGGCCTCGACCAGTACGGCAACCCGTGTCACGGCAGCATGTACCGCTACCTGTGGTCGAACGGGCCCAAGGAGTGTCTGGAGTTCGCCGACTACCCCTTCGAACAGCACTTCGGCACCGCGATCCCGTCGTTCCCGCCGCGCGAGGTGCTCTTCGACTACATCAAGGGCCGCGCCGAGCACAGCGACGTCCGCCGCCACATCGCCTTCGACACCGCGGTCCGGTGGATCGAGTTCGACCCGGCACGCGACACCTTCGACGTCACCGTCGAGGCGCTCGCCGAGGGCGCGTCACGGGTCGAGCAGTTCGACTACGTCGTCGTCGCGACCGGCCACTTCTCGGTGCCGAACCTGCCCGACTTCCCGGGCTTCGACCGCTTCCCGGGCCGCATCCTGCACTCGCACGACTTCCGCGACGCCCAGGAGTTCGCCGGCAAGGATCTGCTGGTGGTCGGTGGGAGCTACTCCGCCGAGGACATCGCGCTGCAGGCCAGGAAGTACGGCGCGAACACCGTGACCATCAGCTACCGCACGTCGGCGATGGGCTTCCCGTGGCCCGACGGGATCAGCGAGGTCCCGCTGCTCACGCGCATGGAGGGGCGCACGGCGCACTTCAGCGACGGCAGCTCGCGCGACGTCGACGCGATCATCCTGTGCACCGGCTACCAGCACCACTTCCCGTTCGTCGCCTCCGACCTGCGGCTGCGGACGGCGAACGTGCTCTACCCGCCGGACCTCTACAAGGGCGTCTTCTGGATCGACAACCCGAAGATGATGTACCTGAGCATGCAGGACCAGTTCTATACGTTCACGCTCTTCGACGCCGAGGCGTGGCTGGCCCGCGACATCGTGCTGGGCCGCGTCGGCCTGCCCTCGCGCGAGGAGATGAGCAAGGACGTCGCGGAGTGGCGGGCGCGGGAGGACGCGTTGCCCGACGCGTTCGCCCAGATCGACTTCCAGGCCGACCACATCGCCGACCTCGTGGCCGGCACCGACTACCCGGACTTCGACCTCGACCTCACCCGCGCCCACTTCAAGAAGTGGGAGCACGACAAGGAGGAGAGCATCATCGGATACCGCGACCGCGGGTTCTCCTCGCCGTGCACGGGCACGCAGGCGCCGATCCACCACACCGCCTGGTGGGAGGCGCACGACGACTCGCTGGGGACGTTCCTGGCCAAGGGGTGAGCCGAGGAGTGACTCCCCCTCCCGTCTCCCCACGACGGGGGAGTCGGGACGGAGCAGCACGACCTAGCGTCGAGGGACACCATGCCGCCCCGTCGGGAGGAACGGCCGTGAAGATCGGAACGACGCACCTCTTCGTCCCCGGTCCCACCCCCGTGCCGGAGGTGATCCGGCGGGCGATGGCCGTCCCGACGGAGGACCACCGGGCGCCGGACTTCCCGGACTTCGTCCTGGACCTCCTGACCGACCTCAAGCGCGTGTTCCGCCTCCGGGAGGGCCGCGTGCTGCTCTACCCGGGTTCCGGGACCGGGGCGTGGGAGGCGGCGATCAGCAACTGCCTCGACCGCGGCGACCGGGTCCTCATGGCGCGGCACGGCCACTTCTCGCACCTCTGGGTGGACATGGCGCGCCGGCTCGGGCTCGATGTCGTCTGCCACGACGTCGCGTGGGGTGAGGGGGTCCCGGTCGAGGCCTTCGAGCAGGCGCTGCGGGCCGATCCGTCGATCAAGGCCGTCTTCGTGACCCACAACGAGACCGCGACCGGCGTGACCTCCGACGTCCGGGCGGTGCGCCGGGCGATGGACGCCGCCGGCTCGGAGGCGCTGCTGTTCGTCGACGGCGTCTCGTCCATCGCGTCGATCGACTTCCGGCAGGACGACTGGGGTGTCGACGTCGCGGTCGCCGGGAGCCAGAAGGGGTTCATGCTCCCGGCCGGGCTCGCGATCCTCGGCGTGAGCGAGAAGGCGCTGACGGCGGCGGAGCGCACGACGACGGAGCGGTGCTACTTCGCGTTCGCCGACATGATCGCCGCGAACGAGGTCGGCTCCTTCCCCTACACCCCGCCGATGCCGCTCCTGCACGGCCTGCGGGCCTCGCTCGACCGCCTCCTCGACGAGGGGATGGACGACGTCGCCGCCCGTCACCACCGGCTGGCCGAGGCCGTCCGGCACGGGGTCGCGGCGTGGGGACTGGAGCTGTGCGCGGTGTCGCCGCGCTGGTACTCGGACACGGTGAGCGCGGTGCGGCTGCCGGCCGGCGTCGACGGCGCCCGGCTGTGCCGGATCGCCTACCACCGCTACCGGACGTCCTTCGGCGGTGGCCTCGGGAAGGTGGCGGGCAAGGTGTTCCGCATCGGGCACGTCGGCGACGTCAACGAGGTGTCGTGCCTGAGCGCGCTCGCCGCGGCGGAGATGGCGCTGCTCGACGCGGGCGCGGACGTCGTCCCCGGCTCCGGCGTGGCGGCGGCGCAGACCTACGTCCGCCAGGCGCTCGCCGAGGCCGAAGAACACGCGGGTTCCGGGCCGTGGGCGTCGGCGAGGACACACCTGACCGCGGTGCGGTGACTCTAGAAGGCGGACGCGATGGTGCGGGCGTGCTCGCGCAGCGTCCCGGCCAGCACCTCGGCCCGCGCCTGGTCGAGCCGCCCGCGCGGGCCCTGCACGCCGAGGATCGCGACGAGGTCGCCGTCGCCGTCGAGCACCGGCACCGCGACACCGACGAGGTCGGGCTCGCGCTCGGCCTGCGAGAGCCCCCAGCCGCGTTCCCGGATCGTCGCGATCTCGCGCTCGAGCGCGGCGAGGTCGGTGATGGTGTGCTCGGTGAAGCGGGTCAGCTCGTCCGGGGCGCGCCCGCCGTGGGCGAGGAAGACCTTCCCGACCGCGGTCGCGTGCCGCACGCTGTTGCGTCCGATCTCGGCGACGCTGCGCACCGACTGCGGGCTCTGCACGAAGTCGAGGGTCATGACGTCGTGCTCGCCGGGCACCGAGAGCGTCGCGGTCTCGCCGCTGACGGCGACCAGGTCCTCCAGTGACGGGCGGGCGATCCGCCGGACGTCGAGCGTCTCCCGCGCCGCGCCGGCGAGCTGCAGGATGCGGATCCCCAGGCCGTAGCGCCCGCTCGCGGGGTGGTGCTGAACGAGCCCGGGGGCGGCGAGCGTCGCGAGCAGCCGCGACACCGTGCTCGCGTTGATCCCCGTGCGGCGGGCGATCTCGTTGGTCCCGAGCTCCTCGCCGGCAGCGGCGAGCACGTCCAGTACCGCGATCGCCTTCTGGACGGACTCGACCTGCCGATCTGCTGGTCTGCCGGTGCGAACCATGGTAATTTCGTCTCCCAGGGTGAAACAGCATTGCCCTCAGGGCAATAGTCGACTCGACGACCATAGCGTCGGAACGGGTGAGAAGCATGGTCCCCTCGAACGTCCGGTATCTGATCATCGGCGCCGGCATCCACGGGCTGTCCACCGCCTGGCACCTCGCCACCGAGCTGCGCGAGCGCGGGCTCGGGGACGGCAGCGAGGTCCTCGTCATCGACAAGACCGGCGTCGGCGCGGGCGCGTCGGGCGTCGCGTGCGGGGTCATCCGCAACAACTACTTCCAGCCCGCGATGCGCCGGCTCATGGCGCACTCGGTCGACGTCTGGGAGTCCGACCCGGAGGCCTTCTCGTACCACGGGATCGGCTACATCCAGGCCGCGCCGGAGGCCATGCACGCCGACGTCGTGCAGATCCACGCCGAGCAACAGGCCATCGGCTACGACTCGCAGCTGGTCGAGGGCGTCGACGCCTGTCACGACTACATGCGCGAGATGTTCTCGGACTGGCAGGCGCCCGGGATCTCGGTGATCCTCCACGAGAAGCGCGGTGGCTACGCCAACAACGTCGCGTCGCTGCGCGGGCTCGAGGAGAAGGTGTGCGCCGCCGGCGCCTCGATCGTCACCGGCGTCACCGTCACCGGACTGCAGTTCAGCGACGACGGAGCGTCGTCCCGTCGCTCCGCTCGGCCCGGTGTCTGCGCCGTCGAGACCGACGCCGGCACGATCGCGTGCGAGCACGTCGTCGTCGCGGTCGGGCCGTGGATCCGCGACCTCTGGGCGATGCTCGAGCTGCCGTCGACGACCGCGGTCCGGATGCCCGACGGCCGGGTGGTGCCCGACGTCCCGATGTGGACGTACTGGGCGCTGCAGGAGGGCATCCTCGGCGTCGACCCGCACGAGTTCGTGGACAACCGCGGCGAGTTCCCGCCCGTGGTCCACGTCGACTCCGACGCGCCCCTCTACGACGACATCGACGGCGAGCTGATCACCGATCGGATCTGGGGCATCTACTACAAGCCCGACTTCCACTTCGGCGGCGTGCAGGGCGGGGCGTCCCCCGAGCAGGTCGGGCGCCCGGCGGACGCGGTGGCCGTCGACCCCTACGGCCCGGCCAGCCCGGAGTTCGTCGTCGGCGAGGACTTCGTGCGCATGTGGACCTCCGCGCTCGCCGTGTGCCACAAGCGCTTCGCGGGCCGCCGCGACGTCTACCGCAAGGAGCCCTCGGGCGGGATCGGCGCGTTCACCCCCGACAGTTTCCCGGTGTTCGATTCCTTCCGCGGGAACGCGTACGTCATCGCGGACTCGAACCACGGGTACAAGATGATCGGTGTGGGCGCGCTGGTCGCGAAGGAGCTGCTCGGCGAGCCCCAGGAGCTGCTGGAGCCCTTCCGCTTCTCCCGGTACGAGGCGGGCGAGCTCCACCCGACGAGCCGTTCGCCGTTCCCCTGGAGCTGACCATGGACCCCTCCCTGCCGGACCCCGACGTGGGGCGCCTCCTCGTCTCCTGCGAGGACGGGCCCGGCATCGTCGCGGCGATCAGCGGGTTCCTCCACGCGCGGGGGGCCAACATCATCCAGTCCGACCAGCAGACCACCGACCCCGTGGGCGGGCGGTTCTTCCTGCGGACCGTCTTCCGGGTGCCGGACCTGCCCCGGTGGCTCCCGGCGCTGGAGGAGGAGTTCGCGGCCGAGGTGGCCGAGCGCTTCGGGATGTCGTTCCGGATGCGGGCGGCGTCGGTGCCGACCCGGGTGGCGCTGTTCGTCTCGCGCTACGACCACTGCCTGCTGGACCTGCTGTGGCGGTGGCGCCGCGGCGAGCTGCCGATCGACGTCGTGCAGGTGGTCTCCAACCACCCCGACCTCCAGAAGGAGGTCGCGTCGTTCGACGTGCCGTACGCGCACATCCCGGTCACGAAGGACACCAAGCCGGAAGCCGAGCGCCAGCAGGCCGAGCTGCTCGACGGGCGGGTCGACCTGGTCGTGCTGGCCCGCTACATGCAGGTGCTCACCGGCGGCTTCCTCGACCGCATCGGGGTCCCCGCGATCAACATCCACCACTCCTTCCTGCCCGCGTTCGCCGGCGCCGGCCCGTACGAGCAGGCCAGGACGCGCGGGGTGAAGCTGGTGGGCGCGACGGCCCACTACGTCACCGAGGACCTCGACGAGGGCCCGATCATCGAGCAGGACGTCGCCCGGATCTCCCACCGTGACCGGGTCGCCGACATCACCCGACGCGGCGCCGACGTGGAACGGAACGTGCTGGCCCGCGCGGTGAAGTGGCACTGCGAGGACCGGGTGCTCCTCGACGGGCACAGCACGATCGTCTTCTGATCCGGCCGTCTTCTGATCCGGCTGTCTTCTGATCCGGCAGCTCGCGTCACGACAGCAGACGTCGCGCGAGGAAGTCGTCTCCTGTCATGAACTCGAGTTCCCTGAGAGGAGGCAGGCAGGAGGTGACGACGGGCGTACCCGGCGTGTCACGAGGGTGTTGCGGGCGCTGTTGTCCGCTCAGCACGGGGGTCAGACGGGGAGCACGCGCCGGAACGCCGGCACCGCGACCAGGGCGCACACCACGTGCATGACCATGAAGGCGACGACCAGGAGCACCGATATCCCGAAGGTGAGCAGGTAGAGGTCGGGGATGAAGCTCAGGACGATCACCACCGGTACCGCCCAGCGCAGCACGGCGGCCGGGCGGGGCACGAACTGACGGATCACGACCCAGCCGACGAAGCCGATGAGGATCCCGATGACGCTGTAGACGATCGCGAACGTCGGGTTGTAGCCGGTGCCCTCGATGACGCCGACCAGCAGGCCGATCAGCGTGTTGACGACCGCGGCGACCACGACCGCGATCAGCACCGCCAGCGCGATGCGGCCCGGTGGGGCGGCGGGCGGGACGGTCCGCGTGCTGACACTGCTGCTCATGACACCCCTCGTGGACGATCCGTGTCGTTTGGTCCGGATCGAGCTTAGGGCAGCCTTGCCTGAAATCGGTGTCAGGTGTGACGGTCGCGGTAGGCGCGCACCACGTCGTCGTAGGAGTCGTCCGCGGTCAGGCCGAGTGCCTGGGCGCGTGGGGTCGCGAAGCTCGGGGGCCAGCTGCCGACGATCGCGACGACCGCCGGGTCCTCCACCCAGTCGACGAGGTCACTCGTGCCGGCGCCGGCGACGCGGTCGAGCGCCGCGGTCATCTCGCGGGGCGTGGTGGTGAGCGCCGGCAGGTTCATCGCGGTGCGGCTGCCCCAGGTGGCGTCGTCGACCTCGGCGGCCCGCAGGATGCCGTCGAGGGTGCGGTCGGGCGAGGACAGGGCCACGGGCATGTCCGGGGGAGCGGGGCACACGGCGTGCTCGCCGGCTAGCGGCTCGCGGATGATCCCGGACAGGAAGCTCGACGCCGCGGCGTTCGGGCGCCCGGGACGCACCGACACCGTCATCAGCCGCACCGAACGCCCGCGCACGAACCCCTTGCGCGTGTAGTCGGCGACGAGCTGCTCGCCGACGAACTTCTGGATGCCGTAACTCGACTGCGGGCGAGGGAGCGTGTCGTCGTCGACCGGACCGACGGGGCCGATCGCCGGGTCGCTGCCGAACACGGCGAGCGAGCTGGTGAAGACGAGCACCGGCGGCGTGGCGTGGCCACGGGCGTACTCGAGCACGGCGCGGGTGCCGTCGAGGTTGGTGTGCATGCCGGCGTCGAAGTCGGCCTCGGCCGCCCCGCTGACGACGCCCGCGAGGTGGAAGATCGCGTCGGCCTCGTCGCCGAGGGCGCGGCTGAGCTCGCCCGCGACGTGCTCGACGCGGGGGTCGGCGGCGACGTTCTCGTCGGGGGCGACGAGGTCGACCACGGTCAGCCGGCTGACCTCGGTGGGTTCGGCGCCACCGATCGACACCGGGCTCGCGAGCAGGCGGCGGCACAGCAGCGTCCCGAGGAACCCGGCGCCGCCGGTGACGATCACGCGCATGCGGCGGCCTCCAGGCGGTCGACGACGTCGGCCAGGGCGTCGTCGTCGCCGACGTTCCCGGCGAACACCACGAGCGGCGGCCCGCTCGTCGGTGCCCAGAGCGACACGATCCCCGGCAGCAGCGACCCTCGCACCCACGCCCGGTCCGCGCGCAGCGACTCGGTGGCGACGTCGGAGGACGTGATGCCGCCCTTGGCGAGGACGTAGGCCGGCGGGTTCGCGGCCACGACGCGGGCGGTCACACCGGTGAGCGCGGCGCTGACCCGGCGCGCGATGTCCAGGCTCTCGGCCTCGTCGTGGCCGGTGACCAGCGTGCGGGAGGTGGAGAGGACGGTGGTGCGGGTCGGCAGCTTCCTGATCAGCTCGGCCGTGGCCTGCTCGAGGTGGTCGTCGTCCCCGTCGAGGATGCGGCGCACGTCGAGCTCGACGCGGGCGAGGTCGCGGCGGGCGGCGAGGCGCTCCAGCTGGCGGCTGGTCCGGCCGACGTGGGAGCCGACGACGACCAGGCCGTGGCCGTCGCCGACGGCGTCCCGCAGCTCGGCGTCGCTGATCGGCGGATGCTCGGGCTGGCCGACGCGGGCGCGGACGAAGGACGGGCCGACGCGGTACACGTAGCGCGCGCCGCCCCGCTCGGCGGCGAGGATCGCGAGGACGGCGGCGCGCAGGTCGTCGTCGACGACGGCGTCGAGGGCGATCACCCGTGCGTCCGGGAGCTCGACCGGGCCGGTGCGCAGGGCGTCGAGTCGCAGCTCGGCGACATCCTCCGCGGGGGTGCGGCCGCCGCTCTTCTCCGCGACCCAGTCGGCGAGCCGGGAGGAGCGGTAGCCGAAGGTCGCGTCGGCGGCGAACTCGCTGTCGGCGACCGGAGTGAGGTCGTCGGAGTCGCGCAGCCAGTGGACGCCGTCGAGCGTGATCCGCCCGGCGTCGGTGTAGGCGGGGGCGAGGATCACCGGGCCGGGGTTCTGGCTCTCGTGCGCGATGACGTCGGTCTCGAGCGGGAAGTGGCCGCGCAGCGTGGAGTCGCCGCGGCTGGCGAAGACGACCTCGCCCCGGGATCTCCGGGCGGCCTCGAGGCAGGCACGCACCACCTCGCGGTCCCGGGCGGCGGCGTCGTCGGGGCCGAGGCTGCGGGTGTTGGTGAGAACGAAGAACGCCGGCGTGCCCTGCGCGAGCGCCCAGTCGACGTCGTCGGCGCCCCAGCGGGTGAGCACCGGCAGGTCGCGGACCGTCTGCGTGCCGGTGGGGTCGTCGTCGAGCACCACGACCGTCGGCGTCCCGGTCAGCGCCTCCCGCACCCGCTCGGCCGGCACCACCCGGACCGGCGGCAGCGCCGCGAGCCGTCCCTGTCCCATCGGCTCATCGTGGCAGCAGCGAGGGCCCGGGGTGTTCCGGCGTGGCGGCCACGGGCGGCACGAAGCACTGAAGGGAGCACCTACGCGCACGACTCGACCGGCGGTGGCGGGAGCACACTGGCGGCGTGGAGTTCGTCCGGACGTTCGCGCAGATCGGTCACGACGACATCGCGCTGGTCGGGGGCAAGGGAGCCAACCTCGGCGAGCTGGTGCGCGCCGGCCTCCCGGTGCCGCCGGGCGTGGTGCTGACGACCGACGCCTACGCCGCGGTCGCGTCCGGGGTCGCGTCCGGGGTCGACGTGACCTCGCCGCACGTCGAGGACGCCTTCCTGGCGCTGGCGGTTCCCGAGGCCATCGCCGGCGAGGTCCGTGCGGCGTACGCCGACCTCGGCGGGGGACCGGTCGCCGTGCGCTCCTCCGCGACGGCCGAGGACCTCGCCGACGCCAGTTTCGCCGGCCAGCAGGAGACCCTGCTCGACGTCCGCGGCGAGGAGGCGGTGCTGACGGCCGTCGTGCGGTGCTGGGCGTCGCTGTGGACCGCGCGGGCGATCGACTACCGCGCTCGCCAGGCCATTCCGCCCGAGGACGTGCGGCTCGCGGTGGTGATCCAACAGATGGCCGACGCCGAGGCCTCCGGGGTGCTGTTCACCGCCGAGCCGACGACGGGGCGTCGCGACCGGATCGTCGTGAGCGCGGCGTGGGGTCTGGGCGAGTCGGTCGTCGGCGGGCTCGCGGCGACCGACGAGCTCGTCGTCGATCGGGCGACGTTCGTCGAGGTCGGGCGCACCGTCGCCGTCAAGACCGAGATGACCGTGGCGACGGGCGGGAGCACCGCGCAGGTCGCGGTGCCGGCCGACCGCCAGCGGGCGGCGGTGCTGGGGGCGGCCGAGGTGGGGGATCTCGCGCGGCTCGGCGTGGCGGTCGAGGAGCACTTCGGCGTGCCGCAGGACATCGAGTGGGTGCGGGCGGACGGGGTGTTCGCGCTGGTCCAGGCGCGGCCGATCACGGCGCTGCCGCCTCCCACCGACCCGCCGCCGAGCGCGTGGCCCTTGCCGTACCCGGGCGGCGCGTACTTCCGCGCCAGCATCGTCGAGCAGATGCCGAGCCCGCTCACGCCCCTGTTCGCCGACCTGATCGACCCGGCGGTGACCGACTCCGTCGGCTCGCTGTTCGCGCAGATGCTGGGCCGCGCCGTGCCGGCCGGCGACATCGCCTTCCCGACGATCAACGGCTACGCCTACTACTTCTACCGGACCCGCGGGCTGGTCTGGATGACCGTGCGGTTCCCGTGGGCGCTGCGCAGCCTGAACCGACCGGAGACGCGCGGGGGCGTGCGCGGGTGGCGCGAGAGGGCGCATCCGCGGTACGCGGCGATCGTCGACCGGTGGAAGGCGAAGGACCTGGCGGCGCTCTCCTCGACGGAACTGCTCGACGGCGTCGTCACCCTGCTGCGGGCGGGCGCGACGTACTACACGGCGGTTCAGTCGGTCATCCCGCTGGCGGCGACCGCCGAGATCGGCTTCACCGCCTTCTACGACCGTGCGGTGAAGCGTGCCGGCGATCCCGCCGCCCATGTCCTGCTCGTCGGAGAGGACAGCGAGCCTCTGCGGGCGGAGCGGTCGCTGTACGCGCTGGCGATGCAGGCCCGCTCGTCGGGGATGGACACGGAGGCGTGGCGGGAGGGGTTCCGCGAGCACCTCGAGCGCTACGGGCACACCGTCTTCGACCTGGACTTCGCCGAGCCCACGCCTGCCGACGAGCCGGGCACGCTGCTCGACACGATCCGGTTCCAGATGTCGGACGCGGGCGTCGACCCGGACGTCCGCCGCGACCGCCTGCGGGCCGAGCGGGACGCCCGGACCGAGGAGCTGCGGGCGCGGCTCGATCCGGTCCGGCGACGTATCTTCGACGCGCTGCTGGCGCGGGCACGCCGGCTGGGGCCGGTCCGGGAGGACGCGCTCGCCGACGTGGGGCTCGCGTGGCCGCAGATGCGGCGGATGCTGGCCGAGCTCGGGGCGCGGCTGTCGGTGGACGTCTTCTGGCTGACGGAGGACGAGCTGCGGGCGGCGATCCGGGGCGAGCAGGTGGACCCGCCGATCGCGGACCGGAAGGCGTTGCGACGCGGGCGGGCGCTGGTGTCGCCGCCGCAGATGCTGCCCGAGGTGACGTGGCTGAGGACGGCCTTCGGGCGCTTCATGCCGGGTGCCGAGACGCCGGCGGGGGAGCAGCTGACGGGCGTGCCGGGTTCGACCGGGTCGGTCACCGCGACCGCGCGGGTGTTGCGGGGCCCGGAGGACTTCGGGGCGATGGCGCCGGGGGAGGTGCTCGTCGCCCGGATGACGACGCCGGCCTGGACGCCCCTGTTCGCGCGGGCGGCGGCCGTCGTGACCGATATCGGCGGGCCGCTGAGCCACAGCTCGATCGTGGCGCGCGAGTACGGCATCCCGGCGGTCCTGGGTACGGGGTCGGCCACCGACCGGATCCGCACCGGCGACCGTGTGCACGTCGACGGCGACGCCGGAACGGTGATCGTGGTCTGAGACGTCCGTATCGTCGGAGGTGAGGTGACGGCGATGACTCAGACCAGAGGTACGGCACGGAACGGCGAGCCGGACGACGAGGTGCCCCCGGTGCCGCAGCGCCCGGCGCCGCGCGTGCCCGAGCACGAGGTGCCCGAGCTCGGCGAGGACGAGGTCCCCGAGGTCGCGCGCGACGACGTCCCGGCGACGCCCGAGACGCCGACGGTGGCCGGGGAGCAGCCGGTCGACATCGTTCACGACCCGCCTGTTCACGACCGGACCGGCGGCGCGTAGGCGGCCACCATCGCGGCGGCGCGCTGGTGCAGGGCGTCGCGCAACCACGGCGGCGACGCGGCGTCCGCGTCCGTGCCGAGCTGCCACAGCGCCCATTCGGCGTGCCGCGCATCCTGGAACGTCACGTCGAGACCGATCCGGCCGTCGGCGGTGGTCTCCTCCTTCTCGACGGCCAGTGCGGTGTCCACCAGCTCCACTCGCCGTGTCGGGGCGACCCGCACGCTGACGACGACCTGGTCGCCCCCGGCGCGGAACCGCGCGCTGCGCTCGTGCCAGATCCGGCTCAGGTCGACATGGTCGGGTCGCTCGGCGGGGTCGGCGAGCTCCTCGGCGGCGAGGACGCGGTCGAGCCGGTAGGTGCGGTCGTTGCCCGAGCGCGTGGCCAGGAGGTAGGTCTGGCCGCGCGCGGTGACCAGGCCGATCGGATCGATCGTGCGCCACTCCGCCGCCGCGTCGACGGCGGCGTAGTGGATGCGGAGCTTGTGCCCGGCCAGCACCGCCCGTCGGACCTCGCCCGCCACGATCTCGGGGACGTCCCCCGGGACGAGCCGGCGGGCCAGGAGGTCGCGGTCGGGGTCGATGAGCATTCGCTGCGCCGCCCCGACCGCGGGGATCCGGTGGTTCTCGGGCAACGCGTCGACCAGTTTGCGGACGGCCGAGGCGAGCGCCGACCCGAGCCCCAACGGCTGCGCGCCGCGGCGGGCTCCGGCGACCAGCAGCGCGAGCGCCTCGTCGTGGCTCAGCCCGGTGAGCTCGGTGCGCAGACCGGGCAGCAGGACGAAGCCGCCGTGTCGTCCGTGCTCCGCGTAGACGGGGACCCCGGCGGCGGACAGCGCCTCGATGTCGCGCATGACGGTCCGGCGGGAGACCTCGAGCTCGCGCGCCAGCACCGCCGCGGAGAGCCGACCCTGCTGGCGCAGCAGCAACACCAGCGAGACCAGGCGGTCGGCGCGCACGTCGGGAACCGTAGCGCGGATCTATGACACAGGATGTCGCCGTTTCGCCGGAGGCTGTCCCTGACGACGTCCCGAGAGGAACGAGGCGACAGTGGAACGGACTTCCGTCAACCCGGTGCCCTGGTCGATCGCGCTGGGGTTCAACCAGGGTGAGCTCGTGTCCGGGCACGCCCGGACGCTGTACTGCTCGGGGCAGACCGCCGTGAGCGAGGACGGCGAGCCGAGGCACGCCGGTGACATGGCCGCCCAGGTGGCGCTGAGCCTCGCCAACCTCGAGGCCGTGCTCGCCGCGGCCGGCATGAACCTCGCGAACCTGGTGCGACTCGACGTCTACGCCACCGACGTCGATCTGCTGCTGCAGCACTACGGGGTGCTGGCGGCGCGGTTGGGCGCTTCGGGGGCGGCGCCGACCACCACGATGCTGGGCGTGACGAGGTTGGCCGTCCCCGCTCTGATGGTCGAGCTGGAGGGAATCGCGGTCGCATGAGCTCCGCTCTGCGCGTGGCGACGGTCGGCGTCTACGGGTTCTCGGCCGAGTCGTTCTTCGGTTGCCTGCGGGCCGCGGACGTGTGCCTGTTGCTCGACGTTCGCCAGCGTCGCGGGGTGCGGGGTCCCGAGTACGCGTGGGCGAACTCGCTGCGGCTCCAGGAGGGTCTCGCGCGCGCGGAGATCGGCTACGCACACCACCCCGAGCTGGCGCCGACCACGGAACTGCGCCGGCTGCAGTACTCCGAGGACGACCGGCGCGGGGTCGGCAGGCGATCACGCCAGGAACTCGGCGCGGAGTACGTCCGTCGGTACACCGCGGAGATCCTCGACCCCGCCGACCTGATGCCGATCGTGGCGGCGCTGCCCGCCGAAGGGATGGCCGCGCTGCTGTGCGTCGAGCGCGACCCGGAGGCGTGTCACCGTTCGCTGATCGCCCGTCGGCTGGCCGAACAGCACCACGTGGCGGTGGACCACCTGCGTCCGCCGTCGCGGGTCTGACCGGTCGTCCCGCGTCAGACATCTGAGGCGTCCGTCGGTCGAGGGCGGGGTGCCGGCCAGGGCTGGAGGCTGGGATGTGGTGGGTTGTGTGGGGTGGTGTCAGCCTGGTTGGAAGGCGCGGGCGGGGTCGTAGGGGGTTGTGGTTGGTAGGCAGTGGTAGAGGCTGCCGAGCATTTTGTTGACGAGGTTTCGTAGTGCGGCGGTGTGTCGTTCTCCGCGTGCTCGGCGGTGGTCGTCGTGGCGTCCGGCTTCGGTGTTGCTGAGTGCGGCGAATGCCCACATGTAGCCGGCGGAGGCGAGGCGTTGGTTTTTCACGGTTCTGGCGAGGACCGCTCGGCTGCGTCCGGAGCTGCGGGTGATGGGGGCTGAGCCGGCGTAGGCCTTGACCGACCGAGCGGAGGCGAATCGGGTTCGGTCGTCGCCGATGTCGGCGAGCGTTCGGGCTCCGGAGATGGTGGATAGGCCGGGAATGCTGGTGATGATCGCCGCGTCGGGATGTTGACCGAACGCGTCTTCGATGGCTCGGGCGAGGTCGCTGACGCAGATCGCGTCGAGCTGTTGGATGAGCGCGAGGGTGTAGCGGCCCATGGCCTGCTCGATCACGGGTGGTCGGCGCAGCGCTGTGGTTGCGGTGAACAGCGCCAGCAGGCGGTCGGTTTCGGTGTCGAGGGCGTGGTGTGATCGAGCGCGGGTGGCCGGCAGTGCGCGCACTGCCGGCCAGGTGAGCTCGGCGGCGGCGGTGGGAGTCGGTGCGGCGCCCAGCACGCGGCGGGCGGCGGGCGGAGTCGAGGCCGGGTCGGTTCTTGCCCTCGAAGCCACGCAGGGCCGCGGTGAAGTATTCGCGCAGGTGAGCGCGGAGCCGGTTGGTGATTCGGCGGCGGTCCCAGATGGCGTCCTGGTGGGTGCGGGTGAGCACGACCAGCCCACCGAGCGGGTCGCTGTCGGCGGGCAGGGGGCGGTGGGTCTCGCGGTCGGTGCGCAGGATGTCGGCCAGTAGGCGGGCGTCGGCCGGGTCGGACTTGGCGTTGGAGACGCTGCGTCGCGACCGGTAGCGCGACGCAGCGAGCGGGTTGATCGCGTAGACCGGGCGCCCGTCGGCGCGCAGCGCGGCCACCAGCAGGCCGCGCGGGGTCTCGATGGCCACCGGGACCGGCCGTTCCTGGCTGTCACCGTGCTCGGCGAGCAGGTCGAGCAGCTGCTCGAGCCCGGCGCGGTCGTCGTCGATGCGCGTCGAGGCCAGCAGCGTGCGGTCCTGATCGACCAGGGCGACATCGTGGTGGTCATCGGCCCAGTCGATACCACGATATACGTGGCTCACGGAGTCCTCCGAATTCCTCCTCGGTGGGTCGAGTGTTCTGTCGAAGAGAGCAGCGTTCTAATAGAAGTGCTCGCAGGCACGGCATCTGAGGGGCTGTCAGTTCTTCGACCGGGCCGGGAGTCCTCCTGTCTGGGACAAGAGCTCGAGGCTCGCGACGGCGGACAAGGAGTCATTCTCGGCTGAACGGTCTGATTCGACCCGAGAACCGAGACCGGGCCAGTCTGAACTCAGGGATCCGGGAGCCTCATGCTTCGGTCCCGACACGGGGGTAGGCCTCCGTCCCGGATGGAAGCCGGCCTGCTGGCCTGCACCCACCAGGGCTATTAGAACGGCGGTGGGTCGTTCGGGTCGTGCGCTGCGGGTGTCGGTGTCGTCTGTTTCGTCGGCCGGGTGCGGCCGGGGCGTCGTCGGCCGGCGGTGCCGCCGGTGCGGGTGAGGAAGTGGTGGCGCCAGGCGGCGTCGTCGGCGGCCTGCTGCACGTCGTCGGGGGTGGTGGTGGGCCAGCCGTCGTCGGGCAGCGGTCGGGGTTGGTGGGCGGGTCGGGGTGCGGGGAGCGGCTCGAGGATCTTTCTGGGGGTGGTGGTGAGGCGTTGCCCGGCGCGGGTGCGGATCGTGAAGTGTCCGGGTCGGGGTTGGCGGACCTGCCAGCCGGCGTGGTGTTTGGCGCGGTGGTGGTGTGTGTCGAGCACTCCGAGGTTCCAGTGCGCGGTGGGTCCGAGCAGCGCCCAGTCGTGGGTGTGGTCGAGCTCGGCGGTGTGGGCGGGGCGGTGGCAGCCGGGGATGACACAGCAGCGGTCGCGGACCCGGATCCAGCGGTCGATCTCGGCGCCGGGTCGGCGCCGGCGGTGGTCGGCGCCGTGTTCGCGGGGTGGGCCGGGGGCCTGCAGTTCGGGCAGCCGGGCGTGGAGCTCCGTGAGCAGTCCGCTCCAGGCGGGGTGGTCGGCGGGGTCGAGGGCGGCGAGCAGCGTCGTCGGGACCTGGAGTTCGACGATGGCGCTGCGTAGGTGGGTCCGCCCCCGCAGCTGCTGATCTCGGCTGCGGGGGCCGGCTGGTCGGGCCGGTCCGGGTGGTCGGATGGGTCCGGGTGCTCGGGCGGGTGGTGTGGGTCGGCGGCGGGCGAGCAGGACGTGGGCGAGGTGGCCGTGGTCGTCGGTGAGCACGATGCGCCATTCACCGTGGTGGGCGGCGGCGAGCAGGGCGCGGGCGTGGTGGGCGAGCACGGTGCCGTAGCCGGGCACCGACGCGGGGAGCTGGTCGAGCCCGAGCGCGGTCGTGAGGCGCAGCCGTAGTTCGCTGGTGCCGCGCCGCGGGCGCCCGGGCCCGGGGTCGGGCTCGCTGTTGGTGTGCGCGAACCTCGACACCAAACAGCCGGGCCTGTCAGATGGTCTGTGTACGAAGATCAGCTGGAGCTGAAGGAGTACACAGTTGACCGTGGCTGAAGATCGGCAGGATGGGCATCCGTTGGGGGTGTCGGCGGCGCCGGAGGGGTCGGCACGT
>NZ_JBXUHE010000035.1:0-70466 GCF_057180585.1 Actinomycetospora sp. 2LY8.5
TCGCCCGCGCCTGGCTACGCGTCCTCTGGCGCTGCTGGACCAACCACGACACCTACCGGCCCGACCTCCACCGAGGGCTGCAACAACAGCTCGCAGCAGCGGCGGCTTGACACAGGGCTCTCAGCCGTCCAGGAACTCCTCGAGCACCGGGCCGAGCTCCTGCGGGCGGGTCAGGATGCCGACGTGGCCGCCCTGGTGCAGGTGCACCGTGGCGCGCGGGATCAGCGCGCCCATGAGGTGGGCGTTGACCACGGGGATCACCGGGTCGCGGCGCCCCGCGAGCACGAGCGTCGGGGCGGCGACGAGCGGCAGCACCGGCAGGCTCGTCCACGACATCAGGGCCATGAGCTGGAACAGGTAGCCCCGGAAGGCCACCGGGCGGGCGCGGCCGAAGACCGCGTCGACCGCGGCCTGGTCCTCGCCGACGTAGATCTCCGCGCCGGCGTCGTGGCGGTAGCGCTTGTCGTTGTAGCGCCGCGGCGTGAGCATCTTGGCGAGCACGGTGAGCCGTGCGGGCACCATCATCGCGCCGGTCCCGGTGCTCACGAGGGCCAGCTTCGAGGTGCGGTCCGGGTGCTGGAGCGCGAACTGCTGGGCGATCCCGCCGCCCCAGGACAGGCCCAGCACGTCGGCGCGGGCGTACCCGAGCTCGTCGAGCAGGCCGGAGAGCAGTCCGGCGAGCCCGGCCATCGGCAGCGGCACCCACGGCAGCGGCGAGCCGCCGATCCCGGGCACGTCGAAGCGGACGACCGGGCGGTCCGGGTCGAGCGCGGCCACGAGCGGGTCGAGGAACTCGATGCTCGCGCCGATGCCGTTGACCAGCACCAGCGGCATCCGCCCGGATGCCCCCGGCCGGTGCGCGACGTGCAGGCGGTACCCGGCGACGACGAGGTCGCCGACCCACTCGGGCCGGGCGGCCGGGACGGGGTCGGGGCCGGGGTGGCGGTCGTCGACGGGGAGCGCGCTCACGGCGTGCCTCCCGCGGTGTAGCTCCGGTACACGGAGATCAGGGCCTCCTTCTGCGCGTCGGAGAGCCGGGGGTCGGCGCGGATCGCCCGTTCCGTGGACGCCTCGCTCGCCCCCTCGGCCTCCGCCCGGGTACCCCCGGCGTGCTCGCGCACCAGGCCGGCCTGCAGCAGCAGGGTCTCGGCCGAGATGTCGAGGGCCTCGGCGATCGCGTGCAGCACGCGCACCGAGGGTTCGTGCAGTCCTCGTTCGATCTGGCTCAGGTACGGGTTCGAGATGTTGCTCAGGGCGGAGAGCTGCCGCAGCGACAGGCGCGCGAGCTTGCGCTGGCTGCGGATGAACCCGCCCAGGGCGCGGCGGTGGTCCTCCCACGCCCCGGACGGGCCCGCCATGTCCTAGCGGCGCGGCGACGTCGTCGCACGCACGGACGCCGGGAGCGCCGGCACGACGGCCTCGATCACCTGGTGGGCCGCGGCGCGCTGCGCCTCGAGGATCTGCACCCCGGTGTCGTAGAACCGGTCGACGGCCTCGCCGGGCGTGTGGAGCAGACCGACCGGGGACGTGGCGCCGGCCCCGGGGACGTTCTGCAGCGCCGCGGTCCAGGTCTCGGCGACGGAGCCCGCGAAGCGCAGCCCGGCCTCCTGGACCTGGGTGATCATGTCGACGGCCCGCTCCCGGACCTGGTCGAGGGTCGGGTCGGCGGTGGGGGTGGCCATGCGTGGTTCCTCCGCGTCATCGGTGACAGCGCTCAGTTTACCAAGCGCCCACCGGGGACCGCGGCGCGGCGATGGCATCGGCCACAGGGCGTCACCGGTCTCAGGCGTCGGGCAGCGAGGCGACCAGACGCGCGAGGCGCTCGGCGACGCGCGAGGCGCACGAGCGGCACGGGCACCGCGCCTCCCGGCTGGCGAGGAGAAGGTCCAGGCGCAGGAACACCGGGTCGAAGGCGGGGCCGACGGCGTCGTCGACCTTGCGACGGAGGGCGACGGAGGCGTGGCGGTTCACGGGCAACACCCTCGGCTGGTGAAGGCGGGCAAACGGTCGGTCCGGTTGCAGGAGACGCGCTGGAGATGCGCTCCGTGCAACACGGTGACGAGCACTCGTGCTCTCGTCAACTGTGGATCGACCGATCGACCCTCGCCGTTACCCAGCGTTTGCCAGACGAAACACCGTCGAGGCGCAGGTCACTCACCTGCTCCTCGCTCACCACACGGAGTCGGTCACGGCGTCCCGAGGACGTACGAGCCCGGCGCGTCCCCCAGCGGCGGGTGGGCCTCCGACCCGACGGGCGGCGGCGTGCGCATCCCGCCGCCGCGCTCGGCGATCCAGTCCCGCCACGGCTCCCACCACGAGCCCTGCACCTCGCTCGCCCGCTGCAGCCAGGTGTCCGCGTCCGGAGCCGACGTGCCACCGACGGTGCCGATCCAGTGCTTGGCCTTCGTCCCGGGCGGGTTGACCACGCCGGCGATGTGCCCGCCGTTGCTGAGCGTGAACGTGACGTCGCCGCCCAGCAGGCCGGTCGAGGTGAACGACGTACGCCACGGCGCGATGTGGTCGTTCACGGCGCCCACGATGAACGTGTCGTTCGTGATCGACTTCAGCGAGAGGTGCTCGCCCAGCAGCTCGAGCTCGCCGCGCGCCAGCTCGTTCTGCAGATAGAAGTGCCGCAGGTAGAAGGCGTGCATCTTCGCCGGCATCCGCGTCGAGTCCGCGTTCCACGCCAGGATGTCGAACGCGGGCGGCGCCTTGCCCTCGAGCCAGTTCGGCCCGACGTAGTTGAAGATCAGGTCGTTGGCGCGCAGCAGGTCGAACGTGCCCGCCATCGACTCCGAGGGCAGGTAGCCGGTCTTCGCCATCTTGCGCTCGAGCCGCTCGACGATCTCCGGGTCGACGAAGCTCGCGACGGGCCCGGGGTCGCTGTAGTCCAGCAGGGTGTTCTGCAGGGTCAGCGAGTTGATGCGCTCGCCCTGGCCCCGCGCGTGCAGCATCGCCGTCGCGATCGTCGCCATCAGCCCGCCCAGGCACAGCCCGACGAGGTTGACCTTCTCCGCGCCGGTGATCTCCTGGACCACGTCGAGCGCGGCGAGGTCGCCGAGCTCCAGGTAGTCGTCGAGCCCCGTGTCGGCCATCGACTCGTCGGGGTCGCGGTAGCTGATGACGAACACGGTGTGGCCGTGCTGCACGGCCCACTCGAGGAAGCTGCGGCCCGGCGCGAGGTCCATGACGTAGTACTTGTTGATCCACGGCGGGCTCACGAGGATCGGGATCTCGTGGACCTCGTCGGTCTGCGCCTCGAACTGGATCAGCTCCATGAGCCGGTTGCGGTGGACGACCTTGCCCGGCGTCGCGGCGAGCTCCCGGCCGACGCGCAGGTTGGTGCGGTCGACCTGCTGCGGGCGGCCCTGGTTGGTGGCGAGGTCGTCGAGCATCTGCCGGAACCCGGACACGACGCTCGCCCCTCCGGTCTCGAACGCGCGCTTGAGCGCGGAAGGGTTGCCGGGCAACAGGTTGGTGGGCGAGAGCACGCTGCTCAGCACGTCGGCGAGCAGCAGCGCCCGCTCGCGCGACGACCGGTCCAGGCCGGCGGCGTCGACGAGATCGTGCAGCGTGGCCACGAGCGCGAGGTAGTGCTGGCGCAGCCCCCAGTAGGCCGGGTTCTCCTCCCACGTCGGGTCCTTGAACCGGCCGTCCTTCTCGATCGGCACCGGCCCGTCCGCGGTCGAGCCGAACATCCGCGCGACCGTCGCCGACCCGATGCGCGCGGCGAGCGCCGCGTGCGCAGCGACGACCCGCCCGACGTCGGCCGGGTGCGTCGCGAGGCCCTGGGCGACCTGCACGACCGTCCGGCCCCAGAGGGCCGGGTCCACCTCGGCCAGCACCGCGGCCGGCACGACCGACTCCAGGGAGCGGGCGAGGTCGACACCGACACCGTTCGGGCCGATCGGCGGCTGGGTGCGGTGCTGCTCCACGGTCATGTCGGCGACCTACCTTCACGTCGACTCCGGACGTGCCGCGCCGACACGTCCCGACGGCAAGTGTGCCCGGCTGGGAGCTGGGTCACACGGTTACCGAGGAGTCATGGAGGCGGGTCTCAGCTCAGCCTGCGAGCGCACCCCGCTTGCGCGCGACGATCCCCTCGTAGAGCAGGGGGCTGGCGTCGGTGGCAAGCCGGTGCTGGAAGCGCTCGCGGCGCACGACCTCGAGGGCTCCGGAGCGGATCGACTCGCCGATCATGCCGCCGAAGCCCGTGGTGTCGGTGTCCTCCAGGAACGCGTCCTTGATCGTCAGGACGATCCAGCCGTCGGGAGCGACGAGGTCGTAGGCCGTGCGGAACGCCGCCGGCGGGATGTCGCCGAAGCCCAGCGCCGCGACCACGGTGAGGGCGTTGAGCTGGTGCCCGGCCAGCGTCTCCCGCTGCGCAGCGGGGAGCCGGGTCAGGTCCGCGACCTGGTAGTCGGCGTAGAGGCCGGGCCGGTCGCGCAGGGCGGCGTCGCGGGCCTCGGTGAGGATGTCGACGCCGACGGAGTGCGCCACGCCGACCGCGGCGAGCTCCTCGGCCATGATCCCGTTGCCCGCGCCGAGGTCGAGGACGCGCAGCGCCGAGGCCGGCTCGCCCGCCGTCGCCAGGGCTTCGCTCAGCAGGCCGACCATGAACCGCGGCGAGTCGCAGCCCAGGACGTCGTAGAAGATCTTCTCGTAGAGCCCGGGCACACCGAAGATACGGTCGTAGTCGTGGAAGCGGTACTCGCGCCACGTCCCGTCGGGCTGGGCGACGACGCAGAACTCGTCGTCCTGGCTGAGCTTGCTGCCGGGCTCGGGAAGGGCCAGGCGCAGGGCGGCCCGCGCCTGCTCGAGGTCGACGGGGTGTGGGTCCGGGGTCGCCTTTCCGGCCGCCGGTGCCGGTGCCCGGTGGAGGACCTCGTGCTCGCGGCCGGTGCCGCTGCCGTTGACCGCCGTGGGTGCCATCGACTTCTCCTCCCGGTGTCGCCCTCCGGGGGAGGACGACGGAAGCTGGACGCGGGCAGCTGGAAACGCCCGCGTGGAGCATCACGCAGGATCGATGGTCGTCAGGTCCCGCCGCGAGGGTCAAGGAAAGGGGGCGTCAATAGAATCAACGTCACGCAAGGCCCCGGGTGATCACCCCCAGCGGCCGCCACCCTGCGGCCCGCGCGGGTCGTAGCGGGTGGTGCGCTCGTCGCGCTGGGCGTACGGGTCGTTGTACGGCTGGTCGTAGGAGCCGTAGCGCTGGTCGTAGCGGCCGTCGTACTGGCGACCGCCCCAGCCGCCCTGCGCCGCCGGGCGGACCGCCGTGCGCGAGACCCCCGAGAGCATCGAGATGATCGCGAGGCCGATCGCCGCGTAGAGGACCGCGGTGGCGATGTGGTCGACCACGCCGCCTGCCGCGAGGAACACCTGCAGCACCAGCACCACGAGGACCAGCAGCACGATCGCGGAGAAGAAGGTCGCGGGGCGGGGCGTCGTGAGCAGCAGCAGGTGCAGCAGCGCGGTGCCGGCGAGGGCGGCGATCACGGCGCAGACCGGGATGATCGTCATGGCGTTGTCGACGAGGGCGCCGCTGCGCTGCGCGGTCTGGATGCCCAGGTCGAAGACGTTGGAGATGATGAGCACGCCGACGACGGCGATGCCCGCGGCGACGATCGCCGTCGCCACCCCGCCCGCCCAGAGTCGTCGGCCGAGGACCTCGACGTCGCCGTCGTTCCACGACTGCTGCGGGTAGCTCACGACCTCGTCCTCTCCCCGACCGACGGCGCCGGCCCGTCGAGACGGTTGTACCGCACCGGACGTCGCCACGGGTGGACCCTCCCCGGCACCGAGAGCATCCCTTGACGTTCCGCGTCCGGCCCCGTTCGGTGAGCAACGGCCACTGCCGTCACCACCGTCACGAAGAGGAGCCGG
Organism: Actinomycetospora sp. 2LY8.5; assembly: GCF_057180585.1. Classification (NCBI taxonomy): domain Bacteria; kingdom Bacillati; phylum Actinomycetota; class Actinomycetes; order Pseudonocardiales; family Pseudonocardiaceae; genus Actinomycetospora; species Actinomycetospora sp. 2LY8.5. The sequence goes on from NZ_JBXUHE010000035.1 coordinate 5,884, forward strand.
GCGATGACGACCCCGCAGTACCCGACCGCAGGACGCCCGGCGCGCCGGCTGCCGCGCCCGTCGGAGCTGCGCCCGCTGCTGCGGGTCGCCCGCCCGGAGGTGGACCCGACCCGACGACGGCTCGCGCGCGCCCACACCGTCGCCGACCTGCGCACGATCGCCCGGCGCCGCACGCCGCGGGCGGTGTTCGACTACACCGACGGTGCCGCCGAGGCCGAGCTCTCGCTGCGGCGCGCCCGCGACGCCTTCGCCCGCCTGGAGTTCCGGCCGTCCGTGCTGCAGGACGTCTCGTCGATCGACACGAGCACGACCCTGCTGGGCGGGCCCTCGGCGTTCCCGTTCGCGTTCGCGCCGACCGGGTTCACCCGGATGATGCACCACGCGGGCGAGCCGGCGGTGGCGCGCGTGGCGGCGAAGCTCGGGGTGCCGCACACCCTCTCGACGATGGGCACCACGTCCCCGGAGGACCTGGCGCTCGCCGCGCCCCAGACCCGCCGCTGGTTCCAGCTCTACCTGTGGCGCGACCGCGAGGCGAGCGCGGCGATCGTCGAGCGGGTGAAGGCCACGGGCAACGAGGCCCTGATGCTCACCGTGGACACGCCGGTGGGCGGCGCCCGTCTGCGTGACGCGTACAACGGCCTCACGATCCCGCCGGCGCTGACCCCGCGGACGTTGCTGGACATGGCGCGCCATCCGCACTGGTGGATGAACGTCCTCACCACCGAGCCGCTGGAGTTCGCGGCGCTGTCCTCGTGGGGCGGCACGGTCTCCGAGCTCATCGACACGATGTTCGACCCGCACCTGACGCTCGACGACCTCGCCTGGCTCCGTTCCACATGGAACGGGCAGCTGGTGGTCAAGGGCGTCCAGACCGCGGCGGACGCGCGGCGGGTGGTCGATGCCGGCGCCGACGCGGTGGTGGTGTCCAACCACGGCGGGCGCCAGCTCGACCGGGCGCCGGTGCCGCTGGAGACGTTGCCGTCGGTGGTGGCGGAGATCGGTGGCGAGGCCGAGGTGCTGCTCGACACCGGGATCACGTCGGGCGCGGACATCGTCGCCGCGGTCGCGCTCGGGGCCTCGGGCTGTCTGGTCGGGCGCGCGTACCTCTACGCGCTCATGGCGGGCGGTGAGCTCGGGGTGGAACGCCTCGGCACGATCCTCACCGCCGAGATCCGCCGGACGATGGCCCTGCTGGGGGTCTCGCGCGTCGAGGACCTGCGCCCGGAACACGTTCGTCTGGGCTAGCCGGGATGTCCGCGGTGGGCCGTCGCCGACGAGGCCATCGCGCGGTCGGTGGGTGGCGGTCGGCGTGGTGTCAGCGGCGTGGTGTCAGCGGCGTGGTGTCAGCGGCGTGGCGTCGCAGACGTTCAGTGTCCGTAACGCCACGCGCTCGCCGCAGTGGCGATCACCCCGCGGTCGGGATCGTTACCGCTCCGTGACCTGTGGTGGGGGCCTGAGCTGTGGTTTCCCCGGCCGGCGTTGGCGGGGGTCTGGCCGGGCTGTTCGACGGGGTCGCCCCCACCGCGCTGGCCGGGGGGATCTGGTCGCCTCCGTGCGGGCCCGCTGGGCGCTGCTCAACCGCGCCGAGGCGCTGCTGCTGGCCGGCGTGCGGGAACTCGGCATCGCGGTGCAGGAGTCGGGCGGGCCGTCCGGCTCCCGAGCTCGGACGAGTTCTCCGGCGACGAGGTCGCCGCGGTGCTGGGTGTTCGCGGACGGCGGCCTCCCCGGCGCCTCGGGTTGGCCGACGACCTGTTCTCCCGGCTGAGCGGGCTCGACCCCGGACCGCTCACCGAGCCGAGACAGCGTGCGCCTGGGCAGCGTTGCACCTGGGCGATCGTGTCGGCGTCTCTCAGGCGCACAGGAGGACCTCCTCGATGCGGTCGGCGAGCCGGTCGGCGGCGCCGTCGAAGACATCCGCCGGGTCGGTGCCCGTCCATCCGAGGTGACCCTGGACTTCGAGCGCGACCAGGCCGTGCAGCTGGCCCCACCACTCCGCGAGCCTGAGGCGGACCACCACGGGGACGATCTCCCACTCCGATCCACCGGCGGGCGCCTCCACCCCGCCGAGGCGCTCCGCCAGGGCCGCGAAGACCTCCGGGGACCAGTCGGGGAAGCACGCCCGCGCGAACTCCCGGCCCACCCGCAGGCCCAGCCCGGCGGTCGGGCCGTCGGCCGGCGCCACGTACCCGGGCACCGGGTCGCCGTAGACGAGCCGGAACTCGTGCGGCCGCTCGACGGCCCAGCCGCGGTAGCCGTGCGCGGCGCCGACCATCTGCGCGCGCCGGCCCGGGCCCGCGGCGTCACGCGCGGCGGCCACGGCGTCGGCGGCGTGGTGGTAGCCGTCGGCGACCAACGCGGTCAGCAGGTCGTCGCGCCCGGAGAAGTAGTGGTACAGCGCCTGGGCCGACATCCCCATCTCGCGTGCCACCGCCCGCAGCGACAGGCCGTCGCCGCCCTGCTCGGCGTAGTGGCGCAGCGCCACCTCCTTGATCTCGCGCACGGCGGAGGCGTGCCGGCGCTCCCGGAACGAGGAGCCGGTCATCGCGGGCATACGGCGAAGTTAGCACTGACCAAGCCACCTTGACAGTGTCAAGCGAGTTCGCTCTCCTTGACGATGTTCGACGAACCTGACGGTCGACGAGAGGAGCTCGGCGTGCGCATCGAGCGAGTGATCCGAGCCGTGCTCATCACGATGGGCGTGTTCACGGCGGTACCGGTTCTGGTGGTGGTCGATCCGGGACAGCTGGCCTCGTACGGTCTGACCGATCCCGGCCCGCAGGTGCTGGGGCTGCTGCAGCACCGCGGGGTCTACCAGCTGCTCGCCGGCGCGGCCCTGGTCTGGGCGGCCCTGCGCCCGGAGGTCCGCACGCCGATCGCGGCCGGCGTGATCACATCGAAGGCCGCCGGGCTACTGCTCACGGTGACCAAGCCCGAGGCCCAGGCAACGGCGAACACCGGCATCCAGCTGTTCGACCTCGCGTGCATCGTGGTCCTTGCCGGCATCCTCGTGGTCGCCGCGGGTCGCCGCCTGAGCCGTACCGACCGCCAGGAGGTGACGGCGTGACCGTCGCCGGGACGTCGCCCTCGGCGGCTCCGCAGCCCCCACCCCAGCGGCGGGTCCTGCGCTCGGTCGCGAACACCCTCGCCGCACTCGTCGCCGTCGTCGCCGTCGTCGTCGGCGGCGGCCTGCTCGTCCTCGTCCCGGCTCCGACCCCGGACTTCGATCCGGTGGCCTGGACCCCCGGCTCGGGCGCCGTCCCGCCCGTGCCGACGGGCACCGCGGCGGCCGTCCCCGCCTCGCGGTGGCTCCACGGCCCCGAGGACGTCGCCGTCGCCCTCGACGGCACCGTCTACACCGGCGACCGCGCCGGCGTGATCCACCGGATCGCCCCGGACGGCGCCGACGCGGTCCACGCCCAGGTCGGCGGCCGCCCGCTCGGGCTCGTCGTCGACGTCGGCGGCGCGCTGCTCGTCGCCAACCACGGGATCGGCCTGCAGCGCGTCGAGCCCGACGGCACCGTCCGCACGCTCGTCGCCGACGTCGACGGACGGCCGGTGACGTTCGCCAACGACCTCGCGATCGGCCCGGACGGCGTCGTCTGGTTCTCCGACTCGAGCTCGCGGTACCACCGCGGCACCCTCGGCGACGACAGCCCGTCCTACCTGTTCCCCGACCTGCTCGACGGGCGCCCGTCGGGCCGGCTCGTCGCCTACGACCCCCGCACCGGCCTGGCCCGCACCGCCGTCGACGGGCTGTACCTGCCCAACGGCGTGGCCGTCAGCGCCGACGGGAGCGAGGTCTGGGTGGCCGAGAGCAACCGGTACCGGATCCTGCGCCACGACGTCGTCGGCGGCGGCCGCGAGGTGCTGCTCGACGACCTGCCCGGCGTCGCCGACGGGTTGACGACCGCACCCGACGGGTCGGTCCTGCTCGCCCTCTACGACCGCACCGCCGCGCTCGACGACGTCGCCCTGCCGACCACGCTCGGGCGGAACGTCCTCGCCCGCCTGCCGATGTCGTGGTTCGTCAACGAGTCGGACCCGCTCAGCGGCTCGGTGATGGTGCTCGACCCGGACGGCGCGCCGCGACAGTACGTCACGGGCCTCACCCCGGCGCCGACCAACGTCGTCCCCGCCGGCGACCGCTGGTGGCTCGGCGCACTGCTCGGCCACCCGTTGCGCACCATGCCCGCAGCCCGATGACCGATGGTCAGCCCGGCTAGCCCCGACGCGTCAGCACGACGAAGGGGATGGTGCGCCCGACCTCCTCGGCGCGCCGCTGGTAGCCCGCGAACGGCGAGTACGTCGCGGTGGCGGACGGCCAGAGCCGCCCGCGCTCGGCGTCGCCGGCGACGCGGGCGTGCACCGGGCGGACCTCGTCGCGCACCTGCACGGTCGTGTCGGGATGAGCGCGCAGGTTGTGGAACCACGCCGGGTGGCGCGGGTGCCCGCCGTACGACGCGACGATCACCAGGTCGTCGGGGTCGTCGGGGTGGGTGAAGTACAGCAGAGGGGTCGTCCGCGGGCGTCCCGAGCGGGCTCCGACGTGATCGAGCAGCAGCATCGTCGGCAGGCCCGGGATCGTGTGGCCGAGCCGGCCGCCGGTGCGGCGATAGAGCGCGATGTGCGCCCGTGTCACCGCACCGACGACCGGGGAGATCCGATCGAGGACACGACCGAAACCGCTGGTGGAGACGACGACCGCACGCTAGCGGGCGCTACAGCGTGAGCAGCCGGTCGAAGAACTCGCGGTAGCGCTGCACCGCGCGGCGCATCTCCTCGGTGGACGGGTCGCCGCCGAGCGCGTTGGGGTCGAGCGCGCTGCGCTGCTGGGCGAAGGTGCGCGAAAGCTCCCCGAGCACCTCGCCGACCAGCGCGTCCGCCTGCGTCACCGCGTCCCGCGGGTGGTCGACGAACGACATGCGCACGTCCTCCCACTGCGAGCGCCACTGGGCCGCCCGCTGCGCGTCGAAGATCGTGCCGTGCTCGGCCGGCTGCCGCGCGTCGCTCGGATCGGGCGTCCCCCCGCCGGACGCGCCCGCCGGCTCGCCGGGGGCACCGCGACCGTGGTCGGGCGGGCCGGGGTACGCGCCGGTTGGTCCGCCCTGCGCGGCCCCGACCTGGTTCGTCTGCGGCACCCCCGGCTCGCCGTACCCGCCCTGCGGCGGCACGGGACCGGTGGGGCCCGCGTTCTGCCGCGGGTCCTCCTCGTAGCCGCCCGGACGCTCACGACCCACGGGCTGCTCGGTGGGGTGCGGTGCCGGCTGGCCCTGCTCGGGATGGCTCATGAGCTGCGCTCCTGGTGTCCGTCGGGGCCGCCGGACGCCGGAGGCGCCGACGGCGGGCGGGCCGGACCGGCCGGGGGTGGACCCGCCTGCGACGGGCCGATCCGTTCCGTGCCCGCCTCGGCGTGCCCGATCGGCTGGTCGCCACCACCCCGCGGCGCTCCTGGGATGCGCTCGGTGCTGCCGGCGGGCCCGTGCCCGTCGTCGAAGAGCAATGCCTCGACCAGGGTGCGGAACGACGTGAAGGCCGTGCGCAGGTCCTCGGTGCTCGCCGTGCCCTGCCGGTGGGCGGTCACCACGTCCTGCGCCTGCCGGTAGTCCTGCACGAGGTGGGGCTGGGCCACCGAGAGGTCCTCGGTCCGGCGCCGACTGTCCTCCACCGGGTAGCCCCGCGCCCGCATGATCGTCACGACCAGGGCGTCCGCGTGCTCGACCGCCCCTCCCGGGTCGTCGACGAACCCGCGCTGCACCTGCTGCCAGTCGGCGTGCAGGCGCTCACGCTCGGCGGGCTCCAGCGGACGCAGCTGGTGCTGGTCGTGGCGGTCCTTGCGCTCGCGGAGCTCGTGCTCGGCCTGCCGGCGGTCGCCGGTCTCCGACACACGACGCTCGTACTCGGGACCGAACTCGTCGGCGAGCTCGCGCCGGCGTCTTCGGCGGGCGAGCACGAGGGCGGTGACACCGGCGAGCGCCAGCACCACCACGACGACCACGATCACGACGGCGACACTGCCCATCGCCGACTCCCTCCGTGGATACCGGACACGACCTGACAGGACCGGACACGACCTGACACGACCTAGGCCGCCGAGCGCTCCTCGGACGGCCGACGCCGCTGAGTCACCTCGCCGATGGCGGGTGGCTCGTAGGACACGTCGCCGGGGTTGGCGTCCACTCCCGGCGGGACGATCTCGTCGATGCGGTCGAGCACCTCGTCGTCGAGCGTGACCTCGGCCCCCGCGAGGAGGTCCTCGAGCTGCTCCGTCGTGCGGGGCCCGATGATCGCCGAGGTGACCGCCGGGTGGGACACGGCGAACGCCATCGCCATGTGCACCATCGAGAGACCGGCCTTCTCGGCGAGCGGGATCAGGGCCTCGACGGCGTCGAGCTTGCGCTGGTCGGTGAAGCGGCCCGGCGAGCGCTGTGCGCGCTGCGTGCCGGCCTCCTGGCCCTGACGGATCCTCCCGGTGAGCATCCCCATCGCCAATGGGCTCCAGACGAGCGTGCCCATGCCGTAGCGGCGACACACCGGCAGCACCTCGCGCTCGATGCCGCGGTTGAGGATCGAGTAGGGCGGCTGCTCGGTGCGGAAGCGCTGGTAGCCGCGCCGCTCGGCCACCCACTGGGCCTCGACGATCTCGGAGGCCGGAAAGGTCGACGAGCCGATCGCCCGGACCTTGCCGCTGCGCACGAGGTCGGTCAGCGCCGAGAGCGTCTCCTCGACGTCGGTCTCGGGGTCGGGCCGGTGGATCTGGTAGAGGTCCAGGTGGTCGGTCTGCAGCCGGCGCAGCGAGTTCTCCACCTCGGTGACCAGCCACCGGCGCGAGTTGCCGCGGCGGTTCGGGTCCTCGCCCATCGGCGCGTGGGCCTTGGTGGCCAGCACGACGTCGTCGCGGCGGGTGGGCGGGAGTTGTTGCAGCGCCTTGCCGACGATCTCCTCGGACTCGCCCTGCGCGTAGACGTCGGCCGTGTCGACGACGTTGATCCCGGCGTCCAGCGCGCGGTGGATGATCCGAATCGAGTCGTCATGGTCGGTGTTCCCCCAGGCGCCGAACATCATGGCGCCGAGGCAGTACGGGCTGACCTTGATGCCGGTGCGCCCCAGTGTCCGCATCTTCACGACAGGGGGAGTCCCCGTCCACGGCCCGGCGCAAGCACGTGGGAATGAGTCATCCCGGTGGCGGCCCCGCGGCGGGCGGCATCCCGATGCGGTCGACGACGGGGATCGCGAGGCGCAGCTCGCCGACCCCGGTCGGGTGGAACGGGTGCGGGTCGTCGAGGGACTGCAGGTCCGGGCCCAGCCCGTCCGGCGAGGGTTCGCACAGCGGGGTCAGGGGCGGGGCGACGACGTCGAAGCCGTAGCGCACGGCCCCGGCGGTGAGCACCCCGTTGAGCTCGGCGTTGCGGTCGGAGAGCAGCCGGATCTCCTCGGGGGTCAGCCCGGGGTACTGCAGCGGGCCCCGCACGGTGGAACACTGCGCGTCGGGCTCGAGCACGTCGTAGCTGGTCATGACCACCACGCGCGGCCTGGACGGGAGGGTCGCGAGGTCGGCGAGCAGGTCGGCGTAGTCGCGGTCGAAGGCCGCCAGCCGGTAGGAGAACTCGCCGGCGGTGAAGTTGTCCGCGCAGTCGGTGACCGCGTAACAGTAGCCGATGAGGTCGGTCCAGTTCAGGTCGTTGGGCCCGACCGCGACCACGACGAACGCCGGGTCCTCGACCTGCTTGAGCCGCCCGATCTGCGGCGGGACCGTCACCCCGCCCGTCTGCTGGGGGGCGCGCAGGCCACTGGTGATGCGGGCGCCGGAGCAGGCGAGGTTGAGGACGTCCTCGCCGATGGCCGCGCCGAGCTGGCGCGCCAGCGAGTCGGTGCTGCGGGCGCACGCGACGTCCTCGGGCGACGCGTCCGGCGCCGGCGTCCCGCCGAGCCGGGCCACGCGCGAGTCCCCGATGACGACGCCGCGCACCCCGGACACCGTCGGACCGACGGGTGAGGGGGTCACGTGGTGGGCGCCGGTGAGGTCGGTGAGCGACGTCGCGCTGCGCAGCTCCTGCGCCCCGGCCACCGCGAGCGCGCCGCACGCCCCCCACACGACCAGCGACACGGCGAGCGCGGTGACCGTCGACGACGTCAGGGTCCGGGACAGGCGCCGCGCGATGATCGCCGGGCGGGCCCCGGCCCCGGAACGGCGGGCGGTGAACCGCAGGGTGGCGAGGACCCGCAGCGAGCCGACGAGCCCGCACACCCCGAGCACCACCGCGACGAGGATCAGCGTCGCCTTCCCGAACCACTGCTCGAAGCCCGTCACGATCGCCGACAGCGCCTCGGTCGGGCTGTCGCCGTCGGCCAGCGCCTCGAGCGCGGACCCGGCGGTCTCGTTGCGCTGGACCGGGCCGATGGAGAGCTGCGGGCGGATCGGCCCGTAGATCGTCACGTCGGGGACGTCCAGGCTGGTGTTGCCGATCTGGACGATCCGGGGCGGTCCCGACGCCGTGGCGCTCGGCGGCTGCACGCCGACGCTGATCTGCTGCCCGAAGGCCTCGACGTCCTGGTCGGGCGTGAGCACGAGCGCGGCCCAGACCCCGGCCACGACACAGCCGAAGACCAGGAGCAACGTCACGGGTGAGCGCAGTTCGCGCCCGACGGCACGGAGGCGGCGACCCACGGTCCTCCTCGCTGCTCGACTCCCCAGGAACTCACCCGAGCCCTGTCGGTCCTCAGCCCTACCGGACGGAGGCCGCCGGCGTCACCCGTGCGTGGTGGACGTCGTGCGCCGCCGCTCCAGACGCGCGAGGACGGCGGCGACCCCGGTGGCCACGACGAACGACAGCAGCGACGCCGAGAGCCACGAGGGCGGCGTGAACCCGAGGGCGTCCCGCAGGGCGATCCAGGCGTCCGACCAGAGGGGCGCCCCACCCGGGTTGACCAGCTGGTACACCGCCAGACCGATCACCCAGGCGACGACCATGAGCGGGCGCGACGGGGCCCAGCGCGAGAGGTCCCCGGAGACGTAGCGATGGGGAGAGCACGCCGATAGCGGAGCTCGACCCTCCGGCCCTGCGGCGCCGCGGCGGACCAGCGCGTCGCCGACTCCGACGCCGAGCAGCGGCACGAACACCGACCCGATGACGGCGAGGAAGACCGCGTAGTCGTCGATGGTCACCCCGAGGGCGAGCACGGTGACGACGGTGCCGATCACCAGGCAGAGCACCCGCCGGTCGGCGCGCGGCGCGAGGTTCTGCACCGAGACCGCGGTGGAGTAGACGTTCGCGAACGACTGGTCGGTCTCGCGGGCGGTGAGCACGAGCAGCGCCACGAGCCCGAGCGGCGCGGCGAGCATGGGCGCGAACACCTCGTCGCCGTTCCCCGCGACCAGGGCGAGGGCGGCGAGGCCGACGACGAAGCAGACGATCTGGGTGACGCCGTAGCCGACGGTGGCCGCGGTGAAGGCCGTCGAGACGCGCCGGGAGTGCCGCGAGAAGTCGGACGCGACCGGGATCCAGGAGACGGCGACGGCGATCGCCGCGTCGGTGCCCGCCCAGAAGCCGGCCCAGGAGCCGCCGCCGGCGCCGAGGTCCAGTTCGGGCCGGCTGAACAACCACCAGGCGAGGTAGGCGATCGAGATCGCCACGAGGATCGTCACGACGCGGCGCAGCAGCCGCAGCATCCCGAGCGGGCGCAGCGTGAGCAGGGTGGTGACGACCCCGGCCCCGAGCACCCACACCCAGGTCGGGCCGCCGAGCGCGAGCGTGCCGGCCTGGGCGATGACGACCAGCTCGAAGGTGCCCCAGCCGATGAGCTGCACGACGTTGAGCACCGACGGGATCCACGACAGGACACCGCCGAAGAGCCCGCGGAGCAGCACCATCGCCGGCGCGCCGGTCGCCGCGCCGGGCATCGCCGAGACGCCGACCATCGCGCTGCCGATCAGCGTGCCGACCGCGGTGGCGACGACGGCGGCGGTCACGGTCAGCGGTGGCGCGCCCGCCGGTTGCAGCACCGCGAGGACGCCGGCGAAGCCGAGCAGGCTCACACCGAGGTTGGCCCAGAACGCGCCCTGGTCGAGGAAACCGAGGGTCTTCGGCACCGGGCCGTCGAGGGTGGGGGCGACCTCGGGCGTCTCAGCAGCCGAGGTGGACGCAGACGTGCTCACAGCAGCCTCCCTGCGCCGGCATGATCCGGATCAGGTTCCGACGGTCGGGACCGCTGCCGCAGTGGTGACGGCCAGGTCCCCTCTCAGCCCGGTGGCTCCGGACTCCCGTGAGCGCCGGTCGGCGCCCGCCGACGACCGTACGCGACACGACGACGGGGGGCCGCCCTCGTGATCGCGAGGATCACAGGGACGGCCCCTCGTCGTGGGTCGTGCTCAGGCGCGGCCTACTGCTGCAGGTTGGCGCACCGCTGGTCGTTGTTGATGCAGTCCGCTCCCGCGTCGTTCGACGCCTGGCTGGCGATGTTGTGGAAGTCGGAGTGGTCGGTCTTCGGGTCGTGCTGCTCGTTCGGGAAGCTGTCGATCTGGAACGTGCGGCCTTCGGGCTGGTCGTACTTCAGGGTGATGCGCAGGGCCGGGATGGGCTCCTGGTCCTCCTCACAGTTGCCCTGGGCGTCCGGGAAGAAGATGTGCGAGCGGAAGTCCTTGGACTCCAGGTTCTCGCCGTCCCAGCAGCTCGGGTAGTCGAGGATGCGCGTCAGCTGCTCGCCCTGACCGCAGATCGGGTACTGCTCGGTGATCCGGTTCTCGTTGCCCTGACCGGAGCACGTGTACTTCGCGTTGACGTTCGCGCCGTCCTGAGCACCCTGCTTGGCGTTACCCATGATCATCATGAGGTGGCTGGGCATGGGGGTGATCTCACGGTCGCCGTGCCCGTGGAACGTCAGGTCGGCCGAGGCCGGCTTGATGATCGAGCCGACGTTGCCGTCGAGGCTGCCACCGTCCTCGCCCTCGTCCGGGCTCTGGCCGTTGATGTCACGCAGGACCGGCCAGAAGAACGTCGAGCCGTCCCCGTTGACGCAGGAGGTCTGACCCGCGTCGGCCGCCTCCTGCAGGGGGTCGTCGTCGGAGTTCGCGTCGGTGGTCTGGTTGCCGACGTAGTCGTGGACGTGCTGGGCGCCGTTCTTCTTGCCCGGCGCGGCCATGTAGTTGTCGGAGTTGTTGTGGTCGCTCACGCCGCAGTCGACACTGTACGACCCGCCGTTGAAGACGCCGCCCTCGCCGATGTTGCCGTTCGCCTCGACGTCGCCGATGTCCACGTAGTCGCCGGCGTCGGCGTTCGCGGCCTCGTCACGACCCGGGAAGGGGTCCTCGGCTTCGGCGGCCTCCTGGGCCGCGCCCTCGTTGTCGGCGTCGACCTCGCCGACGTCCTCGGTCATCCCGTTGTTCTCGTCGCCGCGACGCTCCTGGTCGCCCTGGTCCTCCTGCCCCTGGTCGTCCTGACCCTGGTCGCCCTGGTCACCGGAGTCCTCCTCACCAGAAGACTGGTCCTGGCCGTCCTCGTCGCCGGAGCCGCTGCCCTCGGAGTCCGCGGAGCCCTCGGAGCCCTCGGAGTCTTCGGAGTCCTCGCCGCCGGACCCTTCCTCCGAGGACGAGCTGCCCGTCAGGGAGCTGAGGATGCCGCTGTCGCCGGACTCGTCCTGGGCGGCGGCCGAGCCGGCCGCCACGACGACGCCGGCCGTGACCAACAGGGCCGCCACGGCGGCGATGAGCCGTGTCGGCAGATTTGTGCGATGTCGTCCGCGTCGGGGCACGGGAACCTCCTGACGGTGCCCGCGACGCCGGGACGGGGGAGCTCGTCCGGGGAATCGACGCGCGGGACACGGGTGTCCTGCCTGTGGTTGTCGGCGGAGCACGGACGGCGGCAGGGCGAAGGGGGAGCGTCGCCGCCCGGGCTCCGACGGGAGGTCACGGTAGGGACACGGCCGTCCGGCGACCGCTTATCTGAGAGATCTCAGGTTCGGACACCGCTCGCAGGACCGCTCAGCACGACGACCGGCAGGCTGATGCGGCCGAACGGATGAGTAAGTGGGCCGCTCGCCTCGTGGGATTCTCAGGTCGGCGCGGCGGGCGAGCATCACGTCTCCGCTCGCCGCTCGTTGATTGAACTCGAACGCGCCGCGGTCCAAGCTGGACCGCGATGAGACCTGATCGTTATGCGGGCGCGGAGCGGGGCCGCGTGCTGTGCGTGGCCCCTTCCCATCGCACAACGAGCGTCCTGGTCGGGACGTTGCGGTCGCACGGCTTCGAACCTCAGCTCCTCCGTGAGAGCTGGAGCGTCGGGGCGACCGCGCGTGCCAGCGGGGCGCGGGCCGTCGTGCTGGACGTGGAGATGCCGGGACTGCGGCCCGTGGAGGTGCTCGCGGACCTGCACCGCGACAGCCCACGCACCCCGATCATCGCGCTGACCAGCCCCGAGGCCCGTGACCGCACGGTGTCGACCCTGCGCGCGACGCAGGACGACTACCTGGTCACGCCCTTCCCCATGGAGGAGCTGCTGGCGCGCCTGCGCCTGCGCCTCGGCGACGACCGCCCGACCGCGCAGCTGTTCCTGCGCCGCGGCGAGGTGGCGGTGGACACGGCGCTCGAGCAGGTGTTCGTCGAGAACAAGCCGGTCAGCCTGTCGCGCACCGAGTACGCGGTGGTCGATGCGCTCATCCGCCACCCGCGCGGGCAGGCCATGTCCCAGGAGCAGCTCGTCACCCGTGTCTGGGGCGGACCGCCGACCTCGAACATCGTCGAGGTCTACATCGGCTACCTGCGCCGCAAGCTCGGCGCGGAACGGATCCGCACGGTCCGCGGGCGCGGCTACATCCTCGAGGGCTGAGGCCCCAACGAGGGCTGAGGCCCCAGCCGGCCCCCAGCGGCCCTCAGGACCCTCAGCGCTCCAGGACCCTCAGCGCTCCAGGACCAGGTGTCCGGCTCCTCGGCCGATGACGTAGGTCGGCCACCCGGGTCCGGGACCGGTCTCGTAGCTGAGCTCGACGTCAGGCGGCTCGACGGGCCGGCGCTCGGCGTGGAGGAAGTTCACGCGCAGCAGGGCCGCCTCGAGCGGGCCCGCCGCGGCGAGACGGGAGTCGACGATCGACAACAGGCGGGCGCGGTCGCTGAACTGGTCGACGACGTCGCAGCGGCACGCGTAGGCGATGGTGCCGATCTCGCCGGGCGCGAGGATGCTCTGGTCCGGCGGCACGGTCTCCGCCAGCCCCCGGCCCGCGTTGATGTAGTCGGCGGCGCTGGCCCAGTTCCCGAACACCGCCGGATGCGGCCAGGGGATCCCGAGCCCGGTCTGGTGACCGATGCTCACGCCGGCCACGAGCGCCAGCCCCGTGACGACGGCGGTGGTGCGCTGCACGCTCAGGTCCGCGGCGCCGAGCGCGGCGCACAGCGTCAGCAGGGCCAACGACGGGCAGTAGTACCAGATGTAGGAGGAGACGCCCATCGCCGCGTAGGCCGCGTAGTGCACTGCGCCGGCGAGGCCCGCGGCCACCACCACGCGGTCGAGGAGCCGACCCTCGCGGCGGATCCACCGTGCGGCCGAGACCACGACCGACACCAGGCCCACCCCGACGACCACGCCGACCATGAGCATGGCGATCGGCCAGCGCTCCGCCATGAACAGCGGCCCGTTGCCGAACACCTCGCCGCCGGGGAAGGCGCCGCTCGTCTTGATGATGAGGCTGTCCGGCACGAAGCTGCCGAGCACGAACCACGACCACACGTGCCAGGGCAGCGTCACCAGCGCGCCCACGCCGACCGCGCCGAGCGCCCCGCGCCACGCCCGCGGGGCCGCGGCGAGGAACAGCACCGCGACGAGGACGACGGCGGGCAGCACGAGGTCGGGGCGGGTGAGCACACCGAGGCCCATGACGACCCCGGTCGCCACCGGCCGGCGAGCGGCGCCGTAGCGCGTGACGGCGACCAGCAGGGCCGCCACCAGGAACGACTCCATGCCGACCACGGCGGCGAAGATCGGCGAGGTGACGATCAGCCCGACGGTGAGGAACGCGGCCACCGGGCGGCGCAGCCCCAGCTGCCCGGCGAGTCCGGCCGCCCAGACCGCCATCGCCGCCGTGGTGACGACGAGGACGATGCCGGCCGACACCGCCGGGCGCCCGGTGGCGACGATGCCCGCCGCGAGCAGCCACACGTTCAGCGGCGAGGTGGCGGAGTTGGCGTCGCGGAACGGCGTCAGGCCCCAGTGCCCGAGCTCGGCGACGTTCCGCGCGTAGTCGAGGGTGATGTACGAGTCGTCGGGCATCCCCCGGTACGCGACGAGGAACAGCAGCCCGCCCATGAGCGCGCCGACGGCGGCGACGAGCACCGTCTCCGGCGACGGGCGCGGGAGCGTCCGGCGCAGCGGAGGGTCGTCGACGGTCACGGGGACGTCGTGGTCCGATCCGGTGGCCGGGTCGAGGCCGGTGGTCATCTCAGGTCGTCCCCGTCGGGAAGAGCGTGTCCTCGCGGTGGGCCGGATCCCCGTCGGTCCGGATGAACCACTCGGTGCCGAAGGCCAGGGCGAACCGGTCGTCGTCGAGGGTGAGGAAGAAGGAGTCGTCGGCGATCTGGCTGCGGTGCGCGCGCATCGCTGCGCGCTTGGCGTCGAGGTGCTGCGTGACGTCGACCCGCGTGGTCAGCTCCGACTCGGGCGAGCCGAAGGCCTCGGGGTCGAGGTCGGGGCCCTCCTCCTCGCCGGCCTCGCGCGCCGTCGCCAGCATCGTGCGGAACTGGTCGCGGTTGGAGGTCGCCTCGTAGACCCGCGGCGTCCGCGCGAGCTCCCCGGCACGCCGGCCGACCCGATGGACCTGGATGTGGTCGGGATGGCCGTACCCACCGATGCGGTCGTAGCAGGTGAGGACCTCGGCGTCCTCCTCGCGCAGGATCGCGGCCAGCCGCTCGGCGGCCTCCTCGACGTCGGCGGACCAGAACGACCCGGTGGCGCCGTTGGTCTCCGTGTCGACCATCCCGGAGTCGACGTAGCCGAGGAACTCGACCCGCGCGACGCCGAGCACGGCGGCCGCGTCGTGCGTCTCCTTGACCCGGCGCTCGGCGAGCGTCTCGCCGTCGGCGAGCACCCCGGGGACGACCTCGCCGTGCTCGCCGCGGGTCGCGACGACCAGCACCACCCGGTGCCCCGCGTCGGCGGCCGCGCGCATGACGCCGCCGCAGGAGATGCACTCGTCGTCCGGGTGTGCGTGGAAGCTGACCATGGTCGCCACACGCGGGAGCCTAGTGAGGGGGTGTCAGGCCAGCGCGATCGACGCCACCAGCACGATCGCGACGAGCAGGAGCAGCGCGGCCGTCCCGAGGATGACACCGGCGCGCGGGCCCGGGCCGCGGGCGAACAGCTCGCGTCCCTGCAGGCCCTCGGAGCGGGCGGCCGCGCTCGCCCACGGTGGGGCCGTGTCCTCCGGGCGCGCCACGCCACCGCCGGCCGCCCGCGCCGGCACCGCGCCGGGCACGAACTGCGTGCGCTCCGGTGGCAGGGGCGGGCCGGGGCGCGCGGAACCGCTCGGGAACCGCGCGGCCGCCGGGCGCCGGGGCACCACCTGGGTCGCCTCCGGCGCCGGCTCGTCGCGGGTCACGACCTGCGTGCGATCGGCGGCCGGACCGGGGGCGTCGCGGACGACCTGGGTCGTGTCCGGGTGGGCGTCGGCGTCGGCGTCCTCCGCCGACCACCGGAACGGCGGCGGGAAGGGGTCGCCCGGCAGCGGACGCTCGTCGGTGCGCGCGTCGTCCTCCTCCGCGGGCGGCGGGGGTGGGCGCAGGGCGGGTGAGGACGGGCGCGTCTCGGGGAGCGGCGGCGCCTCGGCGGCGGTCGCGGGAACGGGGATCCCGCGCGGCCGGGCGTCGTCGCCGTCGTCGCCGTCGGCGTCGGCGTCGTCGGCGGCGCGATCGGTGCTGTCACCCGGGACGCCCGGGGCCGGGGTGTCGAGCTCGAGGGCCGGGGTCGCGGGGCTCTCGGCGGCCGGCGTGGCGGCCGCGGGGTCGGCGTCCGTGCTCGCACCCGGCCGGGTCCGGACCGCGCGGCCCGGGAGGGGTGTCCACTGCGTGTCCCCGTCGGGCCGGTCGCCGTCGACCGTGTCGACCGCACCGGCCGCGGATCCCTCGGGAGCGGGTTCGGCGGCCGAGGGAAGGGCCGGGTCCTCGTCCGTCGCCGCGGGCTCGTCCGGCACCGCCGGCTCCTCCGGCCTCCCGGTCTCAGGTGCCGCCGCGTCGGGGGGGTCGGCACCGGGCGCCAGCGCGCTCTCCACCGACCCTGCGGCCGGGATCGTCGCCCGCGGCCGGCCCCGGCCGGTCGTCCCGCTCGGGGCGGCCGGGGTCTCCGGTCCCCTCGGCGTCTCCCGCTCGGCCGGGGGCGGCGTCGCCGGGGCCTCGAGGGGCGCCGCCGGGTTCGCCGGCGGGTTCGCCGCCGGGTTCGCCGCCGGGTTCGCCGCCGGGTTCGCCGCCGGGTTCGCCGCCGGGTTCGCCGGGGCCTCGGCCGGGCGTGTCGGTGGGTTCGGAGGGGGCGGCGTCCGTGCGCCCGGCGGCCGCGCGGCACCCGCGCTCGCCGGCGCCGTCGATCCGGCGCCGCTCCGCCTCTCCGGGGGCGGGGGACGCCAGTCGGTCGGGGGCGGACCGCCCCGCGGGGGCGACGCCGGCCGTTCGGGGCGTGCGGGTGGGGGCGCGGGGGGCCGGGACCCGGCCGGTGGCCGGTGGGGCGTCGAGGGTGCGGAGGGCGCCGAGGCCCGCCCGTTCCCGCGCGCCTCGACCTCGGTGTCGAACCCGTCGTCGAACCCCAGCTCCTGGTCGGCGGCGTCGATCTCGCTGTCGTCGAGCTCGTCGCGCGCCGGCGGCGGAGGTGCCTTCGGCAGGCGGGAGGCGAGGATCTCGTCGCGACGCCGCCGGTAGGACTCGGCGTCGACCCGCCCGGTGGCCAGGTCCTCATCGAGGCGACGCAGCTGCTCCGGGACGCCCATCACACCTTCCTCCGCGACCCCGCCGTATTCGGCATGGGCACCGTCCGACCTGGGCAGGTTCCGCACGGTAACGCACGACAGCAGTCCGTGAGTGATCATCAGCTCGACGACCGACGGCGTGATCTCGGCGAAATGCTGCGAACACCCCGGCGCTCCCTGACGAAGGTGCGGCGAATGCGGCGCACGAGGGCGTCGCGCACGCCATGAGCGGTCGAGCTCCCGGCCGCGGACGAGAGGACGTCTCCGTGTCTTCGACCTCGCGCACCACCACGTCCACCGCCGGGCGCGACCGCGTCCTGCCGCGTCCCGCGGAGGGTGTGTGGCCCGGCCTGCAGGACCCGGGCGAGAACCGGCTGCGCATGACGGTGGCCCGCGGCCTCGTGCGATCGGCGGTCAGGCGCCTGCCGATGCACCTCGTGTGGCCCGACGGCTCGGTCGAGGGCGACCCGCACGGCCCGGGCCTGCGCCTCATCCGCCCCGAGGCCTTCTTCACCCGCCTCGGTCGGCACGGGCTGATCGGCTTCGGCGAGGGCTGGATGGTCGGGGACTGGGACTCCGACGACCTCGTCGGCGTGCTGCGCGCGATGGTCGACCACATCGAGGAGCTCGTCCCCCGCCCGCTACGCAACCTGCGCCGTCTCTACGACCGGGGCCAGCCGCGCGAGGAGGTCGCCGCCGACGCGGAGGTCTCGCAGGAGAACGTGCACCGGCACTACGACCTGTCGAACGACCTGTTCGCGCTCTTCCTCGACGAGTCGATGATGTA
Source organism: Actinomycetospora sp. 2LY8.5 (assembly GCF_057180585.1). Classification (NCBI taxonomy): domain Bacteria; kingdom Bacillati; phylum Actinomycetota; class Actinomycetes; order Pseudonocardiales; family Pseudonocardiaceae; genus Actinomycetospora; species Actinomycetospora sp. 2LY8.5. The sequence goes on from NZ_JBXUHE010000035.1 coordinate 23,600, forward strand.
CTCCGCCGCCTGGTTCGACCCGGAGCGCCCGGAGGAGCCGCTGGTCGACGCCCAACACCGCAAGATCGACGGCATCCTCGACCTGGCCGGGGTGCGCGCGGGCCAGCACGTCCTCGAGATCGGCACCGGCTGGGGCGAGGCCGCGATCCGGGCGGCGCGGCGCGGCGCGCGGGTCACGACGCTGACGCTGTCGGTGGAGCAGGCCGAGCTCGCGCGCACCCGCGCCGAGCGCGCCGGGGTCTCCGACCGGATCACGATCGACGTCCGCGACTACCGCGAGGCCGCGGGCTCGTACGACGCCGTGATCAGCATCGAGATGATCGAGGCGGTCGGCGACCGGTTCTGGCCGGAGTACTTCCGCACCGTGGACCGGCTGCTCGCCCCCGGCGGCCGGTTCGGGCTGCAGTCGATCACCATGCCGCACCACCGGCTCGAGGCGACCAGGTCGTCGTACACCTGGATCCACAAGTACGTCTTCCCCGGCGGGCTCATCCCGAGCCTCGAGGCCGTCGACCACACCCTCGCCCGGCACACGACGATGCAGGTGGTCGACCGCCGCTCGATCGGGCTCGACTACGCCGAGACGCTGCGCCGGTGGCGCGCGACGTTCCTCGCCCGGGAGGAGGAGGTGCGCGCCCTCGGGTTCGACGAGACGTTCGTGCGGATGTGGGACTTCTACCTGGCCTACTCCGAGGCCGGGTTCGCGTCGCGCTACCTCGACGACTACCAGCTGGGGATCGCCCGCCGTTGAGCCGAACCCGTGATCGCGACGTGGCGGCGTTCACGAACAGTCAAGGCTGACCGGCGACCGGTCGCGGGGATAGCCTCCGCGCGGGAACAACCCCGTGCCGCAGAGGAGCGCCGCAGAGAGATGGACACCAACGACGTCGCCGCGATCGTCACCGGAGGGGCCTCCGGCCTCGGTGGCGCCACCGTCCGCCGGCTCGCCAAGCAGGGCGCGCGCGTCATCGCCATCGACCTGCCGAAGGCCGTCGACGGCGCGGAGGCACTCGCAGGAGTCGACTACGTCGGCGCCGACGTCACCGACGGCGACCAGGTGGCCGCCGCGGTCGAGGCCGCCACGGCCACCGGCGTGCCGCTGCGCGTGGTCGTCAACTGCGCGGGCATCGGCACCGCAGGTCGGGTGCTGTCGAAGAAGGGCCCGCACGACCTGGGCGTGTTCAACCAGGTCATCGGCGTCAACCTCCTCGGCACCTTCAACGTCATGCGCCTCGCCTCCGAGGCGATCGCGCGGACCGAGCCGCTCACCGACGGTGCCCGCGGCGTCGTCGTCAACACGGCCTCGGTCGCGGCGTTCGAGGGTCAGATCGGTCAGATCGCCTACTCGGCCTCGAAGGGCGGCGTCGTCGGCATGACCGTGCCGGCCGCCCGCGACCTCGCCCAGTACGGCATCCGCGTCATGACCATCGCGCCCGGCATCATCGACACCCCGATGCTGGCCGGCGTCGAGGAGTCGTTCCGCGAGCAGCTCGCCGAGGGCATCCCGTTCCCGAAGCGTCTCGGGCGTCCCGACGAGTACGCGCAGCTCGTCGCGCAGATCATCGAGCACGACTACCTCAACGGCGAGGTCATCCGGTTCGACGGCGGCCTGCGCATGCAGCCTCGTTAGCCGCCGACGCGGTCGCCCGGTGGCGGTCAGGCCGTGAGGTCCTCGAGGTAGGGCACCTCGAGGACCCGGTCCGACGTCAGCCACGTGCGCAGCGTCCACGTGGCCCGGACGTCGTCCGCGTTGTAGACGAGCAGGCGCTCGCGCTGCGCCGGGTCGGGCTCGCCACCGTCGAGCCCGACCGCGTCGCGGTACCAGCGCATGGAGTTCTCGCCGCCCGCCTCCGGGTCGTGCCAGGCGAACCCCGCCGACGGCGCGACCCGCTTGAGGCCCTTGCCGTGCGGGCACAGGAACGACTCGCTGACCACGGGGAACAGGTCGATCCACGTGTCGGAGGCGATGAACTCCTCCACCTCCGCGGCCGGCGGCACCCCCGGCATGCCGGCGAACCGCTCGACGGACCCGCGCAACCAGCGGTTCTCCGCCTGCTCGTTGTAGCAGTACGCGCGCATCACCAGCCCGCGCTCGGCGCACCGGGCGCGCACCTCGGAGAGCCACGTCCAGAACTCGCCGAAGGAGCGGCCCTCGTCGCGGGTCGGCAGCGGGTCCCACGTGACGAAGGCCCGGTAACCGGTCTCGAGCCCGATGTCGGCACCCGAGAGCAGTGCTCCCCAGAGGTAGGCGCCGTCCTCGCCGAGGCTCTCCATGTCGACGTCCACCTCGACGTCGCCCCGCGCGACGGTGGGGCGTGCGACGCGGCGCACGAGCGGGACGTCGCGGCTCCAGGCCCGGGCCAGCGCCACCGCCTCGAGCAGATCGGGGACCTCGCCCGCCTCGGGCGTCTCGGGGTCGGGCTCCGGACCGGGCAGCCCCGCGGCCGGGTCGAGCGCGGCGAGCTCGCGGACCGTGGTGACCCCCCGGCCGCGCAGGCGCAGCGCCGCGTCGCCCCGGACGACGAGGCTGACGTCGTCGACCGCGCGCAGCGCCGTCTCGCACGTCGGCCACCACGGGCAGCGGCGGCACTCGGTGATCCGCGAGGGCTCGGCCAGCGCCGGGGCGCGGGAGCGCGCGGCCTCCGCGACGGCGAGCCGGTCGGCGTGACGGCGGTCGTAGGTCTCGAGCGTGCTGCGCCCGCCGGACCCGGTCGAGGACGCGAGGTCGACCCACACGACCACGTCGGCGTCGAGGCCCACGATGCCGCCCCACACCGGCGTCCCGGGAACCTCGGGCGGCGCGAGCCCCGCGGCGCGCAGCATGCGGTGGAGGTGGGCCAGGCGCAGGACGTCGCGCGTCACCGTGCGCACTCGCCGCGCGCCGTCGAGGGCGGCCGCGTCGGGATGGGGCCGGGCGAGCGGGGAGGTGAGCGCGCCCTCGCCGGGGTCGGTGATGCGGTGGCGGACGACGATCAGCGGCCACCATCCGGACGCCCCGTCGCCGGGCACGGCGCGCACGAGGGCCTCCGCATGCCCGCGACGTCCGTCGCCGGCCGGGAGCTCGGCGCCCCCGACCACGTCGGCCGGGGTGTCCGCGAGCACCGCGCGGGTGGCCGCCGCGCGCTCCCGCGCGGTGGGCGCCGACGGTACGGAGCTCCAGCGCGCGCCGAGGAGCTCGGCCCAGCGGGCGGCGAGCGTCGCGCGATGGCTCGCCGCATCCGCCTTGCGCATCGCGACGCCCGGGTCGGCGTCGTCACCGGGGGGCGGGCCGCTCGGCCCGAGATCCTCCGCCGGCACGTGCTCGAGGTGGACCCGGCGGCGGCAGCGCGTGGTCGCGGCGGCGTCGAGCAGGACCGGCCGCAGCGGCGCGGCGTCGGGGGCGCACGGGCCGGCGGCACAGGCGTCTCCTGCCCCCTGCGCGGTGGTCGTGCTCATGGTCCGAGCTTCCCACGCGACCCCGACAGCCCTGGTCGACGGCGTCCGAGGGGCAGGTGTCGGACGGGTGCGGCCCGGGCACTCGGCCTCGATCGATCAGCGGGGTCGGGACGCGCCGGGCCGCACGACGGGGCCGTCACCCCGCCCGCGGCCACTAGGGTGCGAGCGATCCGCCCGGACGCGCGACAGGCCACGGGCACGAGGACGGGAGGGTCCATGGGACTGCTGCGGCGCGGGCGGCCCGCGACGGAGGCGGACACCGTCGAGGTGGGCGACGACGTCTACGTCGTGAGCAGGAAGGCCGCCGAGCTCGCCGTCAAGGCGCAGAAGGAGCGACGCCGCGCGGCGCTCGCGGAGCGCCACCTGGCGGAGACCCAGGAGGCGACGCTCCTCGGGGACAAGAAGGCCATCAAAGCGGCGAAGAAGCGTCAGAGGTCCGACGAGGCCGACGCCGACGCCGACGAGCTCGACGGCACCGCCGCCGAGCCGTGGACCGGCGCGAAGGTGAAGCGCTACCTCGGCATCGCGCGGATCGTCGTGCCGATCGTGGCCCCGATCGTCTACCAGGCCGTCGGCGTGGCGCGGGATCGCTGGGACGCGCACCGCGCCCGCCAGCTCGGCGTCGCCCCGGACGAGCTCGGCGAGTTCACCGGCCGCGGCGCCGCGCTCTACGCCCGGGTGCACAACCTCGCGCTGTCCGCGCAGGACCTGCGCACGCGCCACGGGAACGGTGACGACGCCCGCGCGGGCGAGGTCCGCTCGTTCGTCGAGGACGCGGAGCAGCGGCTGAGCGACCTGGAGTCCGCCGTGCGCGCCGCGGAGCAGATGCCTGCGAGCAGGCGGCGCAGCGCCCACGTCGCCGTGGCCGGCGAGCTCGAGCGCATCGAGGACCGCCTGCTCGCCCTGTGGGGCGTCGGCGGCAACCCCCGCGCCGCGGTCACCCCGCCCCGCACCACGACCTCGTCGGGCTGAGGCCCGGCGCCTGCCCCGAACGGACGACCCGGGGGGCGCCACAGCACATCACGATCTCGAAACATCGGTGTTGTCACGGATCGTGATCCGCGACGGTCGTCCGGGCCCGGATGGGCACTCCACCGGGCGTGGAGCTGCCCGGATTCGATTCCACCGCCACCTCCGACGGGCCCCCGGTCACCCGCTGCGTCCACCGCGCCCGGGGAAACATCCCTCGAATGTCGGATCTACGGGGTGACAACCCCCGCTCTCCCCGCCTACTGTCCCCGCAGTCGTTGTCGCTGAGACAACGCCCGTTGCCGCAGACGCCCCGATCCGGAGCGTCCGGAACGGGTGGACGGGAAGGGGGCGAGCCGTGAGCCCTCGCGCGCGCACCGGAGCAACGGACACGCCGACCCCTCGGACGCCCGCCTCCCCCGCCGCCGCCGTCGGCTCGAAGGAACCCGCCCCCACCACCTCCGCTCCGCGCGGACGGCGCCCCCGCGACGAGGCCGGCGGGCCCGTGAACCGGGCCCTCGACGTCCTCGACCTGCTCGGCACCCCGGGCGGCCCCTCCTCGCTAGGCGTCGTCGAGATCGCCCGGCAGCTCGGGCGGGACAAGTCGCAGGTCTCGCGCCTGCTGAAGCTCCTCGCCGACGCCGGCTACGTCGACCGCGAGCCCGGCTCCCTGCGCTACCGCATCGGCACCCGGTTGTTCGCGATCGGTGCCACCGCGGTCGACCGCCGGCTGCGCGACGAGGCCGACGCCGCCGTCGCGCGCGAGGCCGCGCTGCTCGGCGAGCGCGTCGACGTCGGCATCCGCAGCGGCGGCAGCGTCATGACCATCGCCTCCGCCGCGCCGGACAGCGAGCTGCGCGCCGCGGGATGGGTGGGGCGCACGGTGCCGTTGTCGTGTACTGCCACCGGGCGTGCACTTCTGTTCGACCTCGACACGGCGGCCATCGCCCGGATCATCGTGCCCGAGGGCCTCGGTCCGGCCGGCCCGGCCGCGCCCCGCTCGCTCGACGAGCTCGTCTCCCGGGTCGCCGACGAACGCCGGCGGGGCTGGGCTCTGGCTCGTCACGAGACCGACCGCGGCCTCCTCTCGCTCGGCGCGCCCGTGCGCGACAGCAGCGACGCCGTCGTCGCCGCCCTCGGCGTGAGCGGCCCGGAGTCGCGCGTCGATCCCGTCCTGGACGAGGTCCGCGCCGCGGTGCTGCGGGCGGCCTACGACCTGTCCCGGTCCCTCGGGGCGGGCGCGGTGAGCCCGGCGGGGCGCGCCACCGCCCGCGCTGGACCATCCGGCCCGAGTTCCGAGGTGCCCGCCCTGTCCACCCCCCCTGCTCCCGAGAGAGGAGCGTCGTGAACTTCCTGGACTATCTCTCCAGCAACGCGCAGCAGATCGTCTTCCTGACGCAGGCCCACTTCCTGGTGGTGCTCATCGCCGTCGGCCTGGGCTCCGCGATCAGTGTGGTGCTGGGTCTGGCGGTCTCCACCGGCGAGCCCGACCCGCGGCGGTTCTCGCTCGACTGGTTCGCGACCGGCGTGCGCGAGGGCGGTCTGGTCTTCACCGCCGCCCTGCTCACCGTGCCGTCGCTGGCGCTGTTCGCGCTGTTCCTGCCCATCACCGGGCTCGGGGTCACCACCGCGATCATCGTGCTGACGATCTACACGCTCTACACGGTGCTGCGGAACACCGTCGCGGGCCTGACCACCGTCGACCGGGCCGTCCTCGAGTCCGCCAAGGGGCTCGGCTACGGCCGCCTGCGCCGGCTGCTCACCATCCAGCTCCCGCTGGCGTGGCCGGTCATCCTCAACGGCATTCGCGTCACCACGCTGATCTCGATCTCGATCGCCGTGGTCGGCGCCGTCGTCCAGGGCCCCGGCCTCGGCATCCTGCTCCTCAACGGGATCTCCCGCATCGGGGCGGCGAACTCCTTCTACCAGGTCCTCGCGGGCACGCTGCTGTGCCTCGTCGTCGCCGCCGTCTTCGAGATCTTCTTCGCCATCGTCCAGCGCCTGACCATCCCCAGGGGTATCCGTGTCTGAGAACCAAGACCAGACCGCCATCGTCCCGGACAACGGCGCCGGGTCGTCCGACATGATCGTTCTGGAGGGCGTCGAGAAGATCTACCCGGGCAGCGAGTCGCCCGCGGTGAGCCAGCTCGACATGACGATCCCGAAGGGCGAGATCGTCATGCTCATCGGTCCGTCGGGGTGCGGCAAGACGACCACACTGAAGATGATCAACCGGCTGATCGAGCCGACCGCCGGGCGCATCCTGCTCGACGGCAAGGACGTCACCCACGTCAACGGCGACCTCCTGCGCCGCCAGATCGGCTACGTCATCCAGCAGGGCGGCCTGTTCCCGCACTTCTCGATCGCCGACAACATCGGCGTCGTCCCGAAGATGCTCGGCTGGGACAAGCAGCAGATCAAGGAGCGCGCCGACGAGCTGCTCCACCTCGTGGGCCTCGAGCCCTCGGTGTTCCGCGACCGCTATCCCCGCCAGCTCTCCGGCGGCCAGCAGCAGCGTGTCGGCGTCGCCCGCGCGCTCGCCGCGAACCCGCCGGTCATGCTCATGGACGAGCCGTTCGGCGCCATCGACCCGATCACCCGCGACCGCCTCCAGGACGAGTTCCTCGAGATCCAGCGCACGATCGGCAAGACGATCGCGTTCGTCACCCACGACCTCCAGGAGGCCGTGAAGCTGGGCGACAAGATCGCCGTGTTCGCGACCGGCAAGCTCGAGCAGTACGCGGACCCCGACACGGTCCTCACTCGGCCCGCCAACGACTTCGTCTCCGACTTCGTCGGCGGCGGCGCGGCGGTCCGGCGCCTGTCCCTGCTCGAGCTCGCCCGCCTGGAGCTCCACCCCGTCGAGACCGACGAGAAGGCGGTCGGCAACAGCAACGGCCACCCGGTGGCCGAGGTCGACGCCTCCGGCAAGCCGGTCTCGTGGCGGCACCTGCCCGGCACCGACGCCGCGGGCGTCGCGCTGGTGACGGTGCCGATCTCGGGCACGGTCTACGACGCGGTCGACGTCATGCTCGACGGCGGGGCCGCGCTGGTCGCCGTCGTCGACGAACAGGGCCGCGCGCAGGGTGTCCTGCACTGGAACGACCTCGTCAGCGGGCTGCGCACCCGGGAGCGTGACGCATGAGCACGGCGACCACGGAGACCGTCGACGCCCAGGCGGAGCAGTCGGTCGAGGAGGTCGAGGGCAAGCAGCAGAGCAGCCTCGCCCGCCTGTGGGTCCAGCACTACGACCTGGTCATCCTGCCGGCGATCATCATCCTGCTGCTGCTCCTGCTGTTCCTCTACATCTCCACGCGCGACCTCGACACGATCGAGGAGCGCGTGCTCGCCCCGGACAACGTCATGGGGCTGCTCGGGCAGCACCTCTGGCTCGCGTTCCTGTCGACGATCCTGGTGCTGATCATCGCGGTGCCCCTGGGCATCCTGCTGAGCAGGCGGGGCGCCCGGAAGGCCCAGGGCCCCGTCCTCGCCGTCGGCGGCTTCGCGCAGGCGCTGCCGCCGTTCGGCGTCCTGCTGCTCATGGCGTTCTGGCTCGACTTCGGCGTCACCACCGCCGTGATCGGCCTGACGCTGGCCGCGCTGCTCCCGGTGCTCCGCAACACGGTCATCGGTCTGCAGCAGGTCGACCAGTCGCTGATCGAGGCGGCGCGCGGCATGGGCATGTCGTCACGGCAGACCCTGTTCCGTGTCGAGATCCCGCTCGCGGTGCCGGTCATCGTGGCCGGTCTGCGCGTGGCGCTCGTCCTCAACGTCGGTACCGCGACCCTCGCCAGCTACATCGGCGCGGGTGGTCTCGGCGAGCTCGTACAGCAGGCGCTGCGGCTCAACCGCATCAACGTCCTGCTGGTCGCGGGCGCGGTCATCGCCACGGTGGCGCTGCTCATCGACTGGCTCGCGGGCGTCGTCGAACGCATCGTCGTGTCCCGCTCCGGCTGACGCCGGACCTCGAGATTTCTCTCGGCCGACCGCCCCGCCCGCGAGGCCCGGCCAACCCCGGAGGATAAGGAGAACACTGTGCGGTGGACATTCCGCGGCGGCCGCTCCGGCCGTCGTTCCGGCTGGCGGGCGGGCGCGGTGACGCTCGCCGCCACGGCGCTCCTGGCCGCAGGCTGCGGTGGCCTGTCGGGCAGCGGCCAGCCCGCGGCCCAGGGCGGAAGCCTGGCGGCCAGCGGCATCAACCTCGCCGGTCAGACCTACACGGTCGGCGGCAAGGAGTTCGACGAGCAGCTGGTCCTCTGCAAGATGACCATCGCGGCCCTCCAGTCGGTGGGCGCCACGGTCAACGACCGCTGCAACATCACCGGTACCGCGTCGACGCGTGCCGCCCTCGTCGGCGGTGAGATCGACATGTACTGGGAGTACACCGGCACGGGCTGGATCACCCACCTCGGGAACGCCTCGCCGATCCCGGAGTCCCAGCAGCAGTACATCGCGGTGCGTGACGCCGACCTGGCGCAGAACCGCATCGTGTGGCTGGCGCCGTCGCCGTTCAACAACACCTACGGCATCGCGGTGACCCGTCCGTTCGGTGAGCAGAACAACCTGCGCACGCTGACCGACTGGGGCAACTTCATCAACAGCGGGAACCCGGCCGCCACGACCTGCGTCGAGGCCGAGTTCGCCGGTCGCGACGACGGCCTCGCCGGGCTGTTCCGGACCTACGGGGTCACCAACCCGCCGGCCGGCCCGCCCGGGCTGAACACGCTGGACACGGGCGCCATCTACCAGGCCACCGCCAACGGCAACCCGTGCAACTTCGGTGAGGTCTTCACCACCGACGGCCGCATCCCCGGCCTGAACCTGGTGACGCTCCAGGACGACAGGAACTACTTCCCGAAGTACAACGCGTCACCGACCATCCGCCAGGAGGTCTTCGATAGGAACCCGACCATCCAGCGCGTCTTCGAGGCGATCACCCCGCGCCTCTCCGACGACGTGATGCTCGACCTCAACGGGCAGGTCTCCTCGCAGGGGCAGGACCCCCAGCAGGTCGCCACCCGCTGGCTGCAGCAGCAGGGGTTCGTCGGCGGCCAGTGAGGCCCCTGATGTTCCTGACGGCGTGACGACGGCGGCGGCCGGTCGCGGGTCCTCGGACCGCGGCCGGCCGTCGTCGTCGCGGCGGTAGATCGTTCCCACCGTTCGAGACGAAGGCGCCCCGCCCGTGCCCCGATCCCGGCGTTCCCCGGTCCCGTTCGCCCTCCTCGTGGTGCTGGTCGCCGCCCTGATCGCCGGGTGCTCCCAGGAGCAGCGGCTCACCCCGCCGGGCGGCTTCGCCCGGGAGGTCGACCTCAGCGGACAGACGCTGACCGTCGGCGGCAAGGAGTTCGCGGAGCAGATCGTGCTCTGCAAGATGACCATCGCCCTGCTCCAGTCGAGCGGGGCCACGGTGATCGACCGCTGTGACACGAAGGGGTCGGCCAACGTCCGCGCCGCCCTGACCGGCGGTCAGATCGACATGTACTGGGAGTACACCGGCACCGCGTGGCGCCTGTACCTGTCCCAGGAGTCGACGATCGCCGACCCGCACGCGCTGTTCGACGCCGTGCGCACCGCGGACGAGGGCAACCAGGTGACCTGGCTCGACCCCACGCCGTTCAACAACACCTACGCGGTCGGCGTGCGCACCGACACGGCCCAGCGGCTGCGGGTCCGGACGCTCTCGGACTTCGCCGCCCTCGTCCGTTCCCGGTCGCCGGAGGGGACGCTGTGCGTCGACCAGGAGTTCACCGGGCGCGAGGACGGCCTGCAGGGGCTGCTCGCCACCTACGACATCGCGCTCGGGGACGAGGCCCTCGACACCCGCGAGATCGACCAGATCTACGACGCGGTCGCCGCGGCGAACCCGTGCACGTTCGGCGAGGTGTTCGCCACCGACGGCCGGCTCAACCCGCTGCGCCTCTCCACGCTCGTCGACGACCGCGGCTACTTCCTGCCGTACAACGCGGCGCTCACGGTCCGCAGCGACGTCATGGCGCGCGCGCCCCGGCTCGCCCTGCTGGGCCGGATGCTCGCGCCCACCCTCACCGAGCCGGTGATGCGCCAGCTCAACGAGCGCGTCTCCGCCGGGGGACGCAGTCCCGACGAGGTCGCGCGGTCGTTCCTGCGCGAGCAGGGGCTGATCGGCTAGGTGCGCTGCGCACCTCAGCGTGGGGCGTTGGCGCCGCTGAGCGCCGCGACGGCCTGGGCGGGCGGCACCGTGCCGCCGACGAGGTCGAGCACCGTGTCCGTCGTGTCCGGGGCGTCGAGCAGCGCGAGCAGGACGGCGGCGACGTCGTCGCGGGTGACCTCGCCGTAGCCGACAGGCGGCTGCCCGTCGACCGTCCCGAGCCGCACGAGTCCGGTGCCGGGGTCGTCGGTGAGGCGCCCGGGCCGCAGGATCGTCAGGTCGAGGTCGGTCCGGGCGCGCAGCGCGTCCTCCGCGGCCTTCTTCGCCCGCAGGTAGTGGCCCCACACCGAGTCGTCGTCCTCGACGGCCGGCGGGTTGTCGATGTTCATCGCCGAGACCAGCACGTAGCGCCGCACCCCGGCCGCCGCGGCGGCGTCGGCGAGGAGCAGGGCCGCGTCGCGGTCGACGGTGCCCTTGCGCTCGGCCGTGCTGCCCGGCCCCGCGCCGGCGGCGAACACGACGGCGTCGGCGCCGGTCAGGTGGGTCGCCAGGTCGTCGGCTCGGGTCGCCTCGAGGTCGGCGACCACGGGCTCGGCACCGGCGTCGCGGACGTCGTCGGACTGGCCCGGGTCGCGGATGAGAGCGACGGCCGCGTCACCCCGCGCGGCGGCCAGCCGCTCGAGGCGCAGCGCGATCTTCCCGTGTCCGCCGGCGATGACGATGCGCATGGGTCCGACGGTACGCCCGGCGCCCCGACCTGTCCGTTTCGTCCGTTTCGGCGATCCGCGGAAACCGTGCTCTTGCCCACGCTCTGTCGATCACGTGTGATGTGGGCCGCGTGGCCACCACCACACCACCACCACGACCGCGCACGCATCGGGAGGCCGTCACCGTGTACGAGAAGAACGGTGAGAAGTACTTCATCGTCGATTCACACATGCACTACTGGGACGCGTCGCCGCAGAACTGGGTGCCGGGTGCCGAACAGTACGCCAAGGGCTGGATCGAGTGTTTCCACGCCTACCAATCGCTCGGCCCGGCCGAGACGCACCAGCCGATCGAGGAGTTCCAGAAGGTCTCCGAGGACCAGCTGATGCGCGAGGTCTTCGACGAGGGCCACGTCGACGTCGCCATCTTCCAGTCGACCTACCTGCGCGAGTGGTACAAGGACGGCTTCAACACCAGCGAGCGCAACGGCGAGCTCGCGAAGAAGCACCCCGAGAAGTTCCGCGTCAACACGCGTTTCGACCCGCGCGACGGCGACGCCGGGATGCGCGAGTTCGAGAAGAACGTCGAGACCTACCAGCCGCTCGGCGCGAAGCTCTACACCGCGGAATGGAACGGCGACTCGCGCGGCTACAAACTCTCCGACCCGGAATGCTACCGCTTCCTCGAGCGCGCCCAGGAACTGGGCATCAAGAACATCCACGTCCACAAGGGCCCGACGATCTGGCCGCTGGACAAGGACGCGTTCGACGTCTCCGACGTCGACCACGCGGCCACCGACTTCCAGGGCCTGAACTTCATCGTCGAGCACGTGGGCCTGCCGCGCATCGAGGACTTCTGCTTCATGGCGACGCAGGAGCCCAACGTGTACGCGGGCCTGTCGGTCGTGCTCGGTGGCCTCATGCACGCGCGGCCGCGCTTCTTCGCGAAGGTAATGGGCGAGCTGCTGTTCTGGGTCGGCGAGGACAAGATGACCTTCGGGTCGGACTACAACATCTGGGAACCGAAGTGGCAGGTCGAGGGCCTCGTCGACTGGACCTACCCGGACAGCGAGGAGTACGCGGACTACCCGGCCCTCGGCGTCGACGGCAAGAAGAAGATCCTCGGTCTGAACGCGGCCCGGCTCTACGACATCCCCGTGCCCGCCGAGGGCCGGCTGTCGTCGGACACCAGCGCCCCCGCCTCGCCCGATGACGCGGAGCTCGTCGACCGGGAGGTGGCCCAGGCATGACGGTGTCGACGGGTCCAGCACCGCTGCGCTCCGTGGGAGGGCCCTCCTCCGCCCGCGTGGCCGGCTCCGACCAGGCCGAAGCGTCGGCCGCCACGGGAACCACCGCGCGGGTGTGGGAGGCGCTGCGCACCGTGCGCGACCCCGAGCTGGACGCCGACGTGGTCTCCCTGGACTTCGTCGGCTCCTGCTCGGTGTCGGACGGGGTCGCGCACGTGTCGCTGCGCCTGCCCACCTACTTCTGCGCCCCGAACTTCGCGTTCCTCATGGTCGCCGACGCCCACGACGCGGTGTCGGCGGTGTCGGGGGTCGAGACCGCCGACGTGACGCTCGCCGACCACTTCGCCTCCGACGCCATCAACGCCGGCGTCGCGGCGCGGGCGGGCTTCGTGGGCTCGATGGCCGGGACCGAGGTCGGCGAGGCGGTCGCGGAGCTCGACGACCTGCGGCGCACGTTCACCGAGCGCGCGCTGATGGCCGGGACCGATCTCGTGGTGCGGCCCCTGATGCGCGCAGGGGCGACGCCGGAGCAGGTGGCGGCGATGACCCTCGCCGACGCCCCGGCCACCGACGATCTCCGGCGCCTGCGGGCCCGGCGCCGTGAGCTGGGTATCCCGGCGGGTGACGACGACCCGCTCGTCGTCGACCCCTCGGGCGTCACGGTCGGCGTCGACGCCCTGCCGCTGCACCTGCGCAAGGCGCGCTCGTACCAGGTCGGCGTCGACGCGAACACCAGCATCTGCCGCGGCCAGCTCGCGGCGCGCTACGGCGTCTGAGCCTCGCCGCGACCCGCCGGGCGCGCCCACCTCGCTCGGGGTGGGCGCGTCGGCGTGCCCCGGGGTTCGCAGCGAACGCGCTGTTCGCTGCTTCTATGCGCGTGAAGTCCCCGTTCGCGAGGGGATGGCGCCGGCGAGTGATGCCGAGGGTTGCAGCGAACGCGCTGTTCGCTGCTTCTATGCGTGCAAAGTCCCCATTCGCTTCCGGCGCGCGGGCGGCTGTCGGTCGCTCAGGGCGCGGGGACGACTCGTAGCTCCGGGCACGGACGAGACGCCGCGAGCCGGTAGGAGCCCCACAGCTCCTCGATCACCGCGGCCTTGTCCGTCTTCAGACGGCGTGGACGGGTGTGCGCGACGAGCACACCGAACGCCTGCATCCGCGCCCGACGGCGCAGGGTCTTGTCCCAGTCCTCGAGCAGGAAATGGTGCTTGAGCGAGTCGATCTCCCACGCCAGCCCGACATCGGGGAAGTAGGCGTCCGCCTGGGCGATGAAGGTCCCGGAGGGGTCGAACAGCTTCGGGTTCCACAGCACGGGCGGCAGGTCCGTCGCGCTGTGGAGATCGCGCGCCCAGCCCTCGGCGACCGACAGCACACCGTCGGCGAGCTCGCCGCGGAGCACCCGGCGCGGCAGCGCGGTCCCTCGTTGGGAGCCCGCGGCGAGCTCGGCAGCCAGGCGAGCCACGGTGGTCCGGCCCTTCTGGATCGCCTCGGTGAGTACACCACGCACGGCGTCGAGCTGGTCCTCGCGGCGGGCGGTGTCGATGACGGCGCGGTCGAGCGGGGCGAGCGCCAGCTCACCGCGGATCGCCGCCTGGGGCAGGCGCTCGGTTCGCTCGATCTCCACGAACGCCGACGAGGTGCGCTGCCTCGGCGCGTCGACCAGCACGAGGATGCGCCCGTTCGGCGACGGGTTCGTCAGTCCGTAGCGACGCAGTGCCTCGCCTCCGCTGATCACCGACGACGAGCCCGCGTACAGGAGAGCAGCCGCCGCTCGCTGGTCATCGGTCGGCTCGTCCCGACCTTCCTTCACGACGCCCCGGAGCACCCGTCGGGCGTGCCCGGCCTGGACCCGCCGGGCGATCGTCGACGACGGCATGCCGAGCGCCGTCAAGTCGGCGACCGCAGCGACGCCGAACAGGCCGACGGACGCCAGGGCGACGGGATCGAAGCGGGGGCGACGAGGCATGCCGCGAGCGTGGCTCCGACGCGCGGACCAGCGGTAACGATGCTCCGAAGGCCTGTGGACGCGAACGGGCGATGGGGACGGCGTGCGGCGCAGGCGCGCCGTCGGTCACCCTGACGCGAACGGGGACTTTGCGCGCATAGAAGCAGCGAACAGCGCGTTCGCTGCCAAACCGGCAGGTCCCGCCGACCCCGCACGTCGCGCGAACGGGGACTTTGCGCGCATAGAAGCAGCGAACAGCGCGTTCGCTGCCAAACCAGCGGGGCCCGTCAGCCCCAGACGTCCTGCGCCACGGAGACGACGAGGTCGAGCTTCGCGCGCTGCTGGTCGGCGGTGAGGTCGTTGCCCTCGACCGTCGAGGAGAACCCGCACTGCGGCGAGAGGCAGAGCTGTTCGAGCGGCACGTACTTCGTCGCCTCCTCGATCCGGCGTTTGAGGGTGTCCGGGTCCTCGAGCTCGCCGGTCTTGGTGGTCACGAGACCGAGCACGACCTGTTGATCGCCGCGGGGGACGTAGCGCAGCGGGGAGAAGTCGCCCGACCGCGCGTCGTCGTACTCGCAGAAGAAGCCGTCGATCTCGAGCCCGCCGAAGACGGCCTCGGCGACGTAGTCGTAGCCGCCCTCCGCCGCCCAGGAGGAGCGGTAGTTCCCGCGGCACATGTGCGTGGTGACCCGCAGGTCGGCGGGGCGGTCGCGGAGCACCTCGTTGATCGTGGCGACGTAGCGCTCGTGCATGTGGTCGGCGTCCTCGCCGCGCGCCGCCATCGACTCGCGCTGCGCCGGGTCGTTGAGGTAGGCGAGCGAGGTGTCGTCGAGCTGGAGGTACCGCACGCCCTGCTCGTAGAGCCGCGACACCTCCTCGCGGTAGGCGGCGGCGAGGTCCGCCCAGAACGCGTCCGGATCGGAGTACGGCGAGCCCTCGTGCACCGGGGCGCCGCCGAGCCGGTAGTGCAACATCGACGGCGAGGGGATCGTCAGCTTCGGGACGGCGGTCGTCACGGTCGACGCCAGCATCGAGAACGCGTCCCCGAAGATCGTCTGCGAGATCCCGATCCGCCGGTCGATCACCAGCGACATGGCGGCGAAGGTGAGGTCGCCCGACGCGTTGCGAAAGGCCACCTCCACCGACGAGTCCTTCGACGAGGCCACGCCGTCGAGCTGGTAGAGGAAGTCCATGTGCCAGGAGGTGCGGCGGAACTCACCGTCGGTGGCCGCCTGCAGGCCGGCGTCCTCCTGCAGGCGCACCGCGTCGCGGATCGCCTCGTCCTCGACCGTGCGCAGCTCGTCGGCACCGATGCGCCCCGCCGCGTGCTCGTCGCGGGCACGGCGAAGGGCGGACGGGCGCAGGAGACTCCCGACGTGGTCGGCGCGGAACGGGGCGCTGGTCCGGGCACTCATGCGCGGCAGGTTATCCGCGGCGCACGGCCCCCGGCCCGCCGTCGTCCCACCCAGTGGAAACGGGATCCTGCAGCGCCACGGACAGGCGGCGGGCGCCCTCGCGGACCGCGCGCTCGAGGCGGTCGCGGCGGTCGGCGATGCTGCCGGGCCCGCCGGCGGGGACGACCGGCACCGCCACCGCCACCGCCCCGACCAGCGTCGGCCCACACGATGACGGCACCCGCACCGGCGCCGCCATGCACGCCAGGCGCTCGCGGAACTCGCCGCGGTCGACGGCGAGGTCGCGACGGCGCACCGTGTCGAGCTCGCGCTCGAGCTCGTCGCGGTCGGTCATCGTGCGGTAGGCGTGCGCGGGCAGCCCGTCGCGGTCGAGGATCGCCCGCCGGGCCGGGCCCGCGGACTCGGCGAGCCAGAGCTTGCCGACCGCGGTCGCGTGCAGGGCACCGCGCCACGCCGAGATCACGGGCACCGGGTGCTGGGCGCAGTCGTCGTGGCCCACGACCACCACGTCGTCGTCGCGGAACGCCGCGTAGAGCGCGCCCGCGCCGGCGGTGCCGTGCACCTCACCGAGGATCCCGCCCAGCCCGCGCGGCACGGGAAGCTGCGCGACGAGGCGGTCGTGCAGCGCCGGGAGCTTGGGACCGAGACCGAAGCCCCGCGCGGCCTCCAGGCGCACCAGGTAGCCGTCGGAGACGAGGCTGTCGAGGAGGTGGTAGGTCGTCGAGAGGTTGTACTCGAGGCGCCGCGCGACGGCCTTCGCGCTGATCCCGTCGCCGGCATCGGCGACGACCTCCAGCACCTGCAGGGCGCGGTGCACCGAGGAGAGCGCGCTCACACGACCATCAGACCCGAGCGGCCCTCACCCCGCCAGCCGAGTGTCCTCCGACGCCTCGGTCAGCGCGGCGATCTCGTCGGGCGCGAGCGTCAGGTCCGCCATGGGCAGGATCGTCGCGAGCTGGTCGACGGTGCGGGCGGACGCGACCGGCGCCGTGACGGTCGGCTGCGCGGCGAGCCACGCGAGCGCGACGGCGGCCATCGGCACGTGGTGCGCGCCGGCCACCTCGGCGAGCACCTCCAGCACCCGCGTCCCCCGGTCGTCGAGGTACGTCACGGCTCCGCCGGCGCGGGCCGAGGCCATCGGGCCGCTCGTGTCCGGCGCCGGGTCGCCCGGGCGGTACTTGCCGGTGAGGAAGCCCTTGGCCAGCGCGAAGTACGGCATCACCCCGAGGTCGGCGTCCGCGGCGACGTCGGCCAGCTCGTCCTCGTAGACCGCGCGCTCCACGAGGTTGTAGTGCGGCTGCAGCGCGACCGGCCGAGCGAAACCGTGCTTGTCGGCGACGGTGAGCGCCGAGGTCAACCGCTCGGCCGAGAAGTTGGACAGCCCGACATAGCGGATCTTCCCGGCGCGCACGAGCTCGTCGAACGCCCCCAGTGCGTCCTCGAGCGGGGTGTCGGGGTCGTCGCGGTGGGCGTAGTAGACGTCGATGTGGTCGGTGCGCAGGCGGCGCAGCGAGTCGTCGCACGCGGCCCGGACGTTCTCCGGCGACAGACCGGGTCGCTCCGGCCACGACCCGACCTTGGTGGCGACGACGACGCGGTCCCGTGCCCCGCGCGCGGCCATCCAGTCGCCGAGGACGCGCTCGGAGTCGCCGCCGCTGTTGCCCTCCACCCGCCAGGTGTACGAGTCGGCGCTGTCCACGAAGTTCCCGCCGGCGTCCAGATAGGCGTCGAGGACCGCGGCCGACGCGGCGGCGTCGGCGGTCCACCCGAACACGTTGCCACCCAGGCAGAGCGGGTGGACCTCGAGCTCGGAGCGGGGGATGCGGACGAGATCGGCCATCCCTCCACCGTAGGCCCGGTCGCCGCGGCGCCCCCGGATACGCTCCGGCCCGCGTGAACAGTCTCGTGGACGAGGAGAACCCGTGATCAGCAACCCGTTCCGCGTCGACCCGTGGACGGTGCACGAGCCCCACGTCGACCTCGACGCGCTGCCGCAGACCGAGTCGCTGTTCGCGCTGGCCAACGGGCACGTCGGCATGCGCGGCAACCTCGACGAGGGGGAGCCGCACGCGATGCCGGGCACCTACCTCAACTCGTTCTACGAGTCGCGCCCGCTGCCGCACGCCGAGGGCGGGTTCGGCTACCCCGACGAGGGCCAGACGCTGGTCAACGTTCCCAACGGCAAGCTCATCCGGGTGCTCGTCGACGACGAGCCGCTCGACGTGCGCTACGGCCAGGTGCTCGCCCATCACCGGACGCTCGACATGCGCGCGGGCACGCTCACCCGCCACGTCGACTGGGTCTCGCCCAACGGCCAGCGGGTGACGGTGACCTCGGAGCGGCTCGTGTCGTTCTCCCAGCGCTCGGTCGCCGCGATCTCCTACGAGGTCGCCGTGCCCGAGGACGCCGGGTCCGAGGCGCTGCTCGTCGTCCAGTCCGAGCTCTTCGCCAACGAGCAGATGCCCGTCATCGAGGGCGACCCGCGCGTCGCGGCCGCCCTGCAGAACGTGCTCGTGCCCGAGCACCACTCCAACTCCACGCACGGCGCGCGCATGACCCACCAGACGCGGCGCTCCGAGCTGCGCGTCGGCGCGGCCATGGAGCACCAGGTCTTCGGACCCGACGACGCCCAGGTCACCAGCTCCTGCTCGAACAACGTCGGCCGGACGACGGTGATCACCCGGCTCAAGCCGGGGCAGAAGCTGCGCGTCGTCAAGTACATGGCCTACGGCTGGTCGAGCCAGCGCTCCCAGCCGGCCATCGTCGACCAGGTCGAGGCCGCGCTCGACGCCTCGGTCTACACCGGGTGGGACGGCCTGGTCGCTGCGCAGCGCGAGTACCTCGACGCGTTCTGGGCGAGGGCCGATCTGGAGATCGACGGCGACCCGCGGCTGCAGCAGGCGCTGCGCTTCTGCCTGTTCCAGGTGCTGCAGGCCGGCGCCCGCGCCGAGCACCGCGCGATCGGCGCCAAGGGCCTCACCGGCCAGGGCTACGACGGCCACAGCTTCTGGGACGGCGAGACGTTCGTGCTCCCGGTGTTCATGTACACCCAGCCGCGCGCGGCGGCCGACGCGCTGCGCTGGCGTCACAGCACGCTCGACATCGCCACCGCGCACGCCGCCAAGCTCGGTCTCGACGGCGCGGCCTTCGCCTGGCGGACGATCAACGGCGAGGAGTGTTCGGGCTACTGGCCCGCCGGCACCGCCGCGTTCCACGTCAACGCCGACATCGCCGACGCCGTGATGCGCTACGTCGCCGCCACCGACGACAAGGCGTTCGAGCGCGAGATCGGCGTCGACCTCCTCGTCGCCACCGCGCGGCTGTGGCGCTCGCTGGGCCACCACGACAGCGACAGCGCGTTCCGCATCGACGGCGTCACCGGACCCGACGAGTACTCCGCGGTCGCCGACAACAACGTCTACACCAACCTGATGGCGCAGAAGAACCTGCGTGGGGCCGCCGACGCCGCGGTCCGCTGGCCCCGCGAGGCCGAGCGGCTGCACGTCTCGCCGGAGGAGATCGCGAGCTGGCGGTCCGCCGCGAGCTCGATGGTCATCCCGTTCGACGAGGCTCTCGGCGTGCACCAGCAGAGCGAAGGCTTCACCCGGCACGCGGTGTGGGACTTCGAGAACACGCCCGAGGAGAACTACCCGCTGCTGCTCAACTACCCGTACTTCGACCTCTACCGCAAGCAGGTCGTCAAGCAGCCGGACCTCGTGCTGGCGATGGTGCAGTGCCCGGACGCGTTCACCGCGGAACAGAAGCACGACAACTTCGTCTACTACGAACGCGTGACCGTCCGGGACTCGTCCCTCTCGCCCGGCACGCTCGCGGTCATGGCCGCCGAGACCGGTCACATGGACCTCGCCTACGACTACCTGTGCGAGTCGGCGCAGATGGACCTCGCCGACCTGGAGCACAACGTCCGTGACGGTGTGCATCTCGCGGCCATGGGCAGCGCGTGGACCTCGATCGTCATGGGCCTGGGCGGCATGCGCACCCACGACGGCCGGCTGACGTTCGCGCCGCGCCTGCCCGAGGCGCTCTCGGGCGTGCGGTTCCGTATCCAGTGGCGGGGGCGCTCACTGCATGTCGCGGTCGAGAG
The DNA here is from genome assembly GCF_057180585.1 of Actinomycetospora sp. 2LY8.5. Taxonomy (NCBI): domain Bacteria; kingdom Bacillati; phylum Actinomycetota; class Actinomycetes; order Pseudonocardiales; family Pseudonocardiaceae; genus Actinomycetospora; species Actinomycetospora sp. 2LY8.5. The sequence goes on from NZ_JBXUHE010000035.1 coordinate 43,547, forward strand.
CACGGAGGTCACCTACACGCTCGAGGAGGGCGACGACCTCGAGATCGGGCACCACGGCGAGTCCGTCACGCTGGCGAAGGGCGAGCCGGTCACGCACGACGTGCCGCCCCCACCGCCGGTCGGCGACGTCGAGCAGCCGCCCGGGCGGGCGCCGCTCTTCCGCCGCCACGACTACTAGACGCGGAAGGCCGGTCAACGCGACGAAGGAGCGCTGTCGGGCCTTCTCCTCGTCGCCGGGAGGATCTAGCGGCTGAGGCGCCTGACCGGGACGATCCGGTGCCGCCGGCGGGCGGCGCACACCCCGAGCGCGCGCCAGGGAACCGGCGGCGTCGGAGCCTGGTAACGCGTGCGGGCCGGGTGCCAGAGCCCGTCGGCGCCCCGGTCCCAGCGCGTGACGCCCGGGACCTGGCCGAGCACGGTGACCGTCACGAGGTCCGGCGGCTCGGTGTCGACGGACACGTCGTAGCCCTCGCCGCCGACCGGGAGCCCGCACCGGCAGTGCGTCAAGGTCGCGCGGTGGCCGGTCGCGGTGGTGGTCGTGGTCCCGCTGACCGGCTCGGCGGGGAGGATCCAGGTGGACTCGCCCGGTGTGTCCGGCACCGCCCGCACCCCCGTCCCGGTGGCCGGAGGGTCGACGGTGGGATCGGACACCGCGGCCTCCAGGTCACACCGGCAATTACATGTAGAGCCAAGAGTAGTTCACCGGTTCGTGTTGCGTCAGGTGGCTACCCTTCCGGACGACCGGCGCCGACCGGCGGCGCCGCTGGGGGCTGTAGGAGGGACGCGGGGCGTGGATCGCACCGCCGAGGTGGGGGACAGGGAGCGACGCGAGCGCAGCGGACCGGACCGGTCCGACCCCAGCGCGCTGCGCTGGCTCATCGGCCACGAGCTGCGATCGGCACGGGAGGGCGCGGGTCATACCCAGACCGCCGCGGCCCGGGTGCTCGGCTGCACGCACGCGAAGATCAATTATCTGGAACAGGGCAAGAACCAGCAACGGCCGGACGAGGTCGCGCGGCTCCTGCGCTCCTACGGGGCGGACGTCGCCGACGTCGACCGGCTCGCCTCCCTGGCCTCCGCCGCCGACCGCGGCACCTGGTGGGCGCCGTTCGCCGACGTCGTGCCGGACTGGCTGCGCACCTTCGTCGGGCTCGAGGGCCTGGCGACCGCCGCGTTCGCCTACGAGCCGTTGCTCCTGCACGGCCTGCTGCAGACGCGCGCCTACGCCACGGCGCTGCTCGCCGACGCGCTGCGCGTGCCCGTCGTCGACGTCGACCGCGTCGTGGCGTTGCGCCTCGCGCGCCAGCAACGCCTGCACGACGCGGCGCGGCCGCTCCGCTACGAAGCGGTGATCGAGGAGACGATTCTCGACCGTCTCGTGGGCGGACCCACCGTGATGGCCGAACAGCTCGACCATCTGCTGACACTCTCGGCGCAGGAGAACGTGAGCATCCGGGTGATGCCCCTGGCAGTCGCCGTACACGACGGGCTCGACGGCGAGTTCACGCTGCTCGATTTCGACGCTGCGCGATCGATTGGTTACGTGGAGTTTCAGGACGGGGCGGTCTACGTCCAGGATCCTGACCGGATTGGCGGATACCGCACAGCCGCTGCGAGACTCCACGCCGCAGCGCTGCCGCAGGACGCCTCCCTCGAGGTGATCCGCGACCGACGCGCGGCGCTGCGTACCTGAGCCGTGAGCCCGGTGCCGCGGCCGCATCGCTCCCCACGGTGCAAGGAGACGAGTCCATGACCCACATCAGATGGCGGACCTCCAGCTTCAGCTCCAACGGCGCGAGCTGCGTCGAGGTCCTCGAGGCCGACGGCGCGACCTATCTGCGCGACACCAAGGAGCACGGCGAGGGCGCGGTGCTGCACCTCGACGGGCCGTCCTGGACGGCGTTCCTCGATGAGGTCGCCCGCGACGCCCCGTCGGCCAACGGCGCGGTCGACGTGACCACGGGCGCCGACGGTGCCGGCGGGGGCCGCTTCGTGCGCGAGCACTCCTCGGGCGCGACGCTGCACTTCCGCGACGACGAGTGGGTGGCGTTCCGGCGCGGGGTGCTCGCGGGCGAGTTCGGCGGACCGACCCGCTGACGCGGGGCGCTCACGATCCCCTTCCGGCGAAGGGGTGCCCCTCGCCGATCCATCCGACCCGAGGTGCCCTCCGGTCGGAGCTCGGCTCAGGGGGCCGGCGCCGGGACGACGGCACCGTCGTCGGGCGTTCCGTCGTCGGTGTCCCCGTCGCCGGCGCCGCCACCACCGCCACCGCCGCCACCGCCGCCGCCACCACCGCCGCCGCCCTGCGGCTGGGTGGTCGTGGTCGTGGTCCGGGTCGTCGGGACGACCGGCGGCGGGGCGACGGTCGTCGTGGTCGGTGCCTCGGTGGTGGTCCGGACCCGCGAGCGGGTGGTCGTCTCCTGCTCGGTGGTGGTCGTCGTGCTCGACGAGAACACGGGCGGGGCGGGCGGCAGCGCGGGTGGCGCGGCCTCCTCCTGGTTCGAGAGCAGGAGGTACCCGCCGACACCGCCGGCGAGCAGCAGCGCCAGCAGCGCGACGATCGCCGCGCGCCGGCCGCGCCGGGGCCGCGCCTGCTCCGCCGACCGCGGGTCGTCGGGCCCGACGAGCGCGGTCGGGTCGGCCGCGCCGTACCCCGCCGCGCCGTACCCCGCCGCGCCGTACCCCGCCGGGGCGTAGCCACCGGGGGGCGTCCCCATGTGGCGGGTCGGTCCGCTGGTGGGCGCGCCGCCCATCGGGGCGTACGCGGTGGCGCCGGTGCCCGGGCCCATCGCGGTCGTCCGCATCGCGCCGCTGCCGGTGACGGGCGCCGGGGCGAGCACGGTCTGGGCGTCCATGCCCGCCTCGCGGGCCATCATCCGCAGCTCGCCGACCACCTGCTCGGTGGTGGGGCGCTCCGTCGGCTCGTCACCGGTCATCGCCGCGAGCAGGTTGCCCAGCGGTGGCGGCAGGTCCGGCGGGATCTCCGGGGCACGGTGCAGGCGGGCGACCGCCGCCTCGAGGGCGTTGCCCGGGTACTCCCGGCGGGCGGTGATGCACTCGAGCAGCACCAGGCCCAGCGCGTAGACGTCGGAGGCCGGCCCCACCTGCTGGCCGCGCACCTGCTCCGGCGACAGGTACGACGCCGTGCCGATGACCATGCCCGTGGCGGTGATGTTCGTGGCGTCGGCGAGCACGGCGATGCCGAAGTCCGACAGGTGCGGGCGCCCTTCGGTGTCGAGCAGCACGTTGCCGGGCTTGATGTCGCGGTGCACGACGCCGTGGCGATGCACGTAGGTCAGCGCGTCGCCGAGGGCCGAACCGAGGGCGACGACGTCGCCGAGCGCGAGCGGACCGCTGCGGATGCGGTCGGCGAGGGACTCGCCCTCGATGAGCTGCATGACGAAGTAGGCGCGGTCGCGCTCCTGGCCGACGTCGTAGATCGTCACCAGGCCGGGGTGGTTCATCCCGGCGAGCGTCTGGACCTCGCGCTGGCGCCGGGACTCGTCGGCCTCGCCGACACCGGCCGGGAACAGTTTGACGGCGACGTCGCGACCGAGCAGCTCGTCGCGTGCCCGGAACACCTCGGCGGCGCCGCCACGGCCGATGAGGTCACCGAGGGTGTATCGCCCTCCACCCACCGTGGGCGGCGGGCCCGCCTCCGTCGAACTCACGCCCGCGCGCCTCCTCGTTCCGGGTGCTCCGGCGGGTGCCGGCTCCGTCGCGTCCGTAACCCGTCCGAACGGCCCCGGGGTGTCCCGGGGCGCCTGCCCATCGTGCCTGGCCCGCTCGGCGCGTCCGACGGCCACCCTGCCGCACGCGCCTCCTCGGGCGATACCAGCGCACCCGCCGGGGTGTCCCCGCGAGGGTGTGGGGTGGCCCGCCCCGCGGGTACGGTCGGAACTCGAACCCCCGGTCACCCCACCGGTCACCACGGAGGACCCCATGAGCCGCGACGACTACGTGCAGCAGGGCAAGCAGTTCGCCAACGACCTGCGCGACACGGCCAGCAAGAAGGTCGCCGACAACGAGCAGAGCATCCTCGGCGCCATCGGGAAGGCGGCGCGCTGGGTCGACTCGAAGACCGGCGGGAAGTACTCGGAGCAGATCGGCAAGGCCGAGGCGAAGGCCGGCGAGGGCGTCGGCTGGGCCGCCAAGCAGGGCACCGGCAACCCGCAGGCGCCCGGCGCCGCGGCGGGTGACGGCACGCCGGACACCGGCCCGACCACCGGCCCGACCACCGCCACCCCGCCCTCGAGCACCCCGCCCTCGAGCACCCCGCCCTCGAGCACCCCGCCCTCGAGCACCCCGCCCTCGAGCACCCCGCCCTCGAGCACCCCGCCCTCGTCCGGCGCCCCCACCGCACCCGGCGCGTCCGCCGCCCCGGAGTCGCCGACCGGCCCCGTCGGCCCGGCCCCGGGAGCCCCGTCCGACGCGCCCACCGACCCGGGCCGTGCCACCCACCCGCCGCGCGACGACTCCGGCGACTCGGCCGACTGGCCGCGCCCGCCGCAGTCGTGACGAGGGTCGCCCCGACGCCGACCCTCGACCAGGGTCACCGTGGCTGAGTACGACAAGGCCACCCGCCCCGAGCCGACCGATCAGGCCGGCCGGTACACGATCGTCCTCGACGACCAGTGGACGATCGGCCCGAAGCTGCACGGTGGCTACCTGCTCGCCGTGCTCGCCCGGGCGGCGCGCGAGACCGTCGCGCCCGAACGGCCGGCGCACACCGGTCCGCAGGCGGTGACCGGGACCTATCTGCAGGCGCCCGAGCCCGGCCCGGCGTCCCTCGAGGTCACGGTCCTGCGCCTCGGGCGCGGGGCCTCGCAGCTGCGCGTGCGCCTCGACCAGGACGGGCCGGCGGTGGAGGCCGCGTTCGTCCTCGGCCCGCCCGCCGCGCGCACGCCCGACGACGTCGAGCCGGCTCCGCCCGAGCTCACGCCCCGCGAGGAGTGCCCCCGCAGCCCCTCGGGGTCCGACGACGACGGCCGGGGCTCGCTGCCGATCATGGACGTCGTCGACACCCGCCTCGACCCGCGCACCGCCGGGTTCCTGCACGGGCGCCCGTCGGGCGAAGGCCGGCTCGCGGGCTGGGCCTCGCTCGCGTCCGGCGAGCCCTGGACACCGGAGGGCCTGCTGGTCGCGCTCGACGTCCTGCCGCCGGCGACCTTCGACATGGGTCTGTCGGGGTGGTCGCCGACGATGTCGCTGTCGGCGCACGTCGTCGCCGACCCGGCGCCCGGGCCCCTGCGGGTGGTGCAGTGGGTCGAGCGCGCGGGCGCCGACCGCATGCACGAGACCTGCCGGGTGTGGGACGCGGACGACCGCCTGGTGGGCCATGCCCACCAGCTGGCCGCGATCAGGAGGCCGTCAGCACCGTCTCCGGGGTGCCGTCCGCCAGCAGGCGCCGGAAGCCGGTGAACGGGACGAGCGCCTCGGGGATCGTCACCGACCCGTCCTCGGCCTGGCACTGCTCGAGGATTGCGGCCATCGTGCGGCCGATGGGCAGGCCCGACCCGTTGAGGGTCGCGACCTGGCCCCTGGTGCCCTGGGCGTCCTTGCTGCGGATCCCGGACCGACGCGCCTGGAAGGTGCCGCAGTCCGAGCAGGACGAGATCTCGCGGTAGGTGTCCTGGCTCGGGAACCAGACCTCGATGTCGTAGGTCAGCGTGCTGTTGAAGCCCATGTCGCCCGCCGCCAGGCGGATGACCCGGTACGCCAGGCCCAGCTCCTGCAGGCACGCCTCGGCGTGGGTGAGCATCAGCTCGAGCTCGGCGCGCGAGTCGTCGGCGGCGCAGACCCGCACCAGCTCGACCTTCGAGAACTGGTGCAGGCGGATGAGGCCGCGGGTGTCGCGCCCGTAGGAGCCCGCCTCCGAGCGGAAGCACGGCGTCCACGACGTGTACGCCCGCGGCAGCGTCTCGGTCTCGAGGATCTCGTCGGCGTGCATCGCCGTGAGCGGCACCTCGGCGGTGGGGATGAGGTAGAGGTCGCGCTCGCCGGTGCCGGTACGGAAGAGGTCCTCGGAGAACTTCGGAAGCTGCCCCGTGCCGGTCATGGTCGGCGCGGTGACGAGGTAGGGCGGCGAGAACTCGGTGTAGCCGTGCCGGCCGGTGTGCAGCGCGAGGAAGAACGACGCGATGGCCCGCTCGAGCGCGGCCCCCGCCCCGCGGGCGATCGAGAACCGCGCGCCCGAGAGCTTCGCGGCGCGGCCGAAGTCGAGGATCCCCATCGCCTCGCCGAGCTCGACGTGGTCACGTGGGGTGAACCCGAGGGCCGGGGGCTCGCCGCTGCGGCGCACCTCGACCGCGTCGTCCTCCGAGAAGCCGTCGGGAGCGTCGTCGGACGGCAGGTTGGGGATCGTCAGCATCAGGTCGCGCAGGGCGGCCTCGGCGGCGTCGACCTCGTCCTCGGCCTCGCGGATGCTCTCCTTGAGCTCGCGGGCCCGCTCCTTGAGCGCGTCCACCTCGGCGCTCGAGGACCCCGACTTCGCAGCCTTGCCCACCTCGCCGGCGGCCCGCTTGGACTCGGCCCGCAGCTCGTCGACCGCGCCGATCGCCGCCGACCTCCGCGACGAGATCGCCTCCAGCCCCGCGAGGTCGAGCGAGTAGCCGCGACGAGCGAGGCGGCGCACCGCCTCGTCACCGAGCTCGAGCAGGAGGCGTGCGTCGTGCATCGTGCCGATCCTCTCCGGACGGTCGAAGGGCTGGATATGAGACTGGGCATGAGGCTGGATATGAGAAAGGCCCCGGCCGTGGGTCACGGTCGGGGCCCTGGGTGTCGGAGGAGCGTACTGGTGGGCGAGGGGGGAGTTGAACCCCCACATCCTTACGGATACACGGACCTGAACCGTGCGCGTCTGCCATTCCGCCACTCGCCCGGAGTGGACTGCTCAGGAACGCTAGCACGCGTGGATCCGGCCGCCCGGAAGGAGGTCGGCGCCCTCGCCGCGGCGACCGATACCATCGAATCCGCCCGCTCGGTGTGGCGACACTCCGGACGGGGCAGCAGGTGCCGGGACGACGGAGCGAGCGTCGGACGAGGAGGGATCGCGGTGGGGCGCGCACAGCGCTTCGAGCGCAAGCTCGAGGGTCTGGTGGGTGACGCCTTCGCACGCGTGTTCGGTGGCAAGGTCGTCCCGCAGGAGATAGCGCAGGGCCTTCGCCGTGAGGCGGAGGACGGCGTGCGAGAGTTGGCAGGTGGGCGCCGCCTGGCGCCCAATCAGTACACGGTGGTGCTCAGTCCCGCGGACCACGAACGCTTGGCCGGCGACGAGGAGACCATCACCCACTCGCTCATCGAGGTCGTGGAGGAGCACCTCACCGAGGGCGGGTGGGAGACTTACGGTGAGGTCGTAGTCTCTCTGGAGCGTTCCGACGCGCTGCACACGGGACAGTTCCGCACCAGGTCGTCCGTTGACCCCGACGCGTCGCGGCGACGGGCCGCGAGCCCCCGATCCGCAGGAGAACAGCCCATGAGTCAGGCACCCGGCCGCTACCCGGACGACCAGCAGGGTCGCGACGGCAACTACGGCCAGCAGGACCCCTACGGCCAGCAGGGTTACCCGCAGCAGGGGTACCCGCAGCAGGGGTACGGCCAGCCCGGCTACGACCAGTACGGCCAGCCGCAGCAGGGCTACCCGCAGCAGGGCTACCCCCAGCAGGGCGGCTACGACCAGTACGGCCAGCAGGGCTACCCGCAGCAGGGCTACGGCCAGCAGCCGGGCTACGACCAGTACGGCCAGCCGCAGCAGGGCTACCCGCAGCAGGGCTACGACCAGTACGGCCAGCCCCAGGGCTACGGCCAGCAGCCCGGCTACGACCCCTACGGCCAGCAGGGCGGCTACCCGCAGCAGGGCTACGGCCAGCCCGGGTACGACCAGTACGGCCAGCCCCAGGGCTACGGTCAGCAGCCCGGCTACGACCCCTACGGCCAGCAGGGCTACGGCGGCCAGTACGGCCAGGGCGGCTACGACCCCTACGCCCAGCAGGGCGGCTACGACCAGTACGGCCAGCAGGGCTACGGCGGCGTCCAGACCCGCCAGATGACCGCGTCGCTGACCCTGGACGACGGTTCGAACCGCTCGTACCAGCTCGTCAACGGCTCGAACGTCATCGGCCGCGGGCAGGACGCGCAGTTCCGTCTCGCCGACACCGGCGTCTCGCGCCGGCACCTCGAGATCAACTGGGACGGCCAGCAGGCCACCCTGTCCGACCTCGGGTCGACCAACGGCACCACGGTGAACGGCACGCCCGTGCAGACCTGGCAGCTCGCCGACGGCGACACGATCCGGGTCGGGCACAGCGCGCTGCTCTTCCGCGCGCAGGGCTGAGGCCCGAAGGCCCGACGGCGTGCCCGAACTCGTCCTCCAGATCACGAGGGCCGGATTCCTGGCCCTGCTGTGGCTGTTCGTCCTCGCCGCGTTGCGGGTCGTCCGCAGCGACCTCTACGCGGCCTCCGGTCTGCGGGCCGCGGCGCCCGGCGGCCGACGTCCCTCCACCCGCGGTGGGGGCTCGTCCAAGCCGGCCCGCGGCGGCGGACGCTCGGGGCCCCGTGCCCTGATCGTCACCGCCGGCGCCCTCGCGGGCACCCGCATCGCCCTGGACGGCCGTCCGATCATGATCGGGCGGGCGGACGACTCGACGCTGGTGCTCGACGACGACTACGCGTCGACACGGCACGCCCGGATCTCCCAGTCCGGCGACGACTGGTACGTCGAGGATCTCGGATCGACCAACGGCACGTACCTCGACCGCAACAAGGTCTCCGGACCCACCCGGGTCCCGGTGGGCACTCCGATCAGGATCGGCAAGACGGTCATCGAGCTCCGCTCATGAATCCGCTCATGAGCAGGAGACGAAGCGCAGCGGAGCTCGACCCGCTGAGCAGCCCGCCCGCCATCCGGACCCGGGTGACGACGCCCCGTCCCCTCCCGTGCAGGATCGACCCGTGACCCTGGTGCTGCGCTATTCCGCTCGCAGTGACCGGGGCCTGGTGCGGCAGAACAACCAGGACTCGGTCTACGCGGGCCCGCGCCTGCTCGCCCTCGCCGACGGCATGGGCGGACACGCGGCCGGCGAGGTGGCCTCGAAGCTCGTCATCGCCGCCCTCGTGCCGCTGGACGACGACGAGCCCGGCGACGACCTCCTGGGCGAGCTCGCCGAAGCCACCGCCCAGGGCAACGACGCGATCACCGAGCTGGTCGCCGAGGAGCCCGACCTCGACGGCATGGGCACGACGCTCACCGCGGTGCTCTTCGCCGGCAGCAGGCTGGGCATGGTCCACGTCGGCGACTCGCGGGCCTACCTGTTCCGCGACGGCGTGCTCACCCAGATCACCCGCGACGACACCTTCGTGCAGTCACTGATCGACGAGGGCCGGATCACCGAGGACGAGGCCGCGAGCCATCCCCAGCGCTCGCTGCTCCTCCGCGCGCTCACCGGCCACGACGTCGAGCCCGCGCTCACCGTCCGCGAGGCCCGCGCCGGCGACCGCTACCTGCTCTGCTCCGACGGGCTCTCCGGGGTCGTCAGCGCCGAGACCCTCGCCGAGGCGCTCACGATCGCCGACCCCCAGGACTGCTCGGACCGCCTCATCGAGCTCGCGCTCAAGGGCGGCGGGCCCGACAACGTCACGTGCATCGTCGCCGACGTCGTGGACGTCGACTTCGGCGAGCACGACCCCATCTACGGCGGCGCCGCCGGCGACGGACGCGCCGACCCACCGCCCGGCGACTCCGCGGCCGCGCGCGCCTCCGCCGCGACGCTGACCCGCAGCGAGCCCACGCCCCGCCCCTCACCGGCGGCGTCCGAGTCCTCCCGCCGCGCGCCCCACCGCACGCGCCTGCGCCTCGCGCTCGCGGCGCTGGCCGTCGTCGCCCTCGCGGGCATCGCCGTGCTCGCCGCCACCGTGTACGTCAGCAGCCAGTACTACGTGGCCGCCGACGACGACACGGTCGTGATCTACCAGGGCGTGCCCGGGACGTTCCTCGGCGTCGCCCTCCAGAGCGTCGCGGAGGACTCCGGGGTCCAGATCGCGGATCTCACGCCCGTGGCCCGCCAGCAGCTGGCCGGCGACGGCATCCGCGTCGAGGACCTCCCGAACGCCCAGCAGACCGTCGAGCGGCTGCGCACCGAGCAGATGCTCCCGCCGTGCGAGCCCGTCGCCCCGGTCACCGCGCCGGGCGCCGTCCCGCCCGCCGGCACCCCCTCCGTCGTGCCCGGCACCCCGGGCGCGCCCGACGCGGCCGGTCAGGCCCCCGTCGCGTCGCCCGCACCGACCGAGCCGCAGGTCCCGGGCCGGGACTGCCGGGTGCCGTAGTGGCGCGGCCGACCGCTCCCGGCGCCCGGAACGGCGCGCCCGGGGCCTCCGGGATCGACCGTCCCGCCGACCGCACCGCGCTGCGGCCGGCGGTCGCGGCCGCTGTCTCCACCCGCCGCGGCGTCGAGCTCGCGCTGCTCGGGTTCGCCGCCGCCATCACCACCGGCGCGCTCGTGCTCGTCGAGGCCAACCAGGAGCAGGAGCTCACCTGGGCGTTGCTCTACCTCGGCGCGGCCTACATGGCCATCCTCGCGCTCGCGCACCTCGCGGTGCGCAAGTTCGCGCCGTACGCCGACCCGCTGGTGCTCCCCCTCGCGGCCCTGCTCAACGGGGTCGGGCTGGTCATGATCCACCGGATCGACCTCGCCCGGATCGCCCGCGCGGCGAGCCTCGGCAACGACGAACCCACCCAGGAGGCGCTGCGCCAGGTCGGCTGGACCGCGATCGGGATCGTGTTCTTCGTCGGTGTGCTCTGGCTCGTGCCCGACCACCGGACCCTGGCGCGCTACGGCTACACGGCCGGGTTCGTCGGCCTCATCCTGCTGGCGCTGCCCGCGGTGCTGCCCGCCTCGATGTCGGAGGTCAACGGCGCCCGCATCTGGATCCGCCTCGGGCCCGCCAGCATCCAGCCCGGCGAGTTCGCGAAGATCCTCTTCGTCATCTTCTTCGCGTCGTTCCTGGTGGTCAAGCGCGACCTGTTCACCAGTGCCGGCAAGCACTTCCTGGGCATGACCTTCCCCCGGCCCCGCGACCTCGGCCCGCTGCTCGCGGCCTGGGGCGTCGCGATGGCCGTCCTGGTCTTCGAGGGCGACCTCGGCACGTCCCTGATGTTCTTCGGGATCGTGCTGGTGATGCTCTACGTGGCCACCGAGCGCATCTCGTGGGTCATCATCGGCCTGACGATCTTCGCCGGTGGCGCGTTCGCCGCGTGGACGTTCGTGTCCCGCGTCCAGGTCCGCGTCTCGGTGTGGCTCGACCCGTTCGCCGACTACAACGGCCGCGGGTTCCAGGTCAGCCAGGGCCTGTTCGGCCTCGCCACCGGCGGGATGGGCGGCACCGGGCTCGGCGCGGGCCGCCCCGAGCTCGTGCCGTTCTCGAGCACCGACTTCATCTTCACCTCGCTCGGCGAGGAGATCGGCCTCGTCGGGATCGCCGCGCTGCTGGTCGTCTACTGCGTGCTCGCCACCCGGGCGATGCGCAGCGCCCTGGCCGTCCGGGACACCTTCGGCAAGCTGCTCGCCGCGGGCCTGGGCTTCGCCATCGCCTGGCAGGTGTTCGTCGTCGTCGGCGGCGTCATCAACCTGATCCCCAACACCGGCATCACGGCGCCGTTCGTGTCCTACGGCGGGTCCTCGCTCGTGGCCAACTACGCTCTCGTGGCGCTGGTCCTGCGGGTGTCGAACGCGGCCCGCCAGCCGAGCGCCGAGAAGCGGCCCGGCGCGCCCGCGCCCGGGCAGCAGGCACCGCTCGCGCCCCTGGCCGAGGCGAGCACCGAGATGGTCTCGCGCGACCAGGTCCGCACTCCACCGCACGGCGGCGTGCGCCAGGAGGCCGGTGCCCAGCCCGGCCATCCCGAGCAGGCCCCGCGAGGAAGGACCCGAGGAGAGTGAACACCCCGCTGCGACGGGTCTCCCTCGCGGTCATGGTCCTGATCCTGCTCCTGCTGGGGCAGGCCACCTGGATCCAGGTCGTCAAGGCCGACGAGTACCGCGCGGACCCCCGGAACGCCCGCGTCCTGCTGGACGAGTACTCCCGCCAGCGCGGCCAGATCTCGGCCGGTGGCGAGGTGCTCGCCCAGAGCGTGCAGAGCCCCGACCCCGGTGACCGGCTGCGCTACCAGCGCCAGTACACCGACGGTCCGCTCTACGCGCCGGTCACCGGCTACTACTCGCAGATCTACGGCGCGGGCGGCATGGAGCGCGCCATGGATCCGGTGCTCAACGGCACCGACGACCGCCTGTTCGTGCGCCGTATCTCCGACGCCGTCACCGGGCGCGACCCGGCGGGCGGGAACGTCGTACTGAGCATCGACCCCCGCGTCCAGCGCGCCGCCTACGAGGCGATGACGTCGCGCGGCTACCAGGGGTCGGTCGTCGCGATCCGGCCGCAGACCGGCGAGATCCTCGCGATGGTCTCGACGCCGTCGTACAACCCGAACCCCCTGGCGAGCCACTCGGGCACCACCCAGCAGAACGCGTGGAACGAGCTCAGCGAGGACGACCCGCCGACGCTGACCAACCGGGCCACCAGCGAGACCTACCCGCCCGGATCCACGTTCAAGATCGTCACCACGGCGGCCGCGCTCGAGGCCGGGGCGATCTCGCCGGACGCGCCGGTCACCGCGGCGCCGCGGATCACGCTGCCGGACAGCACGACGACGCTGGAGAACTACGACGGCAAGCCGTGCGGCCCAGGCGGGACCGTGCCGTTCGCGACGGCGTTCGCGAAGTCCTGCAACGGGCCGTTCGCCCAGCTCGGCGCCCAGATCGGCGCCGATCGCCTGCGCACCATGGCGACCTCGCTCGGCTTCGAGAACCCGGGGCTCACCGTGCCGATGCCGGTGCAGGCCTCCCGCCTCGGCGACATGGCCGACGGCGCCTCGACCGCGCAGTCCAGCATCGGCCAGCGCGACGTGCGTCTGACCCCGCTGCAGAACGCCCAGATCACGGCCACCGTGGCCAACGGCGGCGTCCCGATGACCCCGACCACCGTCGCCCAGATCCAGGGGCAGGACCTCTCGACGGTCGAGTCCACCGAGCCGGACCGGCTGGCGCGCGCGTTCTCGCAGTCGACCGCGGACACGCTGACCCAGCTGATGATCGGCTCGGAGAACAACGGGTCGGGTCAGGGCCGCGTCCCGGGCGTTCAGATCGCGTCCAAGACCGGCACCGCCGAGTGGGGCGCGAACCCCAAGACCAACCCGCCGCACACCTGGTACGACGCGTTCGGCCCGGTGCCGAACCCGCAGATCGCCGTCTCGGTGATCGTCGAGCGCGGCGGCAACCGCGGCGAGGAGGCCACCGGCGGCTCGGTCGCCTCCCCGATCGGGCGCGCGGTCATCGCGGCCGCCCTGGGGAGTGGTTCCTAGTGGCGCCGACGACCGGATCGCTGATCGGCGACCGCTACCGGCTCGGTCGGCGGATCGCCGTCGGCGGCATGGGCGAGGTCTGGGAGGCCGAGGACTCCCGGCTCGGCCGCACGGTCGCGGTGAAGATCCTCAAGGCCGAGCTCACCGGTGACCCCGAGTTCCTGCACCGCTTCCGCACCGAGGCGCGCACCGCGGGGTCGCTGAACAACTCCGGCATCACCGCCGTGCACGACTACGGCGAGACCACCACCGAGTGGGCCACCGCCAACGGCACCGTGCAGGTGCCCACGGCCTACCTCGTGATGGAGCTGGTCCGCGGCGAGCCGCTGGCCCAGATCCTCGCGGTCCACGGCCGGCTCGGCGTCGACTACACCCTCGACATCCTGGAGCAGTCCGGCTGGGCACTCGAGGCGGCGCACGAACGCGGCCTGGTGCACCGCGACGTCAAGCCCGGCAACATCCTGGTGACGCCGTCGGGCCAGGTGAAGATCACGGACTTCGGCATCGCCAAGGCCGTCGACGCCGCGCCGGTGACCCGCTCGGGCATGGTCATGGGCACCGCGCACTACATCGCGCCGGAGCAGGCGGGCGGCGGTGACGCCGGGCCCGCCTCGGACGTCTACTCGCTCGGCGTGGTCGGCTACGAGTGCCTGGCGGGACGCCGTCCGTACCTGTCGGAGAACGCCGTCACGGTCGCGATGATGCACATCCGCGACCCGCTGCCGCCGCTGCCGAACGACGTGCCGCCGGTGGTGCGCCAGCTCATCGAGGCGACGCTGGCCAAGGACCCCCGCCAGCGCTACGCCACCGGCGGCGAGTTCGCCGCTGCGGTCGGCGCGGTCCGCCGCGGCGATCCGCTCCCCCTGCCCGGTCAGGCCCAGGCGCTCACCGAGCGCGTGAACCCCTCCACGCGCGTCGCCCCCGCGATGTCGCGCGAGCCCTCCCCGCCGCGCGGCGCCGAGCGCCCTGACCGCTGGGCCTCCCAGCCCGAGCAGCCCCGCCGCCGCGGTCCCTGGGGCACGGTCGCCGCCCTCGCCGTGGTCGCCCTGCTGCTGCTCGCCGGTGTCCTGTGGGTGGTCAACTCCGCCGAGACGTCCGCCCCGCCGCCCCCCGCGGCGACCACCGCGACGTCGACCACGACCACGTCGGCGAGCCCGACCACGACGCGCAGTTCTCGCACGACGACCACGACGTCGGCCGCGAACGGGATCAGTGTCAACCCGGTCGACTACGTCGGGCGGCCCGCGTCGGTCGCGTCGGCCGCGCTGCGGGAGTCGGGCCTCGACCCCGAGGTGGCGACGATCCTCGGCGGGGAGCCCTCGGACCCGTCGCGCTGCCGGGTGCTCTACTTGTCGCCCACCGGCGACGTCCCGCGCGGGGAGACCGTGACCGTCACCTGTCAGGAGTTCTGAGGATGACGACGCCACGACTCCTGTCCGACCGGTACGAACTCGGGCCCGCCCTGGGCTACGGCGGCATGTCCGAGGTCCACGGCGGGCGCGACGTGCGGCTGGGCCGCGACGTGGCCATCAAGGTCCTGCGCGCCGACCTCGCGCGCGACCCGCAGTTCCAGGTCCGGTTCCGGCGCGAGGCGCAGAACGCGGCCGCGCTGAACCACCCGGCGATCGTCGCGGTCTACGACACCGGCGAGACGCCCACCGACGACGTGCCGCTGCCCTACATCGTCATGGAGTACGTGGCGGGGCGGACGCTGCGCGACATCGTCAAGACCGAGGGGCCGATGGAGCCCGCCCGGGTCTGCGAGGTCCTCGCCGACGTCTGCGCGGCGCTGGACTTCTCCCACCGCCACGGGATCATCCACCGCGACGTCAAGCCGGCGAACATCATGATCACGCCGGCCGGCGCGGTGAAGGTGATGGACTTCGGCATCGCCCGGGCCCTCTCCGACGCCCAGCCCGCGGTCACCCAGACGGCCGCCGTCATCGGCACCGCGCAGTACCTCTCGCCCGAGCAGGCCCGCGGCGAGTCCGTCGACGCCCGCTCCGACGTGTACGCCACCGGCTGCGTGCTCTTCGAGCTGCTCACCGGCCGGCCCCCGTTCACCGGCGACTCCCCGGTCGCGATCGCGTACCAGCACGTGCGGGAGGACCCGCCGGCCCCCTCGGAGATCAACCCGCAGGTGCCGCCGGAGCTCGACGCGATCACGCTGAAGTCGCTGGCCAAGAACCCGTCGAACCGCTACCAGACGGCCGACGAGATGCGCGAGGACTTCTACCGCGTCCTGGGCGGCGAGCGCCCCGGCGCGCCGATGGTGATGACGGAGCAGGAGCGGACCGAGTACATGACCGGCGGCCACCCCGTGGCCGCCGCGACCGGGCCCGTCGACCAGGTCGACGACTTCGCCGAGTGGCAGGCCGAGCAGGCCGAGGTCCGGCGCCGCCGCGGCCGCCGCCGCGCGATCGGGTTCGTGTTCGCGCTGGTCCTGCTCGCCGCCCTCGGTGGCGCGTACTTCCTGTTCTCGCCGTCGGCCAACTCGGTCGCGGTGCCCCCGGTCGTCGGACAGCCGCAGGCCGCCGCGCTGCAGACGCTGTCGACCGCCGGGCTGCGACCCACCGTCGTCCCGGTCGCGTCGAACCCCGATCAGGTCGGCCAGGTCGTGTCCACCAGCCCGTCGAGCGGGCTCGAGGTCCCGCCCGGGAGCGTCGTCGAGCTGCGGGTCGGGCGTGGTCCCGACCGGGTGCAGGTCCCCGACCTCACGGGCCAGACCGCCAACGAGGCCCAGGCGAGCGTCCAGCGGCTCGGCCTGTCCCTCGCGCCGGTCCCGCAGACACGCGAGGTCGACGACTCCAGCCAGATCAACAGAGTGCTCGCCCAGGACCCCGCGGCCGGGCAGTTCCTCGCGCCGGGCACCCCGGTGCAGCTGACGATCGGGCGCCAGCGCGAGACGCTGCGCCTGCCCGACGTCACGGGCCAGGACCGGCAGACCGCGACGACCACGCTCGAGGGCGTCGGCCTGCGTGTCGACGTCACCGAGGTCGACGGCGGCGGCACGGCCGGGACCGTGGTCTCGACCTCACCGAGCGCCGGCTCCCAGGTGCCCCGCAACTCGTCGGTCACGCTGCGCGTCTCGCGCGGCGGCCAGGGCCAGGTGCAGGTGCCCTCGCTCGTCGGGCAGCTGCCCTCCGACGCCGTGCAGACGCTGGTGGCGGCCGGCTTCCGCGGCGGCAACCTGCAGCGGACGTCCCAGGCCGTCAGCGACCCGTCCCAGGATGGCAAGATCCTCAGCCAGAACCCGACGGCCGGGTCGTCGGCCGACCCCGGGTCGAGCGTGGCGGTCGTCGTCGGGCGCTACCAGCCCGGCAGCGACGACGGCGGCGGGCTGTTCCCGGGCGGGAACTGAGCTCCTCGTCGCCGGGACGACTCAAACCGGGGGTGCCGCGGCGATCGCCAGGGCCCGCAGGCCCTCGGTGAGCTCGTGGACCACGCCGTCGTCGACGGGGTGGCCGGACAGTCCCATCCACGTCGCGAGCAGCCGGTGGCCGTCCTCGGTGAGCACCGACTCGGGGTGGAACTGCACACCCTCGAGAGGCAGCTCGCGGTGGCGCATGGCCATGAGCACACCGTCCTCGGTCCAGCCGGTGGGTTCGAGCGCCGCGGGGATCGTGTCGGGCAGGACGGTCAGCGAGTGGTAGCGGGTGGCCGTGAACGGGCTCCGCAGGCCGGCGAGGACCCCCGCGCCCTCGTGGTGCACCAGCGAGGTCTTGCCGTGGCGGAGCTCCGGCGCGCGGTCGACCACCCCGCCGTAGACCGCGCCGAGGGCCTGGTGGCCGAGGCACACGCCGAGCATCGGGCGCCCGAGCGCCGCACACCGCCCGATGACCTCGGTGCTCGCGCCGGCGTCGGCGGGCGTTCCGGGGCCAGGGCTGACGAGCACTCCGTCGACCTCGTCGACCAGGTCGACCACCCCGTCGACGTCGTTGCGGCGCACGACGGGGTCGGCGCCGAGCTGCGCGAGGTACTGGACGAGGTTGTAGACGAAGCTGTCGTAGTTGTCGACGACCAGGACGCGCATCCGTCGAGCGTACGGGGCCACACGGCGTCGCCGCCCCCGACTATCATCGGCGGCGGAGTCTTCCCGATCGGAGCCGACGTGCCCAAGTCCAAGGTCCGCCGCAAGCCGGCCTACACCCCGCCCCCGAAGGCCGGGCCCGCGCCCGCCGGCCCGTCGCACCCGGCCTACGTCGGCATCATGCTCGGCGTCGGTCTGCTCGGTCTCGCCTGGCTGGTGGTCAACTACCTCGCCTCCGAGTCGATCCCGTTCATGCAGGACCTCGGGGCGTGGAACTTCCTCATCGGCTTCGGACTGATCGTCGTGTCCCTGCTGATGACGATGAAGTGGCGCTGAACCACATCGATGTCATTCGTCCACCGATGTGGACGGACCCTGTGGACAACTTCCGGTGACCGACTCCTGGGCCGCCCCGTGGCCCGCGGTCGTCCTCGGCGCGGGCGGCGCGCTCGGACTCGGCGTGTGGTCGCTGGCCGCCACCGACTCGCCGGGGCGCCTGCTCACCGGGCTGGCGGCACTCGCCCTCCTGCTCAGCGCCGCGTTCGGGGCGTTCGCCCGGCCGCGACTGCGGGCCGACGACGACGGCCTCGCCCTGCGCGGGGTCTCGGGGCGGCGCGCCTGGCCGTGGACGCGCGTCGACGCGGTGCGGGCGGTGCGGATGCGGCGGATGGGCCTGCCGGCCGCGTACCTCGAGGTGGAGGTGCGGGACGAGGGAGGCGTCGACGACAGGGACAACGAACGTCTGCTCGTGCTCGGGCGCCTCGAGCTCGGGACCGACCCGGTCGAGGTCGCCGGCGCGCTCCAGGACCACCGCGCCCGCGCGGGACGGCGCCGCTCAGGCGAGCGCCAGGGACCTGATCGCGACCAGGAGGACGAGGAGCACGACGATCCCGCCGACGGCGAGGAGTCCGGCGGCGGGACGTGAGCGCGCCGGCCCGTAGACGAGCACGGCGGTGACGGCCAGCCCCGTGACGAGTCCGCCGAGGTGCCCGAGCAGCGACAGGCCGGGGATGACGAAGAACAGCGCGACGTTGATCCCGATGGTCAGCAGCGCCGGACCCTGGTTCATCCGCAGGCGGCGCAGCACGACGAGCAGGGCGCCCATCAGCCCGAACACCGCCCCGGAAGCACCCGCGACGGGCTGCCCGGGTGCACCGAACACCACGACGGCCACGGAGCTGCCGAACAGCGACACCCCGTAGAGCAGCGAGAAGCGCAGGCGCCCGAGGACGAGCTCGAGGTCGCGGCCCAGCACCCACAGCGCGAACATGTTGACCGCGACGTGCAGCGGCCCGAGGTGCAGGAAGCCCGCCGTGACGAGCCGCCACGACTGGCCGGCGGCCACGTCGGCGGGCACCAGCCAGGTGGCCTCGACCCACGGCGAGGCGTAGTTGGTCAGCACGCTGCCGGCCGACAGCGCGGTGAGCAGGAAGACGACGAGGTTGACCCCGATCAGCGTGATCGTGACCACCGGCCGGGCGTCCGTGCGGGACCGTCCGCCGCCGACGGTGCGCGGCTGCGTCGCCGCCGCGGCCCGGTTGGCCTCGGCGATGCAGTCGACGCAGTGCGCCCCGACCGGCGCCGGGCGCAGGCAGTCGGGGCACGCCGGGCGCCCGCAGCGGGTGCAGGCGAGCGCGGTCGGCCGGTCGGGATGCCGGACGCAGACCGGCGAGGCCTCGGGCCCGGCCGTCGGTCCGCCGGGCGCGGTCACGCCGTCCTCCCTGTCGTGGTGACCGTCGTGGGATCGCTCGGGACGGCCCTCAGGAGCCCACCGTGACCGAGGTGATGACGATGTCCTGGACCGGGCGGTCACCGGGGCCGGTGGCCGTCGCGGCGATCGAGTCGACGACGTCGCGTGATGCCTGGTCGGCGACCTCACCGAAGATCGTGTGCTTGCGGTTGAGCCACGTCGTGGGGGCGACGGTGATGAAGAACTGGGAGCCGTTGGTGCCGGGGCCGGCGTTGGCCATGGCGAGCAGGTAGGGGCGGTCGAAGCGCAGGTCGGGGTGGAACTCGTCGGCGAACTTGTAGCCGGGGCCTCCGCGTCCGGTGCCCGTCGGGTCACCGGTCTGGAGCATGAAGCCCGAGATCACGCGGTGGAAGATCGTGCCGTCGTAGAACGGTCCGGAGCTCCCGCCCTTGGCGTTGGGCTCGCTGTACGACTGCTCGCCGGTCGCCAGTCCCGTGAAGTTCGCGACGGTCTTCGGCGCCTCGTTTCCGAACAGCACGAGGTTGATGTCCCCGTTGGAGGTGTGCAGCGTTGCGGTCGGGGTGTCGGCGGTGGTCACCGGGCCATCGTGCCACTAGGACTGTTCGGTGAGGGACGGTGGCGACCTTCGAACGGAGTAGCGGGTGTGACGGCCCGGCGGGTCGGGCACTTGCACCACAGGGGCCGGGGGCATCATGGCCGCCCACCGACGAGTGAGGTGAAGTCGTTGAGCAGCAAGACTCTGATCGGCGCCAGGGAGGACCTGGACGATCTGCGCAAGGAGGGCCGGCGCGCCCGCAAGAAGGCCGAGAAGCAGGCCGAGAAGGCTGCGGCGCAGGCCCGCAAGGAGCGCGAGAAGCGCCGCAAGGAGGGCGCGAAGAAGCGCGCCGAGGTCCGCGAGGACGTCCGCAAAGCCGCCGACGAGGCCCGCCAGCGGGTGCTCGACGCTCGCGCGGACGCCCGCCGGCGGGCCGACGAGGCCCAGGCCGAGGCCCGTGCGCGCGCTCAGGAGGCCCGCGCCGAGACCCGCAAGCGCGCCAACAAGGCCGCCAAGGAGGCCCGCAAGCAGGCCAAGGGCTACGCCAAGGAGGCCCGCAAGCGCCTCGAGGATTCTGCGGTGCCCACCAGCGCCGACGAGCTGCGGGACTTCGGCGAGTCGGTCCGCGGCTCGCTGGAGGAGGGCCTGACGTCGGTCCGCAAGGACCTCGCGGCCCGCATCGAACCCGAGGAGGAAGAGCCGAAGAAGCGCCGCCGCTGGGGCCTCTGGCTCGTCGTCATCGCCCTCGTCGGCGTCGGCGCGGCCGTCGTCGCCACGCGTCGTGAGCCGGAGCTGCCGCCTCCGCCGCCGCCCGCCCCGCGGCCCCGTCCGGTGAGCACCGAGACACCCGCCGCGGCGACGCCGGTGACGCCGCCGCAGGCGAGCAGCCAGGAGGTCCCGACGCACACGGCGACCGACGCCGTCAGCGGCTCGAACTCCAACGGCGCCGTGTCCTCCGACAAGCCCGCCACCGGCGGCAAGGAGTAGGCACTCCGGATACGCACGCTCGTCGGCACGGCCCGCTCCGGGCCCCACGGTGGACCGGGGCGGGCCGTTCGCACGGGTCACCGGCCCAGCAGCCTGCGTAGTCGATCGCCCGCGTCGATGCCCCGGTCCAGCACGGCGTCCTGCGGGCGCCCCCCGACGACTGCGGCGACGTTCGCCGCGCTCGTCGTGCCCGGCGTCAGGTAGGCGCCGTGGCCCCGCGACTCGGCCAGCACCCGCCCGTCGCGCAGCGCCACCTCGCGCGCCGAGAGCCCGGTGACTCCCGGCGCGCGGTTCGGGTCGGGACCGAACCAGGTTGTGTCCGCGATCGGGTCGCCGGCCGCCTCGACCACCCAGGCGCGACCCGGCGGTCGTGCCGGTGCCTCCCCGACACCGGGGCTGCCGAGGTGGACCACGTCGTCGACGCCGCTCGCACCCCCCGGCGCCACGGCCGCGGCCGTGACCACCGACCCGTACGAGTGCCCGATCGCGGTGACGTGCGCGTCGGGCGGGCCGTCCGGGCGCGCGGCGTCCAGACCGTCCAGGAACGAGGCCAGCCGCCGTCCGCCCTCGTCGGCGGCCGCGCGGCCGAGAACCGAGCGGTCGGGGTCGGCGACCTCGCCGACCTGGGGCGCGTCGTAGCCGTACCAGGCGACGGCGGCGGTGCCCGGTCCCGCGGCGTCGGCCAGCGCGTCGAGCTCCTCGAGGCGTCCGGGCAACTCGCCCACCCCGGTGGTGAAGCCCGGCGTGAACACCCCGACGTGGCCGGCCGTGTCGACGTCGCCCCGGGCCACGGCCGCGCGCACGCCCTGGCCGTCCGTCGGGTGGCGCTCGACCTCGAGGTCCAGCAGCGCGCGACCGGGCCGGTCCACCGCGGCCGCGACCGCCCCGAGGCGGGCGAGCCGGGTCCGCACCTCGTGCAGCTCGACGCCGATCCGCGCGAGCTCGGCGGGGTCGCGGGTGCGGGTGAGGCGGTCGCGGGTCGCGGTCTCCGCGGCGCGCGCCTCCTCCTGGGCGGTGGCGAGCACCCGGCGGTTGGCGCGGTCGCGGACCGCCGCCGGGAGCCCGTCCAGGCCGCCGACCAGCGCGGGCCGGTCGCGTTCGAGGGCCGCCCGGGCGTCGGGGTCGAGCCCGGACCACCAGCCGGCGACGGCCTCGGGGTCGAGGCCGGGGGTGGTGGCGGACGCGCTCACGGGGCTCGCGCCGGGGGACTCGGGGCCCGCGGCGTCGAGGGCCTCGGCCAGCGCGGCGTCGACCGCCAGGGGTGGCGTGCCCGCGGCGAGCGCCAGCGTGGCGACGCCGAGGGCGGTGAGCACCCCGTCGAGGTCGTCGAGCAGAGCCGCATGGGCGCCGAGCAGGGCGATGCGTGCGGACTCCGCCTCCTCGGCGGCCGGGCCGCGCCATTCGGGCGCCGGGGCGGCGAGCACGTCGGCGGCGTCGACCAGCCCTCGCCGAGCGGCGAGCAGGCGCGCGGCGGCGCCCACCGTGACGTTCGCCGTCACGAGCCCGTCCCACTCATCCGCCGCGTCGCGACGGTGTCCCCCGCGGCCATGAGGCCCGTCGCCGCCGCGTCGCCGGCGGCGTAGGCCACCGCGGCCGCGGCCAGCGCCTCGCCGTGCGCCACGAGGTCGGCGCACCACCGCGCGTGCGCGGCCGCCCAGCGGTCGGCCAGCGCGGCCGCCGCCGCCCCGGACCGGCCGGCCGGTACGACCTCGACCGCGCGCACCGCCTCCGCCGGTGCGCCCACCGGCATCCCGAGCCCGGCGGCGACACACGCCGCCCCGGCCTCCCGCAGTTCCTCGGGCCGGACGTCCGGCCCGCTTCGTTCGTCCACACCGGTTCCGACGCAGCACGGTCGGCCGCGGATCCCGGGTCCTCGCCGGCTGGGGACGCGATCGGCCGATGGGGACGGCGATCGGCCGAGACCGCTTCGAGGACCGCTTCGAGGACATCGGGGAGCTCGCCGCCGCGCGGGCCCGGTGCTCGGCGGGCGTGCTCGTCACGGAGGCACCGCGGCGATACTGCCGGGGTGGACCTCGAGGCCGCGCGCTCCCGCCTGCTGCCCGACGTCCTGCCCGGCGCCGACGACCCGCCGCTGCGCGTGCTGTTCTGCGGCATCAACCCCGGGCTCGTGTCCGCGGCCACCGGGCACCACTTCGCGCGCCCCGGCAACCGGTTCTGGCCCGCGCTGCACGCCTCGGGATTCACCCCGCGTCTCCTCGCGCCCGCCGAGCAGGGCGAGCTGCGCGCCCTCGGTCTGGGCCTGACCAACGTGGCCCCGCGGGCGACCGCGCGGGCCGACGAGCTCGACGCCGCCGAGCTGGTCGCCGGGGGCGAGCGGCTGCGGGCGCTCGTCGACGAGGTGCGCCCGGCCTGGCTCGCCGTGGTCGGGATCGGCGCCTACCGGGTCGCGTTCGGCGACCGCCGTGCGGTCGCGGGTCGCCAGCAGCGCACGCTCGGCCCGACGGGGCTCTGGGTGCTCCCGAACCCCAGCGGCCTCAACGCCCACCAGACGCCGGCGTCCCTGGCCGTCGCGTTCGGGGAGCTGCGCGCGGTGGCCGGATAACCTGCCCGGCATGAAGGCTGCGCTCTACCGCCGCACCGGTCCGGCCGCCGAGGTGCTCTCCGTCTCCGACGTCGAGACCCCCGAGCCGGGGCCGGGCCAGGTCCGCGTCCGCATCACGGGGTCCGGGGTGAACCCGACCGACTGGAAGACCCGTGCGGGGCTCACCGGCCAGGAACCCGCCACGTTCCAGATCCCCCACCAGGACGGCGTCGGCGTCGTCGACGCGGTCGGCAAGGGGGTGGACGCCGCCCGCGTCGGGCAGCCTGTCTGGCTCCACCTCGCCGCGTTCGGCAACCTCTACGGCACCGCGGCCGAGTACTCGGTCCTGCCCGCTGACCGGGCCGTCCCGCTGCCCGGTGACGCCCCCGACGACCTCGGCGCCTGCCTGGGCGTGCCGGCCGTGACCGCGGCGCACTGCCTGCTCGTGCGCGGCGAGGGACGCGAGGCGCTGCGCGGGCGCACCGTGCTCGTCGCCGGCGGCGCCGGCGCGGTCGGGCACTACGCGATCGAGCTCGCCAAGCACGCCGGTGCCCGCGTCGTCACCACCGTGAGTTCCGAGGAGAAGGCCGAGCTGGCGCGAGAGGCCGGCGCCGACCTCGTCGTGAACTACCGCGAGCCCGGAGTCGTCGAGCGGATCGGTCAGGTCACCGACCGCGTCGACCGCGTCGTCGAGGTCGCCCTCGGCGCCAACCTCGAGCTCGACCTGGCGCTGTCCGGGGCGGGCACGGTCATCGCGGTCTACGCCAACGAGCCGGACGACCCGGTGATCCCGACGCGGCGGCTCATGGTCGCCAACACCTCGATCAGCTACGTGCTGCTCTACGGCGTGCCCGCCGACGAGCTGGCCGCGGCGGTCGCGTGGACCGCCGACGCGGCGGCCGCGAGTGCACTTTCGCCGCTGCCGGTGACGCGCTACGGGCTCGACGAGATCGTCGCGGCGCACGAGGCGGTGGAGAACGGGGCGGTGGGCAAGGTGATCGTGACACCTTGATGTACCTGTGACCTATCGTTACAGCTACTCAGGAGTTACCTTCCTGGCGTGCCACCACCACAGCACTACGACGTGCTCGTCGTCGGATCCGGGTTCGGAGGCAGCGTCACGGCGCTGCGGCTCGCCGAGAAGGGCTACCGGATCGGGGTCCTCGAGGCGGGCAGGCGGTTCACGCCGGAGACGCTGCCGGCGACGTCGTGGGACATACGGAACTTCCTCTGGGCGCCACGGCTGGGCTGCTACGGGATCCAGCGCATCCACGTGCTGCGCGACGTCGTGGTGCTCGCGGGCGCGGGCGTCGGCGGCGGGTCGCTGAACTACGCGAACACGCTCTACCGCCCGAAGAACGAGGCGTTCTACCGCGACCCGCAGTGGGCGTCGCTGACCGACTGGCGCGCGGAGCTCGACCCGTTCTACGACCAGGCGGCGCGCATGCTCGGGGTGGTCCCGCAGCCGTCGGTGACGCCGTCGGACAGGGTGATGCGCCAGGTCGCCGAGGAGCGGGGACGTGGCGACACGGTGGCGCCGACCCAGGTCGGCGTGTACTTCGGTGACGGGCCGGGCGTGACGTCCCCCGACCCGTTCTTCGGCGGCGCCGGGCCGGAGCGCACCGGGTGCCTGGAGTGCGGCGAGTGCATGACCGGCTGCCGCCACGGCGCCAAGAACACCCTCGAGACCAACTACCTCGCGCTGGCCGAACGGGCCGGGGCCGTCGTGCACCCGGAGACGACGGTGCGGACGGTCCGGCCTTCGGTCGACGGCTACGTCGTCGAGACCCGGGCGACGCGGGGGCGGGGGCGCGCGTCGTTCACCGCCGACCAGGTCGTGCTCGCCGCCGGGACGTGGGGCACCCAGTCGCTGCTGCACCGCCTGCGCGACACCGGGGTGCTGCCGCGGGTGTCCAGGCGGCTCGGCGAGCTCACCCGGACCAACTCGGAGGCGCTGGTCGGCGCGATGGCCCACCGCGCGCCCGAGCCCGGCGGGCCGCGCGACTTCACCCGCGGCGTCGCGATCACCTCGTCCTGGCACCCGGACGAGGACACGCACATCGAGCCGTGCCGATACGGGCGCGGGTCGAACGCGATGGGCCTGCTCACGACACTCATGACCGACGGCGGCGGGAGGGTGCCGCGCGCGCTCAAGCTGCTCGGGGCGATCGTCCGGCACCCCCGCACGTTCGCGCGCTCGCTGGACAAG
The DNA here is from genome assembly GCF_057180585.1 of Actinomycetospora sp. 2LY8.5. Classification (NCBI taxonomy): domain Bacteria; kingdom Bacillati; phylum Actinomycetota; class Actinomycetes; order Pseudonocardiales; family Pseudonocardiaceae; genus Actinomycetospora; species Actinomycetospora sp. 2LY8.5. The sequence continues at coordinate 68,969 of NZ_JBXUHE010000035.1, forward strand.
CGGCACTGGTCGGAGCGGACCGTGATCGCGCTGGTGATGCAGTCGCTGGACAACTCGATCACGGTGCGCCGGCGCTTCGGCCGCCTCGTCTCCCGCCAGGGCCACGGCACCCCGAACCCGACGTGGATCCCGGCGGCGAACGACACCACGCGGCGCCTCGCCGAGATCATCGACGGCGACCCCGGCGGCACCTGGGGCGAGGCGGTGAACATGCCGATGACCGCGCACTTCATCGGCGGCTGCCCCATCGGCGCCGACCCCGAGCACGGCGTGATCGACGGCTACCAGCGCCTCTACGGGCACCCGGGCCTGCACGTCGTCGACGGCTCGGCGCTGTCCGCGAACCTCGGCGTGAACCCGTCGCTGACGATCACCGCGCAGGCGGAGCGGGCGATGGCGTTCTGGCCGAACAAGGGCGAGCCCGACCCGCGCCCGCCGCTCGGGTCGGCGTACCTCCGCGTGGACCCGGTCGCCCCGCACGCCCCCGTCGTCCCCGCCGACGCCCCGGGCGCCTTGCGCCTGGTCCCCCTCGGCACCCCCGCCGTCCCACCCCACACCCCGGTGGCCGGCGGCTGACGTCGTGCGAGCGATGCGGCATCGCTGGCATCTCACGCCAGGATCGCCACATCCTCGCTGCTCGACACGCCGACTCGGGCGCGCGGCGGCGGGGCTCGCGAGATGTTCAGGCGTGGCCCCCACGCTGGCACACCCCCGTGCGTCGGCCGGCTCCACGGGGCGGCGAGGATCGCGGCGTGCCCGCCGACGCGCTGCTGTTCTCCAACTCCCGCCCACCCGGGGCCGCGGTGCCGTTCGCGCACGCCGCCGAGCCGCTGCGCAGCCACGTCGGCGGTCGGACGCTGTGGTTCGCGGCGTGGGCCGGCGGCGACCTCGACGCGTACACCGGTTTCGTCGCCGAAGCGCTCGAGAACGTCCTCGGCCCCCTCGACGTCCGCGGCCTGCACCGCGAGCCCGACCCGGCCACCACGATCCGCGACGCCGACCCCGACCGCGAGGCCGTCTTCGTCGGCGGCGGCAACACGTTCCGCCTGCGCCGGCGCACCGACGACAACGGGGTCCTCGACGCCCTGAAGGCACGAGAAGACCTCCGCTACGCCGGCGCCAGCGCCGGCTCCAACCTCGCCTGCCCGACGATCATGACGACCAACGACATGCCCATCGTCGACCCCGGCGGCTACGACGCGGTCGGACGCATCCCCGTGCAGATCAACCCGCACTACCTCGACCCCGACCCGCACTCCACCCACCGCGGCGAGACCCGCCAGCAGCGGATCGAGGAGTTCCACGAGGAGAACGCCGTCGCCGTCGTCGGGCTCCGCGAGGGCGCGTGGCTGCTGCGCGGCAACGACACCCTCGCCCTCGACGGCCACACCGCGCGCCTCTTCCGCCGCGGCCACGAGCCCGTCGAGCTCCCGGCGGGTACCGACCTCACGTGGCTGCTCGCGACACCGACCTCCTGACCGCACCCCGCACCCCGCAC
>NZ_JBXUHE010000036.1:0-69721 GCF_057180585.1 Actinomycetospora sp. 2LY8.5
CGGCGCGCTGCTCGCGGCGCCGGGCGCGCCGGAGCCGGTCACGGAGTTCGACGCGACGCTCGCCTGGCTGCACGAGAAGCCCCTGCGTCCCGGCGCCCGCCTGCTGCTCAAGCACGGCACCCGCACCGTCCAGGCGATCGTCGGCACGGTGACCCACCGGCTCGACACCGACAACCTGTCGGTCGTCGAGGACCCGGGCGAGCTGGGCATCAACGACATGGGCCAGGCGTCGCTGACGGTCTCCGAGGCGCTGCCGCTCGACCCGTACGACGACGTCGCCGCCACCGGGTCGTTCCTGCTCGTCGACCCGCAGGCCGGCGACACGCTCGCCGCGGGCCTGGTCGGGCGGCCGCTGGTCGCGCGGCCGCTCGAGGACCTGGAGCCGGTCGAGTCGTGAGAGGCGGAGGCGGGTGGCGGCTGACCCGGCGCCGCCACGTCGACCTGCGCCGCACCGGGGCGACGGGCTGTCGGGCGGGGTGCTGACCAGGCCGCCCGCCCCCGAGCCGCCCCGGAGCGACCCGTCATGCCGGACGACAACCGTGTCCACCACGTCCAGCCGCCCCACGATCTCCCCTGCGCCGGGGGTGCCACGGTGTGGCTGACCGGCCTGCCCAGCGCCGGGAAGTCCACGATCGCCAACGGCGTCGCCGCCCGCCTGCGCGTCGAGCGCTGCGGGGTGGAGGTGCTCGACGGCGACCTCATCCGCGAGAACCTGTCCCGCGGCCTCGGCTACTCCCGGGAGGACCGCGCCATCAACATCCGGCGCATCGGGTTCGTCGCCGAGCTGCTCGCCCGCAACGGGGTGATCGTGCTGGTCGCGGCGATCGCACCGCACGCGGACATCCGCGAGCAGGTGCGCGAGACCCACGCCGAGGCCGGCACGCCCTACCACGAGATCTACGTGTCGACGCCCGTCGAGGTGGCCGGCGAGCGGGACGTCAAGGGCCTCTACGCCCGCCAGCGCGCGGGCGAGGTCACGGGTCTGACCGGCGTCGACGACCCCTACGAGGTCCCGGAGTCGCCGGACCTCGAGATCCCGAGCCACGAGCAGTCCGTCGACGAGTCCGTGGACCTGCTCGTGGATCATCTGCACCGGCAGGGCCTCACCGAGCAGGCCGCGACACCAACGTCGACGAGGACGGCTCCATGAACGCAGGCATCCCGGTCCCCCGCGGCGAGGGCACGGTCGTCGTCCCGCCGCCGGTCGACGAGCCCGGGTACTGGGCGGGCGCGCCGAGCGTGCTCGTCGTCGACGACGTCGTGTACCTGTCCTATCGGCTTCGCCAGCCCGTCGGCGCCGGGCGCGGGTACGCCAACGTCGTCGCGCGGTCGGTCGACGGGGTGTCGTTCGAGACCCTCGCGGTGGTGGAGAAGGACACCTTCGGCGCCGCATCGCTCGAGCGCCCCGCGCTGGCCCGCGCCGACGACGGCCGTTGGCGGCTCTACGTCAGCTGCGCGACGCCGGGAACGAAGCACTGGTGGGTCGACGTGCTCGAGGCCGACACCCCCGAGGGGCTGGCGCTCGCGCCCGGACCGTCCCGGCGCACCGTGCTCCCCGGCGACGACCGGCACGCCGTCAAGGACCCGGTGGTGCTCCGCGACGGGCGGGGCTGGCACCTGTGGGCGTCGGTGCATCCTCTCGACGACCCGGACGCGACCGACCGCATGACCACCGAGTACGCGACCAGCCCCGACGGCCTCGACTGGACCTGGCAGGGGACCGCGCTGGCCCCGCGCGCCGGCACGTGGGACGCGCGCGGCGTGCGGATCAGCGCGGTCGTGCCCGTCGGCGACGCGCTGGTCGCCACCTACGACGGGCGCGCCAGCGCCGCCGAGAACTGGGAGGAGCGCACGGGCGTCGCGCGCGCGGCCGGGGACGGGCGGTTCGTGGCCGAGGGCGACACGCCGGCGGCCGAGTCGCCACACGCCGGGCGGGGCCTGCGCTACGTCGCGGTCGCCGACGTCGGGGGCGTCCGGCGCCTGTACTGGGAGGCCACCCGCCCCGACGGCGCGCACGAGCTGCGCACCGAGGTCCTCGCCGCGGCCGGGCTGCCGGACGCCGCGTGACCCTGCCCGACTTCCTGATCATCGGGGCCCCGAAGACCGGGACCTCGGCCCTGCACAACGCCCTCGGCGGGCACCCGGAGATCTTCCTGCCGACGGTCAAGGAACCGAAGTTCTTCCTCACCGACGGGCCGCCACCGCACTCGGGAGGCGGGCCGGGCGACGTCGCCACCTGGGGCGAGCACGTCTGGCGGCGCGCCGACTACGAGGCCCTGTTCGACCCCGCGCCGGCGGGCACGCTGCGCGGGGAGGGCACCGTGTTCTACCTCTACGACCGCGACGCCCAGAAGCGCATCGCCGACCTGCTGCCCGACGTGCGCCTGATCGCCGTGCTGCGCGACCCGGTGGAGCGGGCGCACTCGAACTGGTCCCACCTGCGCGAGGCCGGGCTCGAGCCCGAGGCCGACTTCCTCGCCGCCTGCCGGGAGGAGCCCGCCCGGATCGCGGCGGGCTTCGCGCACTTCTGGCACTACGTCGCGCAGGGCCGCTACGGCGAGCAGCTCGACCACCTCACGGCGCTCGTCGACCCGGACCGGATCCTGCTGCTCGACTACCGCGTGCTCCGCGACGACCCCGTCGGCACCGCGGACCGCGTCTGCGCGTTCCTCGGCGTGGAGACCGGGCGCATCGACGGCATCCCCCGCCACCACGTGCGCCCCGACGTCACCGGGCGCGCCTCGGGGCCGACCGACGCCGAGCGCGTGGCGCTGCTGCCCGCCTTCGCCGACGACGTCGCGCGCGTCGAGGAACGCACCGGCTGGGATCTGGCGGGCTGGAAGCGGGCCCGCCGGACGTGAGCGAGATCAGCTCGTGCCGGCTGGTTGCTAGAGTCCCCGGTGACGGGTCGGGAGTGAGGAGCGCACGTGGGTCGACGCCAGGCCGAGGTCGAGATCGACCAGTCCCGGGCCAGTATCGCCCGCGTCTACGACGTCTTCCTGGGCGGCAAGGACAACTACGAGGTCGACCGCGAGGTCGCGAACGCGGTCATCGAGCAGATCCCGCAGACGCTGGCGTTCGCGCGGGAACACCGCGCGTGGTTGATCCGGGTCGTGCGGTTCCTGGCCAAGTCCGGGGTGAGCCAGTTCCTCGACTGCGGTTCGGGCCTGCCCACCCAGGAGAACACCCACGAGGCCGCGCAGCGCTACGAGCCCGAGGCCACGGTGGTCTACGTGGACAACGACCCGATCGTGTCGGCGCACGGTCGGGCCTTGCTGGAGGACAACGGCCGGGCCACGTTCGTCGACGGTGACCTGACCAGGCCCGACCAGCTCCTCGCCGACCCCCGGGTCACCGAGCGGCTCGACCTCGATCGTCCCGTCGCGCTGATCCAGTGCTCGACGATCCACCACGTCCCCGACGAGCAACGGCCGCACGAGATCATGCAGGCCTACATCGACGCCCTCCCGTCGGGCTCCTACGTCGCGCTGACTCACTGGCACGACCCGGGCGACGGGAGCCCGGGGAGCGAGATCGCCCGCTACATCGAGGACACGTTCCGGAGCAGTTCGATGGGATCGGCCAACTTCCGGTCCCGCGCGGAGATCGAGCGGTTCTTCACCGGCCTGGAGCTCGTCGAGCCGGGCCTGACCCTGTTGCGCGACTGGTGGCCCGACGGTCCGAATCTCACCGCCGAGCAGCCCGTCGACCAGATCGTCCTGGCCGGCGTGGGCCGCAAGCCGTAGACCGCACTCCCCCTCGAGGGTCACCGGCTGGTACCGCTCGCCGGCGAGCGGTACCAGCCGGTCATCCGTGGTCGCTCTACGTGACCTCGTTCAGCTTGCCGGTCGCGACGTCGAGCACGAACCCACGCACCGAGCCCTTGTTCTTGACGAACGGGCTGTGGGTGATGCGCTTGATCGAGTCGCGGACGTCCGCCTCCAGGTCGGGGAAGGCGTTCGCCGTCCACGACGGGCGCTCGCCGGCCTCCTTCTCGAGGATGTCGGCGAACTGCTCGTCGGTGAAGGTCACCATGCCGCAGTCGGTGTGGTGGATCAGCACGATCTCCTCGGTGCCGAGGAGGTGCTGGCTGATCGCGAGCGAGCGGATCGTGTCGTCGGTGACGACGCCGCCGGCGTTGCGGATGACGTGCGAGTCGCCCTCGTGCAGGCCGAGCGCGCCGTAGGGGTTGACGCGGGCGTCCATGCAGGCCACGACGGCGGTCTTGCGTGCCGGGGGCAGGGGCAGCTCGCCGGGGAAGGTCGCGACGTAGGCGTCGTTGTTCTTCAGGTACTCGTCGGTGACGGACATGCGGAGCCTCCGGGGTGTCGGTCGGTCGGGGCACGACGATCCGGCCGCGCGAACGGATCAGGACGGTGCCCCAACGTGTGACCGGCCCCGGGCGCTCACGCGGCCCGGCGACACCACTGGTCGAACTCGATGACGCGCCGGCTCGGCCAGAACGGCTCGAGGGCGCGGTGACTCATGCGCACATCTCACCGCAGGCATCCGGTCGGCCGCAACGAGGGCCCGCGGCCGGCCTCGGTGAGCGATCCTCGGGTTGTCGGCTCGAAGACCGCTCACCGGGTGGCGAGCTCGTTCTCCCGCCGGGTGAGGACGCGCGGCCCGTCGTCGGTGACCGCGATCGTGTGCTCGCTGTGGGTGGTCCGCGAGCCGTCGGCGGACCGGATGGTCCAGCCGTCGGGGTCGAAGACGATCTTGTCGGTCGTGCGCGCGAACCACGGCTCGAGGGCGAGGGTCAATCCCGGCTTCAGGCGCATCCCGCGGCCCGCGCGCCCGTCGTTGGGGACGTGGAGGTCCTCGTGCATGGTGCGGCCGATCCCGTGCCCGCCGAACTCGAGGTTGACCGGGTAGCCGTGGCGGGCGGCGACCGCGCCGATGGCGGCCGAGATGTCGCCGAGCCTCCCGCCCGGCTGCGCGGCGGTGATGGCGGCCTCCAGGGCCTCCTCGCTCGCCGCGACGAGCCGCTGGTCGTCCTCGCGGGGCGTGCCGACGATGACGGTGCGCGCGGAGTCCGCGGCCCACCCGTCGACCATGACCGCGAGGTCCATCTTCAGGACGTCGCCGTCGCGCAGCACGTCGTCGTGGGGCAGACCGTGCAGCACCGCGTCGTTCACCGAGAGGCACACGACGTTGCGGAACGGGCCGCGCCCGAACGACGGCGCGTAGTCCCAGTAGCAGGACACGGCGCCGCGCTCGCGGATCAGGTGCCGGGCGTGCTGCTCGAGGTCGAGCAGGTTGACCCCGACCGCGGCCCGCTCCCCCAGCTCGGTCAGCACGTGCGCGACGAAGCGGCCGGCCTCGTGCATCCGGTCGATCTCGGCGGGGGTCTTCAACTCGATCATCGACGCACTCTCTTCGCGGGATAACTATCCCGGTATTAGTATCACGGTCATGGTGCGCGTGCCGTTGACGGCGGAGGAGCACGAGCGTGGGCAGCGTCTCGGCGAGGTCCTCCGGGCCGCGCGCGGCCCGCGGAGCATGACGTCGGTGGCCGCCGCGGTCGGGATGTCGCCCGAGACGCTGCGCAAGATCGAGACCGGTCGGGTGCCGACGCCGGCGTTCTTCACGGTCGTCGCCCTGTGCGCCGAGCTCGGGCTCCCCCTCGACGATCTCGCCGCGCGCTGCACCGATCCCGATCCCGCGCCCTCCCGCACCGCCTGAGAACGGGGACCCTGAGAACGGGGACCCTGAGAACGGGGACACAGCGCGGTTGCGCTGTCGCGGAGCGTCACTCACGATCGTGTGATGGACCGGGGGACGGATCTGACGCGGCGCCGTCACGTCGACCTCATGCGCACGGCGCACGGCATCTGTCGCTGACACACGCCGCCGTCCCGTCGTCCCTTCCGGGAGCCCCGTGTGTCCACGCTCGAATCCACCGGTGCGCCCGCGCGCCCGGCCACCCCGCCCTCCGCACCTGTCGGGAGGCGCCGCCGCGCCCGGCCCGCCGCGTGGTACCGCTGGATCAGCCCGGTCGCGATCGTCCTGATCTGGCAGCTCGCCTCGAGCACCGGGCTGCTCGCCGAGGACGAGCTCGCCTCGCCGTGGCGCGTGGTCACCGCCGCCGTGGACGTCACCGCCAGCGGCGAGCTGCCCGAGGGCCTGCTGGTCTCGCTGGTGCGCGTGGCGATCGGGCTCGCGCTGGGTGTCTCCGCCGGCACCGCGCTCGGCCTGCTCTCGGGGCTGTCGCGCTGGGGCGGGGTGCTCGTCGACCCGCCGGTGCAGATGCTGCGGACGCTGCCGCACCTCGCGCTCGTGCCGCTGTTCATCCTCTGGTTCGGCGTCGACGAGACCCCGAAGATCCTGCTCGTCGCCCTCGGCGCGCTCTTCCCCGTCTACCTCAACGTCCACGCCGGCGTCCGCGGCGTCGACCCCAAGCTCCTCGAGGCCGCCCGCGTCTCCGGGTTCACGCGCGGCGAGCAGCTGCGCCACGTCGTGCTGCCCGGCGCCCTGCCGAGCGCGCTGACCGGCCTGCGCCTGGCGATGGGCATCGCCTGGCTCTCGATCGTGGTCGCCGAGACGGTGTCGGCCGACTCGGGCCTCGGCTACATGATCATGAATGCGCGGGAGTTCCTCCGCACCGACGTCATCGTCGTCGGCCTGGTCGTGTACGCCCTGCTCGGGCTCGGCACCGACGCCCTCGTGCGCCGGATCGAGCGCAAGGCACTGGCGTGGCGGGTGGGGAGCGTGGACGCGTGAGTGCTGCAGAGGTCCGCGGCCTGACCCGCGACTTCGGTGACCACCGGGTGCTCGACGGCCTCGACATCACGGTCGGCGACGGCGAGTTCGTCGCGCTGCTCGGGCGCAGCGGCTCGGGCAAGAGCACGCTGTTGCGAGTGCTCGCCGGGCTCGACGACGCCGGCAGCGAGGGCGTGGGCGGCGAGGTGACCGTCCCCGGCTCGGTGGCCGTCGCGTTCCAGGAGCCGCGGCTGCTGCCCTGGCGCAGCGTCACCGACAACGTGGTGCTCGGACTGCACCGCCCCGAGGCCGCCGAGATCGCCCGCGCCACGCTCGACGAGGTCGGGCTGCGCGAGCGCGCCGACGCCTGGCCGTTGACGCTGTCGGGCGGCGAGGCCCAGCGCGCCTCGCTCGCCCGCGCCCTGGTCCGTGAGCCCGGCCTGCTGCTGCTCGACGAGCCGTTCGGCGCCCTCGACGCGCTGACCCGGATCGCGATGCACCGCCTCGTGCTCGACCTGTGGGAGCGCCACGGCATGGGCATCCTGCTCGTCACCCACGACGTCGACGAGGCGCTGGTGCTCGCCGACCGCGTGCTCGTGCTCGACGAGGGGCGGATCGTCGCCGACCACGCGCCGGGCCCGCGACCGCGCGAGGACGTCGGCGCCCTGCGGCGTCGCGTGCTCGGCGAACTGGGGGTGACCGACGATGCGGCCTGATCTTCGGGGGAGCGCGCTGCTGCTGCTCGGGATGCTCCTCGTCCTCGCCGGCTGCTCGTCGGTGCCGCGGGAGCGACCGCCGGTGCAGCCGCCCGCCGACCCGGCGGCGCTCGCCGGGGTCACCCTGCGCGTCGGCGATCAGAAGGGCGGCGTGCAGTCGCTGCTGCGCGCAGCCGGGCTGCTCGACACCCCGTACCGGCTGCAGTGGTCGACGTTCACGGCCGGTCCCCCGCTGATCGAGGCCGCCCGCGCCGGCGCGATCGACGTCGGCCAGACCGGCAACACACCCGCGATCTTCGCGGCGGCCGCCCGGGCCCGGGTGCAGCTGATCTCGGCGTCGCAGGGCAACGTCACCAGCGACGCGATCCTCGTCGCCCCCGACTCCCCGATCCGCGACGTCGCGAGCCTGCGGGGCAAGCGCATCGCGGTCGGCAAGGGCACGTCGGCGCACGGCCAGCTGCTCTACACCCTGCGCGCCTCCGGGCTGACGCTCGACGACGTCGACCTCACCTACCTGCAGCCCTCGGACGCGTACGCCGCGTTCAAGCAGTCCCAGGTCGACGCGTGGGCGACCTGGGATCCGTACACCGCGCAGGCCCAGCTCGAGACCGGCGCGCGCATCCTGGCCGACGGCGAGGGCACCGCCAACGGGTACTCGTTCCTCGTCGCGAGCAACGCCGCGCTGGCCGACCCGGCGCACCAGGCGGCGCTCGCCGACTTCACCGGGAGGGTCCGGGAGGCGATGCGCTGGTCCGACATCCACCGCGACCAGCGCGCCGAGTCCTGGGCCCAGGAGACGAAGCTCCCGCTCCCGGTCACCCAGCTCGCCGCGTCCCGGGGGCCCGACCTGCCCGTCCCGCTCGACGACCGCCTGGTGCGCTCGCAGCAGGAGCTCGCCGACGCGTTCACCGACGCGGGCGTCATCCCTGGCCGGGTCGGCTTCGCCGACTTCGTCGACCGTCGTTTCGAGGACCGATCGTGATCATTCCGCACTGGTTCCTGCCCACGTCCGGGGACGCGCGCACCATCGTCGCCCGCCGCCACGCCGACCGCGGCGAGGCCGGTGACGCCCCCCGCGCGCCGGACCTGGACTACCTCGCGCAGGTCGCCCACGCCGCCGAGAACCAGGGCTTCCACGGGGTGCTCACGCCGACCGGGACGTTCTGTGAGGACGCCTGGCTGACCACGGCCGCGCTGCTGCAGGAGACCCGCTCCCTGCGGTACCTCGTCGCGTTCCGGCCCGGGCTCATCTCGCCCACGCTCGCCGCGCAGCAGGCCGCGACGTTCCAGCGCCTGTCGCGCGGGCGGCTGATGCTCAACATCGTGACCGGGGGCGACGCGGTCGAGATGAAGCGCTTCGGCGACTGGGCCGAGCACGACACCCGCTACGCCCGCACCGACGAGTTCCTCTCGGTGCTGCGGGCGTCCTGGGGCCCCGAGCCGATCGACTTCGCCGGCGAGCACTACCGCGTCGAGGGCGCGACGACGCTCGCGCCGCCCGAACCGACGCCCTCGATCTACTTCGGCGGCTCGTCGGACGCCGCGCTCCCGATCGCGGCCAAGCACGCCGACGTCTACCTGACGTGGGGCGAGCCGCCGGCGCAGGTGGCCGAGAAGATCGAGCGGGTGCGCAAGCTCGCCGCCGAGCACCACCGTGAGCCGCGCTTCGGGATCCGCCTGCACGTCATCGCCCGTGACACGGCCGCGGAGGCGTGGGGTGTGGCGCAGGGGATGCTCGATGCGCTCGACCCCGCCGAGATCCGACGCGCGCAGGCGGTGCTGCAGACCAGCGAGTCGGTCGGCCAGCGGCGGATGTCCGCGTTGCACGGGGGTTCGGTGGACTCCCTGGAGATCAGCCCGAACCTGTGGGCCGGGGTGGGCCTCGTGCGCGGCGGGGCCGGCACGGCGCTCGTCGGCAGCCACGCCGAGATCGCCGACCGCATGGAGGAGTACCACGCGCTCGGGATCGACGAGTTCATCCTGTCCGGCTACCCGCACCTCGAGGAGGCCTTCCGGGTGGGCGAGGGCGTGTTGCCCGAGCTCGCGCGGCGCGAGGTGCTGGCGCCACGGCCCTGAGCGCCTCCCGGAAATCACGGCCGGCTGCGCGGGGTTTCACCGGCGTTCCGGTCAGGGGCGCCCCTTGCCCGTCTATGCGAGCGAAGGTGCCCTTCGGTCGGAAACCACGGGACGCGCCCACGACCGGCGGAGCCGATCGATCGATCGGCTCCGCCGAATTGTCGTATGACCCCGCCGACACCCTCGGCGGTTGCGCTCACCTTCCGCCGTTGATTAGCGTTCGGGACGTGGCCGGCGGATCGATGCTCACCCAGCGAGCTCACGTCGACCTGTGTCGCGTCATCTCCGCGGGCTGTTAGTCCCGCGACGCCGGCTCGGTAGGCCGGCCCTCCTTTTGCGCGAGCCTCTCTCCTGGTAGCGACGTGCCGCCCCGCGGCCCGCCGCGCATTCTCGCGCACCATTTCCACGATTCCCTCCACATGAAGGGTGTACCCATGTCCGTCGACCTTCCCGAGAGGACCGGGACGATCTCGCGTCTCCGCGTTCCCGCCGTCGAGGAGCTGCCGCCGAAACTGCAGAAGCAGATCGAGTCGATCACCGATCAGCTCGGCTACACGCCGAACTGGATCCGCGCCTTCGCCCTCGGCGGCGCGCACACCGCACGCTTCAACGAGTACCTGCTCCCGCTGCTCGACCCGGCCAGCGGCCTGCTGCCCTACGACGACCGGGAGATTCTCGCGACGGTCACGTCGGCCGAGAACGGCTGCTCGTACTGCCGTCTCAACCACGCCGGCAGCCTGGGTGGGGCGCTCGGCGACAAGAAGCTGGGCACCCGGGTCGCCATCGACTTCCGCGAGGTGCGTGAGCTCTCGCCGCGCCACCGCACGCTCGCCGAGTTCGCCGCGAAGCTGACGAACCACCCCGGCGAGGTCTCGGACACCGACATCGAGACGCTGCGCGAGCTCGGCCTGGACGACGAGCAGATCTTCGAAGCCGTCCACGTGATCTCGGTGTTCGCGGCCGCGAACCGATTCTCCATCTTCCTGCAGGTCACCCCCGACGACGAATTCTTCGCCTGAGGAGCACGCATGACCGCCACGTTCGCCGGACCCCGCCTCTCACGCCTGCGCGTTCCCGGGCGCGACGAGCTCACCCCGAGCGCACAACGCCTCGCCGAGGCCACCGAGAAGGCCGAGGGATACGTCCCGAACTGGATCGAGGCGTTCGCACTCGGCGGCGAGCACACGAATCGCCTCAACGCCTACCTGTTCCCGCTGCTCGAGGGCGCGGCCGACTCCCCGGGCAATCTCACGGGGCGTGAGCGCGAGATCCTCGCGACCATCGTCTCGGTCACCAACGGCTGCAGCTACTGCCACGCGCTGCACGTGGACACGCTCGGCAAGGTGCTCGACGACCACTGGCTCGCCCACCGCATCGGCCTGCACCACGCCGAGGTGGAGGAGCTCAGCGACCGCGAGCGCCTGCTGGCCGACCTCGCCCTGACCCTCACCCACACCCCGGGCGAGATCTCCGACGACCGCATCGAGGCGCTGCGCGGCGCCGGCCTGGACGACGAGGACATCTTCGAGGCCGTCCAGGTCATCTCGATCATCAACGCCACCAACCGGATCACGCTCGCCCTCGGCGTCCTGCCCGACGAGCAGATCTTCGCCAACCGCTGATGACGACCGCACCTCCGGCCCCCGCCGCACCCGTCCACGACGGGGTCGAGTCCGCCGTCCGGGCGGCCGTCGCGGCGGGGCCGGGGTGGGCGCGTCGTCCCGCCGTCGAGCGGGCCGACGCCCTGCGCGCGCTCGGGTCGCTCCTGCTCGACGGCGCCGAGGAGCACGCCCGGACCATCACGGCCGCCACCGGCAAGCCCGTGCGCTGGTCGCGGATCGAGGTCGCCCGCGCGGCGTCGATCCTCGGGCTCGCGGCCGAGGAGGCGGTCCGGTGGCACCCCGACGCGCAGCGCCTCGACGCGCAGGAGTCCGGGGCCGGGCGGCTCGCGGTCACCCGTCGGGTGCCGCGCGGCCCGGTGCTCGCGATCACGCCGTTCAACTTCCCGCTGCACCTGGTGGCCCACAAGGTCGCCCCGGCGCTCGCGGTGGGCGCCCCGGTCCTGGTCAAGCCGACGCCGCGGGCGCCCGAGCCGGCGCACGTGCTGGCCCGGCTCGCCCGCGAGGCCGGGGTCCCCGACGGGGTGGTGGGCGTCGTCGAGGCCGACGACGACCGCACCGCCGCGCTGGTCGCCGACCCGCGCCTGCCGGTCGTGACCTTCACCGGCTCGGACGCGGTGGGCTGGCGGATCGTCGACGCCGCGCCCCGCAAGCAGGTCGTCGTCGAGCTCGGGGGCGACGGCGCCGCCGTGATCGCGCCCGATCACACCGGCGACGCCGACCTCGACCACGCCGCGGGGCGGATCGCGCTGTTCGCCTTCTACGCCGGTGGGCAGGCGTGCACGTCGCCGCAGCGTGTGTACGTGCCGCGCGCGCACCTCGAGCGGTTCACCGAGCGGCTGGTCGCGCAGGCCCGCCGCCAGGTCGTCGGCGACCCCTGGGACCCGGCCACCGACGTCGGCCCCCTCGTCGACGAGGACGCCGCCCGGCGGGTCGAGTCGTGGGTCGCCGAGGCGGTCGCGGGCGGCGCCGTCGTGCGCACCGGCGGCGCCCGGGAGGGCCGCGTCGTCACCCCGACCGTCCTGACCGACGTCCCGGCCGGGGCGCGGGTGCTCGTCGACGAGGTGTTCGGGCCCGTGGTCAGCGTGCTGCCCTACGACGCGGTCGACGAGGCGCTGGCCGCGGTCGACGCGTCGCGGTACGGGCTCTCGGTGGGGTTGTTCACCCACGACACCACCCTGGCCTTCCGGGCCCTCGACGAGCTCGAGGTCGGCCAGGTCGTCGTCGGGGACGCGCCGACCTACCGCTCGGACGTCACCCCGTTCGGCGGAGTGAAGGACTCCGGGCAGGGCCGCGAGGGCGTGCGCAGCGCCATGACCGACTACACCGTCGAGCGCACGCTGGTGCTGTCCGGGGTGACCCTGTGAGCACTGCGGCCCGCCCGGCGCACGACGATCTCGCGGAACACCCGCACGACGTCACCGGCCTCCGCGGTGTGCACCAGCGCGACGGTGACCGCCTCGGGCGGGTGCAGCGGGCGCCAGACCAGCGCGTCCCGGTCGGCGTCGGTGAGCGAGAGCTCGGGCAGCACGGCGACGCCGACGCCCGCGGCGACCATCGCCTTGGCCGTCTCGGTGTTGTCGGCGCGGTGTACGACGTCGGCTCCGGGCAGCAGCGCGTCGACGAGATCGGCCACCCGGTAGCCGGGGCGGTGGGCGACGAGGCGCTCGCCGTCGAGCTCGGCGGACGTCACCACGGCGACCTCGTCGGGGTCGGCCAGGTAGTGCCCGAGCGGCATGCAGACGCCCAGATCGCAGGTGAGGAGCGGAACGAGGGCGAGGTCCTGCTCCTCGGAGCCGGCGACGACCAGCCCGGCATCGAGCTCGCCGCTGCGCACCGCGGCGACGACCTCGGCCGAGCCCGCGGCGCGCACGCGCAGCTCGAGGCCCGGCGCGGCGGCGAGCAGGTCGGCGGTGGCGTCGGCCAGCACCGTGCCGATCGCCGCGCTGACCGCCCCGACGCGCAGCCGCCGCGTCCCGCCGCCCGCGACGACGTCGGCGATCTCCTCGGTCGCGGCGACGATCCGCTCCAGCGCGGGGCGGACGGCCTGGCCCACGGTCGTCGCCGTCACGCCGCGCCGGCTGCGTCGCAGCAGCTGCGCCCCGAGTTCGCGCTCCAGGGAGCGCACGCCCTCGGACAACGTCGACTGCCCCACGCCCAGCTCGCGGGCGGCCGCCGAGAACGAGCCCGTCCTCAGGATGGCCAGCACCGCGCCGGCCTGCTCCACCCGCATCTCCCGAGCGTGGCACGCGCCGCGCTCCGGGACACCCATTCGAACCCCAGCGAAGGCAGCTCCCGTGACGACCACCTCACCCATCCCGACGCCCGCCCCGACCCTGCTCACCGAGGACCTGCTCGCGCGGGTGCACGCGCGCGCCGGTGACTACGACCGCGAGAACCGCTTCTTCCACGAGGACCTCGACGACCTGCGCGAGGCCGGACACCTGCGCGCGCCGATCCCCGCCGAGCTCGGCGGCGGCGACCTGACCCTCGACCAGGTCGCCCACGCCCAGCGCCGGCTGGCGTACAACGCGCCCTCGACCGCGCTGGCCACGACCATGCACCTGTACTGGGTCGGCTCGGCGTCCGACCGCCATCGCGCGGGCGACTCCTCGCTCGACTGGCTGCTGCACGACGTCGTCGCCGGCAAGGTCGTCGCGGCCGGCCACGGCGAGCCGGGCAACGACACCGCGATCGACGACGCGCGCACCACCGCGACCCCGGTCGACGGCGGCTACCGCATCAGCGGCCACAAGATCTTCACCTCGCTGGCGCCGGTCTGGGACTGGCTGGGCGTCCACGCCCGTGACGACTCCGACCCCGACCACCCGCGGATCGTGCACGCCTTCGTCGCGCGCGACGCCGAGGGCGTGCGCACCGACGAGACCTGGGACACTCTCGGCGTCCGGGCCACCGCGAGCCACGACACCCACCTCAGCGACGTCTTCGTCCCGACCGAGCGCGTCGTCGACGTCCATGACCTCGGCGCCACCCCGGGCCCCTACGTCGCCGGCGTCTTCCCGTGGGTGCTCCCGCTGCTCGCCAACGTCTACTACGGCGCCGGACGCCGCGCGGTGGACGTCGCCCTCGAGCAGGCCCGCACCCGCACCGCGCTGAGCCTGGGCGGCGCGCCCGTCGCCGAGAAGCCGTTCGTGCAGTACCACGCCGCCGAGGCCGAGCTGCAGCTCGAGGGCGTCGGCGCGCAGCTCGACCGCCTCACCGCCGACCTCACCAACGGCGTGGATCTCGGCGACCGCACGCTGCTCAAGCTCTTCGCGGCCAAGGAGAACGGCACCCGCGTGGCGCGCAGCGTCACCGACCTCGCCCTGGAGATCGCCGGTGCCTCGTCGATCAGCCGCCGCAACGAGCTCGAGCGGCTCTACCGCGACGTCCGCGCGGGCAGCTTCCACCCGCCGAACTCCGACGCGGTGCGCGACCTGATCGGCAAGACGGTGCTGGGCCTGCTGTGAGACGAAGCAATGAGGGGAGCACGCCGATAGGGGAGCTCGAACGGGAGATGCCGTGACGTCCCTCGACGGCGAGGTCGTCCTGATCTCCGGCGGCGCGCGCGGAATGGGCGCCAACCACGCCCGCCGCGCCGCCGAGGCCGGCGCCCGCGTGGTGGTCGGCGACATCGACGGCGCCGGCGTGCGGACCGTCGCCAAGGAGATCGGCAGAGAGGTCGGTGGGGCGGCGGTGGCGGTCGACCTCGACGTCACCAGCGCGGCCGACTGGGCGAGTGCCGTCTCCACGGCTGAGGACGCGTTCGGCCCGGTCACCGGCCTGGTCAACAACGCCGGGATCTTCGGGCACGGCGATACGCAGACCGTCGACCTCGAGGTCTTCCGCACCGTGCACCGGATCAACGTCGAGGGCACGCTGCTGGGGATCCAGGCGGTCGCGCCCGTCATGACCCGGGACCGGCGCGGCAGCATCGTCAACATCTCGTCGATCGCCGGCATGATCGGGATCGAGGACCACCCGGCGTACGTGTCGAGCAAGTGGGCGGTGCGGGGCCTGACGAAGGCCGCCGCGCTCGACCTTGGCCACCACGGCGTGCGGGTCAACTCGGTGCACCCCGGCCGGATCGTCACGCCGTTCATCGACGGCCTGGACTCGAGCATCCTGCCCAACCAGGTCGTGCGGGAGCCGGGTCGGCCCGACGACGTCAGCGCGCTGGTGCTGTTCCTGCTGAGCACGGACTCGCGGTTCTCCACGGGCTCCGAGTTCGTCGTCGACGGCGGGCGCTACCTGGGCGAGTTCCGGCCGTGAGCTTCACCGAGATCCTCACCGACGCGCTCGTGCGGGAGGAAGCGGGCGAGCGCCGGGTGCTGATCCGCGACGGGGACCCGTTCGTCCTCGCGGCGGCGGTGGCGGCGCGCACGGCGACGATCCGGGTCGGCGTGGCCGTCGACACGGCCCGCACGCATCCCTACGTCGCCGCCCGCAAGCTCGCCGCGCTCGACAAGATCTCCGGTGGGCGGGCGGAGTGGCTCCCGGAGGACAGCGAGCCGGCGCGCCTCGACGAGGCCGTGCGTCTCGTGGAGGCGCTGCTGGCGTCGTGGGGGCCGGGCGCGACCGTCAACG
Organism: Actinomycetospora sp. 2LY8.5; assembly: GCF_057180585.1. Taxonomy (NCBI): domain Bacteria; kingdom Bacillati; phylum Actinomycetota; class Actinomycetes; order Pseudonocardiales; family Pseudonocardiaceae; genus Actinomycetospora; species Actinomycetospora sp. 2LY8.5. Next base: position 15,701 of record NZ_JBXUHE010000036.1, read on the forward strand.
ACCGGGAGCGTGGCGTGCACGTCGACACCGACCGGATCACCGCGGTGCACCACGACGGGCGGTGGTGGAGCGTGCACTCGCCCCTCGACGTGCCCGCCGGGCCCCAAGGGGTCGTGCCGCGGTGGGCGGGGTCATGAAGCTCTTCGCCGAGTTCCACCACAGCGGCGACCACGAGGGCGCCTGGCGCCTGCCGACCGCGCGCCCCGACCGCACGGACGACGCGAGCTACTACGTCGAGCGGGCCCGGATCGCGGCCACCGGCGGGTTCTCGCACGTCTTCTTCGCCGACTTCGTCGGCTACGACCCCGTGGTGCGCCACCAGGTCCGCTGGCCGTTCGAACCGACGACGCTGCTCGGCGCGGTGGCCGCGACGGTGCCCGACATCGGGGTCGTCGCCACCGGGTCGACGGTGTTCGCGTCGCCCGACGAGCTCGTCGACACGTTCGCCACGCTGCAGGACGTCAGCGGCGGGCGCGCCGGCTGGAACATCGTCACCGCCGGCGCCCCGGCGGCCGCGGCGGCCTTCGGCCGGGCGGCGGTGCCCGCCCACGACGCGCGCTACGACACCGCGGACGCCGTCGTCGACCACGTGCGCGCGGCCTTCACCGAGGACACCCGCCCGCTGTTCGTGCAGGCGGGGGCGTCGCCGCGCGGGCGGACGTTCGCGGCGCGCCACGCCGACGCCGTCTTCGCCGCCACCCCCGACCGCGACGCCGCCCGCGCGTTCCGTGACGACCTGCACGCCCGCGCCGCCGCGCTCGGACGCCCCGCCCCGCTCCTGCTGCCCGGCTTCCTCGTCACCCTGGGCTCGACCGACGAGGAGGCGCGCCGGCGCCGCCGGCAGCTCGACGACCTGCTCAGCGACGGCACCATCGCCACGCTGCTCGACCAGTTCGGGCTCGACCTGCCCGGGGTGGGGCTCGACGACCGGCTGCCCGCCGACCTCACCACCGGCGCCGGGTTCCAGGGCATCCGCAGCCGCGCGGCGGTGCTCGACTCGGTCGCCCGCGAGCTCGGTCCCGACGTGACGCTGCGCCGGCTCGTGCGCCACGTCGCGGGCAGCCGCGGGCACCTCCAGCACACGGGCACCCCGGAGGCCGTCGCCGAGATCATGGCGGACTGGGTGGGCGCGGGGGCCGCGGACGGGTTCGTCGTCAAGTTCTCGCACAACCCCGGCGGCGCCGAGGACTTCGTCGACGGCGTGACCCCGCTGCTGCGGGCGCGTGGGCTGCTGGACGGGTAACGCGTCACGTCGCGTTGACCCACACGGGTGGTCCTGGTGAACTCTGCGCCCGTGTTCCTGACCCGTCGCCGGCACGTCGATCTCGGTCGCGTCGGCTCCCAGGGCTGTCGTCGCTGACCTCGTCAGCCACCGCCCGCCCTCCTCCCCCAGGAACCCCCGTGAGCACCAGCACGCCCACCTCTGCCCCGGCGCGCACCCCGCGCCGGGTCGCCCTCGCCAGCGCCATCGGCACCACCATCGAGTGGTACGACTTCTACCTCTACGCCACCGCCACCGCGCTGGTGTTCAACCAGCTGTTCTTCCCCTCGATCAGCCCCACCGCCGGCACGCTGGCCGCGTTCGCGACCTACGCGGCGGGCTTCGGCGCGCGGCCGGTCGGGGCCGTCGTGGCGGGGCACCTCGGCGACCGCCTCGGGCGGCGCACGGTGCTGGTCGGCGCGCTCGTGCTCATGGGCGCGGCGACGACGCTCATCGGCCTGCTCCCGTCGTTCGCGACGATCGGCGTCGCGGCGCCGGTGCTGCTCGTGGTGCTGCGGATCCTCCAGGGCCTCGCCGTCGGCGGCGAGTGGGCCGGCGCCGCGATCCTCGCCGTCGAGCACGCCCCGCCGCGGCGGCGCGGGTTCTTCGGCAGCTTCACCCAGCTCGGTTCGCCCGCCGGGATGCTGCTCGCCACCGGGTTGTTCTTCCTCGTGCGGACGGCGGTCGGCGACGAGGCGTTCGTCGAGGGCTGGTGGCGGCTGCCGTTCCTGGCCAGCGCGGTGCTCGTGATCGTCGGGCTGGTGATCCGGCTGCGCATCTCCGACGCGCCGGAGTTCACCGCGCTGCGCGAGCAGGGCAAGATCTCGCGGCTGCCCGTGGTCGAGGTGTTCCGCGCCGCGCCCCGCGAGGTCCTGCTGACCACCGGTCTGCGGCTCTCGCAGATCGCGCTGTTCGTGCTGATCACGACCTACGGCCTGACCTACATCGCGAGCGAGATCGGCCGTGGCAGTAGCGCCGGGCTACTCGCCGTGGTGATCTCGTCGGCGCTGGGACTGATCACGACCCCGTTGTGGGCGATCCTGTCCGACCGCATCGGGCGGCGGATCCCGTACCTGCTCGGCGCCGTCGGCGGCACGCTGACCCTGCTGCTGTTCTTCCTCGCCGTCGGCACGGGATCGACGTGGCTGGTCGTGCTGGCCGTGGTGCTCGCGATCAACGTCACCCACGACGCGATGTACGGGCCGCAGGCGGCGTGGTTCGCGGAGCTGTTCGACGTGCGGCTGCGCTACAGCGGCGCATCGCTGGGCTACGGGATCGGCTCGGTGATCGCGGGCGGCTTCGCCCCGCTGGTGGCGGCGGCCGTCGTCGGCGCCACCGGGTCGTTCTGGCTCGTCGTGGTGATCTTCGCGGGCGTGTCCGTGCTGACGATCCTCTCGGCGGTGTTCGCGCGCGAGACGGCGTTCGACGACACGATCTGAGAGAAAGGACGCCGTGCCCTCGGACAAGCGCCGCATCCATCTCAACGCGTTCGCCATGAACTGCGCAGGCCACCAGTCGGCGGGCCTGTGGCGCCACCCTGACGACGAGGGGTTCCGCTACACCGACCTCGACCACTGGATCGCGCTGGCCCGCACGTTGGAGGACGCGGGGTTCGACGCCCTGTTCCTGGCCGACGTGCTGGGGATCTACGACGTGTACGGCGGCTCGCGCGACGCCGCGGTGCGCGCCGGGGCACAGGTCCCGCTGGGTGACCCGATGCTGCTCGTGCCGGCGCTGGCGGCGGCGACGTCGCGGCTGGGCTTCGGGGTGACGGTGTCGGTGAGCTACGAGCACCCCTACGCGCTGGCGCGCCGGTTCACCACGCTCGACCACCTGACGAAAGGCCGGGTCGCGTGGAACGTCGTCACCGGCTACCTGTCGAGCGCCGCGGCGAACCTGGGGCTCGGCGACCAGCTCCCCCACGACGAGCGCTACGCGATGGCCGAGGAGTATCTCGAGGTCTGCTACAAGCTCTGGGAGACCTCCTGGGACGAGGACGCGGTGGTCCGCGACGCCGAGAAGGGCGTCTACACCGACCCGGCCAAGGTGCACGACGTCGCCCACCACGGCACGTGGTTCGACGTGCCCGGCCCGTTCCTCTGCGAACCCTCGCCGCAGCGCACCCCGGCGATCTTCCAGGCGGGCGCCTCGTCGCGCGGCAAGGCGTTCGCCGGCAAGCACGCCGAGGCGGTGTTCGTGTCGGGACCGAGCACCGGCGTCGTCGCGAAGTCGGTCGCGGGCATCCGCGCGGCGGTCGCCGAGGCGGGCCGGGACCCGGAGTCGGTGACGATCTTCGTGCAGCTGGCGCCGGTGGTGGCGGCGACGTCGTCTGACGCACGGGAGCTCCACGAGTCCTACCTCGCGGCCGCCTCCCGTGAGGGGGCGATGGCGCTGTTCGGGGGCTGGACCGGGCTCGACCTGTCCGACGTGCCGCCCGACGAGCCGCTGCGCCACGTGCACACCGACGCCGGGCAGACCGCGCTCGCGTCGTTCACCACCGACGACCCCGATCGGGAGTGGACGATCGACGAGATCGCCGCGCACCTCGCGGTCGGCGGTCGCGGCCCGGTCGCCGTGGGCTCGCCCACCGAGGTCGCCGACGAGATGGAGCGCTGGATCGACGAGACCGGCGCCGACGGGTTCAACCTCGCCTACGCGGTCACGCCCGGCACGTTCGAGCAGGTCGCGCAGCTCGTCGTCCCGGAGCTGCGCCGCCGCGGACGGATGCCGGAGACCCCGCCGACCGGGACGCTGCGCGAGGTCCTCGGCGGCGAGGGCCCCCGCGCGGACGCGAGCCACCCGGCGGGCGCGCTGCGCGCCCGCACCTGACGGTCCACACGGGACGCGCAGGTCAGCGGACCTCCGTGGCGAGCTCCGGGGGCACCGCGGCGGAGGCCTCGTCGCCGGCGAGGCGGGCGAGGAACGCGGCGATGGTGTCGATCTGGGTGTCGTCGTAGTCGGCGAGGAGGTCGGTCAGCCGCTGGGCGCGGGCCGCGTCGGCGGCGGCGAGCTGTGGCCCGCTGAGCGAGACGATCACCTTGCGGCGGTCTCTCGCGCAGCGCTCGCGCGCGACGTAGCCCGCGGCCTCCAGCCGGTCGACGACTCCGGTCGTGGTGCCGGACGAGGTCAGGCGCGCCAGCTCACCGAGCCGCCCCGCGGTGAGGGGACCGTGCAGGCGCAGCAGGTTGAGGAAGTTCGCCTCGCAGGTGCTCAGCGTCACCCCGATCTCGTCGGCGGCGATCTGGTCGGCGCGGGCCGATGCCGCCGCGTACCGGCCGAGCTCGGACGCGATGGCGCGCACGGTCTGCGAGCGCGCGCAGGACGTGCAGGACGTGCCGGACGTGCCGGACGTGGTTGCCATCGGAGAGGTCACCGCCTAATCTCTCGTGGAGACGAGATACTCGGTCATACGAGATAAATGTCCTCGCGAGCATCTCGCCGCGGCAAACATACCCCGCGTGAACGGGAGACCTCGGTGACGACACCGGCCACGCCTCCCGACGACACGCCCGAGGCGCTGTATCCCCGGCGATGGGCGGCGATGGCCGTGCTCGTCCTGGGGTTCATGCTCGACCTGCTCAACGTCACGATCGTCAACGTCGCGCTGCCCGCGATCCAGGGCGGCCTGGGCGGCACCTCGTCACAGGTCGGATGGATCGCGACGGCCTACCTGCTGGCGTTCGCGGCCGCGCTGATCACCGGGGCTCGCTGGGGTGACCTGTGGGGACGCAAGCGGGTGTTCCTCGTCGGGCTCGCAGCCTTCGCGCTCGCGGGCGCCTGGTCCGCCCTGTCACGCAGCCCCGGCGAGCTCATCGTCGCCCGCGCCGCCCAGGGTGCGGCCTCCGGAATCCTGGCGCCTCAGGTCCTCAGCAGCCTCTACACCCTGTTCCGCGGGCGCGAACGCGCCACCGTCCTCGGCCTGTTCGGCATCGTCGCCGGTCTCGCCCAGGCCGGGGGACTGGTGGCAGGCGGCGTGCTGATCGCCGCCGACATCGCCGGCCTGGGATGGCGGACCGTCTTCTGGCTCAGTGTCCCGGCCGCCGTCGTCCTCCTCGTGCTCGGTGGCCGGCTCATCCCGGAGAGCCGCGCCCCCGACACGCTGCGGCCCCGCTGGCTCCCCGCCGCCGCCCTGACCCTGGGTCTCGTCGCGATCGTGTTCCCCGTACTGGAAGGGCGCGCCCACGGATGGGCATGGTGGATCTGGACGCTGCTCGCCGCCGGCATCGCTGTCGTCGCGCTGGTCGCCGTCGGCGAGCACCGCGTCCCGGCCCGCCGGGCCGGGGCCCTCCTGCCCCTCGGCCTGCTCCGCGAGCGCACCAGCGGTGTCGCACTGATCGTGCAGATGGTCGCCTTCGCCGCCTTCAGCGGCTTCCTGCTCGTCTTCGTCCTCTGGCTCCAGGACGGCCAGGGCTACACCGCCCTGCGCGCCGGCGTGGTCACCGCCGCGTTCTGCGCCGGCGGCCTGGCCATGGCCCCGTTCGTCGGGCGCCTCACCGTGCGCTTCGGGACCCGCACCGTCATGGCCGGCACGCTGACCGGCGCGCTCGGGACCGTGGCCGTGCTCGGCGCCGCCACGACCGCCCCCGCGGACGTCGACCCCTGGGTGCTCGCACCGGGTCTGTTCGCGCTCGGCGTCGGGATCAACCTCGTCATGCCGCCGCTGACCACGGTGTTCCTCTCGACCGTTCCCCCGCGCTACGCCGGCTCGGCCTCGGGCATCTGGACCACCAGCCAGCAGTTCGGCGCCGCGGTGGGGGTCGCGTCGCTGAGCTCCGTGTTCTTCACCGTCACCCTCACCGGCGGATACACCGCGGGGCTGACCGCCGGCGCCCTGACCGTCGCCGGCGCGCTGGTGCTCAGCGGGATGCTCTGCCTCGCCTTCCCCGCGCGATCCCGGGCCGCCTGACCGAGGTGATGCGTCACCGGACACGACCGGGGACCTCCGCTGGACCCGCAGGCGCCGACGCACCGGCGAACGCCCCGCGGAACCGGGCCGCCGGGTGGCGGTCGGGCAGCCGATCCCGACCGAAGATTCGCCCGCGCAGCGTCCGGGCGTCCCCGTACGACGTCTTGGCCAGCCCGCGGTCCTGCAGCACGGGCAGGACGAGGTCGACGAACTGCTCGTAGCTCGACGGCAGTCGCCAGTTGACGAGGTTGACGCCGTCCACACCCGCCGCACGCCAGCGCTCCAGCTCGTCGGCGATCGTCTCCGGCGTGCCGACCACGGTCTGGCCGATGAGGCGGCGCCGGGCGAGGTCGGCGAGGGTCGGCTCGCGGTCGGGGTGCTCGGCGCGCAGCCACTCGACGTGCCCGCGCCCGCCGTTGTTCTCGACGTCGCGCAGCGGGGTGTCGTCGGGCAGTCGGGTGCCGTCCGGGCGGATGCCGATCGCGGCGTGGGTCCGGTAGCCGGTGAAGGAGGCGTGGGCGAGCAGGTCGTCATAGCGTTCGCGGGCCTCGGCCTCCGTGCGCCCGGGCACGATCGACAGACCCTGGAAGAAGCGGATGTCGTCACCGCGGCGGCCCTCGGCCTCGGCGAGCGCGCGGGTGCGCTCGATGTGGTCGCGGGCCACCTCGGGCGAGGGCGTGGAGATGAAGACCGCCTCCGCGTGGCGCGCCGCGAACGCGACGCCGCGGGGCGAGCCGCCGGCCTGGAACAGCAGCGGCGTGCGCTGCGGGCTCGGCGAGGGCAGGTGCGGGCCCTCGACCCGGTAGCGCGGACCCTCGTGGTGGATCTTGTGGATCTTCGCCGGGTCGGCGTGCCGGCTGCCGGTGCGGTCGACGAGCAGGGCGTCGTCCTCCCAGGAGCCCTCCCAGAGCTTGTAGGCGACCTCGACGTACTCCTCGGCCCACTCGTAGCGCTGGTCGTGCTCGACGAGTGCGGGGAGCCCGAAGTTGCGCGCGGCGTTCTCCTGGGTGGAGGTGACGATGTTCCAGGCGATCCGCCCGCGCGAGAGGTGGTCCAGCGTGGAGATCTGCCGCGCGAAGTTGAACGGCGGGTTCTGCATGACGTTCGACGTCGTCGCGAGCCCGATCCGCTCCGTGGTGGCCGCGAGCGCCCCGAGCAGCACCGTCGGGTCGTTCGAGGGGATCTGCAGGCCCTCGTGGACGTTGTCGACGTAGACGCCGTCGGCGGGCCCGTAGAGCCCGGAGACGTCGGCGAAGAACATCGCGTCGAACAGGCCCCGCTCGAGGAGCTGACCGAGCTCCACCCACAGGTCGAGCCGGTCGAACTCGACCTGCCGGGCGTCGGGATGGCGCCACTGCCCGTGCTGGATGTGCGAGGGCGTGTTCATCAGGAAGGCGTTGAACAGCAGCGGTCGTCGCGGGGCGAGCGCCGCGACGGGGGACGACACGGTCACGACCAGCTCCTCTCGAGGGTGCGCAGCGACTCGACCAGCCGGCGGGTGTACGGGTGCTCGGGGTCGTCGAAGAGCCGTTCGGGCGGGCCCTCCTCCACGACGGCGCCGTCCTTCATGACCAGCACGTGGTCGGAGAGGTGGCTGATCACGCCGAGGTCGTGGGAGATGAACAGGTAGGCCAGGCCCGCGGCGCGCTGCAGGTCGACGAGCAGGTCGAGGATCTGCGCCTGCACCGAGACGTCCAGCGCGGAGACCGCCTCGTCGAGCACGACGACGTCGGGGTCGGGGGCCAGCGCCCGGGCGATCGCGACGCGCTGGCGCTGCCCGCCCGAGAGCGTCAAGGGGTGGCGGTGGCGGATCTCGTCGGCGAGCCCGACCCGAGCGAGGAGATCCCCCACGTCGTCGATCCCGCGGTCGGTGCCCCGCGGCAGGGCGTCCCGGAGGATCCGCTCGACGTTCCACCGCGGGTCGAACGAGCTCAGCGGGTCCTGCGAGACCACGGTGACCGCGCGACGGCGGGCGCGCCGACGGCGCTCGGGGACGCCCGTCCACGCCTCGCCGCGCAGGGTGACCTCGCCGGCGTCGGCGGGCTCGAGAGCCAGCGCCAGCCGCGCGGTCGTCGACTTCCCGGAGCCCGACTCCCCCACCAGCCCGAGCGTCTCCCCGGCCCGCAGGGTGAACCCGACGCCGTCGACGGCCCGCAGCGCGCTGCCGTCGGGCAGGCGGAAGTCCTTGACCAGGTCGCGCGCCACGACCACCGGGCCGTCGACGCGCGTGCGGGGCGACCGGTCGCGGGGGCTGTGCGGGGCCTCCGGCGACAGCCGGCGCCCGCGGGTCGCGGCGCCGGGCACGGCCTGGATGAGCGCGCGGGTGTAGTCCTCGGCGGGGTCGGTCAGGATCGTCTCGACCGGGCCCGACTCCACGACCCGCCCGCCCTGCATGACGAGCACGTGGTCGGCGAGGTGCGCGACGACCGACAGGTCGTGGCTGATGAGCACGATCGCGCGGCCCGCGGTCCTGAGCTCGCCGAGCAGCTCGAGCACCTGGGCCTGGACGGTGACGTCGAGGGCGGTGGTGGGCTCGTCGGCGACGAGGATCTCGGGGTCGGCGGCCAGCGCCGAGGCGATGAGCGCGCGCTGGCGCAGGCCGCCGGAGAGCTCGCCGGGACGCTGCGCGGCGCGGAGCTCGGGCTGCGGCACCGCGGCGTCGGCGAGCAGCTCGACGACGCGGCGCCGGCGCTGCTTCCGCGTGCCGTGGCCGTGCACGCGCAGCGCCTCGTCGATCTCGTGGCCGACGGGGCGCACGGGGTCGAGGGAGACGAGCGCGTCCTGGAGCACGAACCCGACCCGCCCGCCGCGCACCGAGCGCCAGGTGCGCTCGTCGAGGTCCCGGACGTCGAGCCCGTCGACGGCCAGGGTGCGGGCCCGGACGTCGGCGCCGCGCCCGGCGAGGCCGACCAGGCTGCGCGCGGTGACGCTCTTGCCCGAGCCGGACTCGCCGACGATCGCCAGGCACTCCCCGCGGGCCACGGTGAACGAGACGCCCCGGACGACGTCGCGCACCCGGCCGTGGCGGTGTCGATGGTGCTGGAAGCCGACGTGCAGGTCGTCGACGACCAGGGCGGGGTCTGTCGGCGTCGCGGCGCTCGGGGCGCTCCCTGAAGACAAGGTCTGGGACACGGTCACTCTCCCGGCTCGAGGTGGGCCTGCAGCGCGCGGCCCAGGGCGGTGGCGGTGAGGGCGAGCAGGACGATCGCGAGGCCGGGCAGCACGACGAGCCAGCCGGCGACGGTGAGGTAGGTGCGGCCGGCGTCGAGCAGCGCGCCCCACTCCGGGGCGGGCGGCGCCACCCCGAGCCCGAGGAACGACAGGCTCGACGACCAGACGACGCACTGCCCGATCGCGAGCGCGAACACCGCGACCAGCGGGCGCAGGGCGTTCGGCAGCACGTGGCGCACGAGGATCCGCGAGCGTCGGTGCCCGAGGGCGGTCGCCGCCTCGACGTAGGGCGCGCGGCGCACGCCGAGCAGCTGCGCGCGGACCATGCGCGCGTAGCCCGGCGCGACGCCCACCCCGACCGCGACCATCAGCGTCGTGGGCGCCGGGCCGAGCACGCTGACCAACAGCAGGGCCGAGAGCAGCGTCGGGAACGCGAAGAGGACGTCGACGACGCGGTCCGAGGTGATCGCGGCCGGGCGGGGCGCGAGCGTGGCGACGCACGCGAGCAGCACGGCGAGCACCAGCGCGATGCCGGCGGCACCGAGACCGATCTGCAGCGACTGGCCGGCGCCGTGCACGACCCGCGTGTACAGGTCGCGCCCGATCTCGTCGGTGCCGAACCAGTGGTGCCACGACGGCGGGGCCAGGGTGGTGCCGAGATCGATCGCCCCGGGGTCGCGGGGGGCGAGCACCGAGGGCCGGAACGCGGCGAGGGCGAAGGCGATCGCGAGCAGGAGCGCCACGACGGTCCCGGGGCCGACGCGTCGGCGGCGCCGCCGGGTCGGCAGGCCGGTCGGTGGCGCGGCGGCGGTGAGAGTGGGGGCGCTCATGCGGCGGCCGTCCTCGGGTCGATCAGCGGGTACAGGGCGTCGAGCACGAGGTTGATCACCACGTAGAGCAGGGCGACGAGCACGACGACGCCGGTGACGATCGGCAGGTCGCGGGACTCGACGGCGGTGACGAGCGTGCGGCCGATGCCGCGGCGGGAGAACACGGACTCGACGATCACCGCGTTGGAGATCGTCGCGCCGAGCGCCCAGCCGGTGAGGGTGAGCGGTGCCAGGGAGGCGTGGCGCAGGACGTGACGCAGCCGGACCGCGAGGTCGCCGCTGCCGCGCAGGCGCGCCGACAGGACGAACGGCTGGGCGAGCACCCGTTCGAACTCGGTGCGCGTGGTCTGGCCGAGGAAGCCGACCAGCGGCAGCGCCATGGTCAGCGCGGGCAGGACGAGCCCGATCGGGCCGGGCCCGCCGACCACGGGGAACCAGCCCAGGCCGAGGGCGAGCAGCAGCACGAGCACCACGCCGAGCCAGTACTGGGGCAGGCTCGCGAGGAACGCCTCGACGCCGGCCCCGACCGCGCTGCGGCGTGGCGAGCGGCCCGCGGTCAGCGTCACCCACGTGACCATGAGCAGCCAGGCCAGCACGAGCGCGGTGACGGACAGGACGACCGTCGGGCCGATCTGCTCGGCGATCACGTCCCACACCGGCCGGTGCTGCTGGTAGGACGTCCCGAGGTCGCCGCGCAGCAGCCCGCCGAGGTAGCGCAGGTACTGCTCCCACACCGGCGCGTCGAAGCCGTACTCGGCGTTGATCGGCGCCAGCTCGTCGGGCGAGCGCTCCTGCACCTGGCCGCTGCGCAGGTTGACGATCGAGGTGGCCCGGTCGCCGCGCTGGGCGAGCTGGGCCAGGAACGCCGCCGTCGCGGCACCCCACACCACGACGACCGCGGCGCCCAGGCGGCCCGCCCAGCGGCGCGCCGAGAACCGTCCCGGGCGCCGGGCGGGGATCGGGTCAGCGGAAGTGAGCGTCATGGAAGATCGGTCCTCCCTGCGACTGTTCCTGGCGGACGCCGGCGAGCGTCGGCTTGATCGCGAGCGTGCTGAGCCGGGCATAGACGCCGATCGACAGCGCCTGCTCGGCGATGCGGTCCTGGGCCTGGCGGTAGAGCGCGTCCTGGCGGGCCGGGTCGGCCTCGGAGTTGCCGGCCCGGATGAGGCCCTCGAGGGCGGGGTCGTTCCAGAACGCGGCGTTGGCGGTGTTGCGCGACTCCGGGAGGTCCTGGCGCCAGTTGACGTAGAGGATCCCGGCGTTGACGGCCGTCCAGTAGCCGATCTGCAGGTCGTAGTCGGTGCGCTTCGAGTACGCCCCGGCCGCCGCGGCGCTGGGCGGGTAGGGCACGAGCCGGATGCGGAAGCCGACCGCCTCGGCCTGGCGCGCCACCGCCTGGATGATCGCCGCGCCGTCCTGGTTGATCGTGCGGTTGATCGCGTACGGGAAGACGACGTCGAGGGGCTGCCCGTCCTTGACCCGCACGCCGTCGGGCCCGGCGCGCCAGCCGGCGGCGTCGAGCAGGGCCGCCGCGCGCTGCGGGTCGTGGGAGTACCGGTCGGCGGCCGCCTGGCTGTACGCCGGCGTCGAGGCGCTCACCGGCCCGTTGCCCTCGTAGGGGATGACGCCCTTGCCGACGGTGTCGACGACGGCGCGGCGGTCGAGGCTGTAGGCGAAGGCCTGGCGGACGCGCTCGTCGGCGAACGGGCCGCGCGTGGTGTTGAAGCTGATCTGCTGCGGCCGCCCGCCCGTGACGTAGGTCTGCAGCTGATAGCCCTGGCCGCGCAGGTTCTCCCACTCGAAGGCCTGGACGTCGTAGATCGCGTCGACCTCGCCTGCCCGCAGCGCGGCGGTGCGCGTCGTCGGGTCGGTGATGAAGCGCCAGTCGATCCGCGCGAAGTGGGCGGGCCCGGTGTGGGCCGCGCTCGCCGGCGGCCAGGCGTAGTCGTCGCGGCGGTCGAGCAGGATGTTGTAGCCCCGGTTCCACCGGTTCACGACGAACGGTCCGGACCCGACGGGCGCCGTGCAGTTCTCCTCGGCACTGCGGGTCTGCAGCGCCCGCGGCGACTGGATGCCGAAGTAGGGCTGGGTGAGGTTCTCCGCGAAGCGCGGGTAGGGCGCCTTCAGCGTGAACGCGACCGTGCGGGCGTCGAGGGCGCGGGCGCCGGCGTAGTAGTCGCCCATCCAGGCCTTCACCGTGGTGTTGCCACCCGCGGTACCGCCCTGCAGCCACCAGTCGGCGTTGAACGCGACGGCCGCGGCGTCGACCGGGGTGCCGTCGCTGAACGTCGGGCCCGGTCGCAGGGTGAACGTCCAGGTCAGGCCGTCCGGCGACGTCCGCCAGGACTCGGCGAGGTAGGGCTCGACGCGGCCGTCCGGCGCGCGGGCGACCAGGGTGTCGAGGATCTGCCCGGACAGGTAGGCCTGCTCGATCCAGCCGCCGTAGACGCACGGCGGTTCCTGCTGGTGGCCGTAGACGAGGGTGTCCGGGGCGGCCGACGGGGTGGTCAGGGCGGCGGGGTCGACGGAGGCGGTGCCGCAGCCGGCGAGACCGAACGCGACGACGGCGGCGAGGCCGGCGCGCAGCAGGGCACGGGGAGGTCGCACGGGTGTCCTCTCCGGTGGGGCGACGACCGGCGCCCCGGGATCAGGGCATGCGGGCGCGCGACGGGGCGGGCGCCGCGGATCGCGGCGTCACGAGGAGGCCGCTGTCGTCAGCGGCGAGGAGGAGACGGCGTCAGACCCGACAGCCGTCGCTGGCCGTGCGCAGGAGGTCGACGTGGCGACGCTGCACCCCGTGGAACATGACCCTCCCCGACGTCCGCGGGCGTCCCGAGGATCACCGGCCGTGCACGTCGCGGAGCGAGGTGCGGGCCGGCCGACCGTGGGCGTCACCCGGAAGATTCGGACATCACCCTAGGTAAACGGACCGTCACGGCGTCAACGTGTGCTCACCGACTGTGATCCACGCCGCTCGGGGGCTGGACAGCGCGCACCGTCACAAACCCAACACCGACGGTTGTGATTCCGGGAGCCGCGCCCTAGCGTGCGGGGCATGACCGGCCGGGAGCTCACCGTGCGCGAGCACATCGACCTGCTCCTGGTCGCCTCCGCGCTCTGTCGCTGAGCCGAGCCGGTCCTGCTCCGCAGCGCGACGCTGCCATCCACGGCTGTCCCGGGTCGAGACCCGGTGGCCTGCCTCTCCCCCGTCGACGGGTCCCGCCCTCCGTCGCGGGACCCCGCCACGCGCGTTCCCACGCGTCCTCCGAGGAGCCGTCATGACCCTCGTGTCCGAGTCCTCGTCCGGTTCTCCGGACCCGCCCGGGCCGCCACCGGACACACCCCGGGCCGTCGAGGTCGAAACCGTCGAACCGACGCCCGAGGCCGGCCGGTCGCGCGTGCCGCGCTGGGTGGTGAAGGCCGGTTCGCCGATCGCCATCGTGATCGTCTGGCAGATTCTGGGCTCGACCGGCGTGCTCGAGCGCGACGTGCTCGCCCCGCCGCTGGAGGTGCTGGGCACCGCCGCGCAGATGTGGTCCGAGGGGCGCCTGCAGTCCGCGGTGCTCACCTCGCTCGGCCGCGTCGCCGTCGGGCTCGTGCTCGGCGTCGTCACCGCGACGGTGCTCGCCACCGTGACCGGCCTGTTCCGCCGCGGCGAGGACCTGCTCGACCTGCCCGTGCAGATGCTGCGCACGGTGCCCGTGATCGGCCTGATCCCGCTGCTCATCGTGTGGTTCGGCATCGGCGAGGAGCCCAAGGTCGCCCTCATCGGGCTGGCCGTCACGTTCCCGCTGTACATGAACCTCTTCGGCGGCATCCGCAACGTCGACGCCGCACTCGTCGAGGCCTCGCGCACCCTCGGGCTGGGCCGGTTCGACCAGGTCCGGCACGTGATCCTGCCCGCCGCGCTGCCCCAGGCCCTGGTCGGCCTGCGCTACGCACTCGGCTCGGCCTGGCTCGCGCTGGTCTTCGGCGAGACCATCAACACGACCTCCGGGATCGGCTACGAGATGAACACCGCCCGCGAGTACTTCCAGACCGACGTGATCGTCGTCTGCCTCGTGCTCTACGCCCTGCTCGGCCTCGTGGCCGACCTGCTCGTCCGTGGACTCGAGAGGGGGCTGCTGTCGTGGCGACCAGCGTTCAGCGGACAGTGACCCCGGCGAGCACGACCCGGACCGGGCGGCCCGTCGAGGTCCAGGGGCTGACCCGCCGGTTCGGCGATCCGGCCAAGAACGTCAACACCGTGCTCGACGGCCTCGACCTCGCCATCGAGCCCGGCGAGTTCGTGGCACTGCTCGGCGCGAGCGGCTGCGGCAAGTCGACGCTGCTGCGGATCCTCGCCGACCTCGACCGCGACATCGACGGCTCCGTCGAGGTGGCGACGCACCGCGCGGTCGGGTTCCAGGCCCCGCGCCTGCTGCCGTGGAAGAGGGTGTGGCGCAACGTGGTGCTCGGACTCCCCGGGAGACCGGACCGGGCGCGCGCCGAGGCCGCGCTCGCCGAGGTCGGCCTCTCCCACCGGGTCGACGTGTGGCCCAAGGTGCTCTCCGGCGGCGAGGCCCAGCGCGCGGCGCTGGCGCGGTCGCTGGTCCGCGAGCCCGACCTCCTACTGCTCGACGAGCCGTTCTCCTCGCTCGACGCGCTCACCCGCCTGACCGCGCGCGGCCTGGTCGAGGAGCTCTGGGAGCGCCACCGCTGCGCGGTGCTGCTCGTGACCCACGACGTCGAGGAGGCGCTCGTGCTGGCCGACCGCGTGCTGGTGATGGACAGGGGCCGTATCGCGCACGACGCCCGCGTCGACCTCGACCGCCCCCGCGATCTCGCCGACCCGGGCCTGGTCGCCATGCGCACCGACCTGCTCGCCCGGCTGGGCGTCGACGTGAAGGAGACACTCTGATGGTCGAGTTCGTCGGCATGATCGGCACCCGCCACGTCTCGGAGATCCACCCGCCCGTCGGGCCGGAGATCGACCCGGACTTCGTCCGCCGCTTCGTCGCCGCCCACGAGGAGGCCGGCTTCGACAAGGTCCTGGTGGGCCACAGCTCGTCCACCGCCGACGGGATGCAGGTCGCCGCGTTCGGGGCCGCGCACTCCGAACGCCTCGGCTTCCTCGTCGCGCACCGGCCCGGTTTCACGGCACCGACGCTGGCCGCCCGCGCCTACGCCACGCTCGACCGGTTCTCCGGCGGCCGCGTGGCGATGCACGTCATCTCGGGCGGCAGCGACGTCGACCAGGCCCGCGACGGCGACCACCTCGGCAAGGACGACCGCTACCGCCGCACCGACGAGTACCTCGACGTCGTGCGGCGGACATGGACCTCGGCCGAGCCGTTCGACCACCACGGCGAGTTCTACGACGTCGCCGACGTCGACGCCGCCGTACGCCCGCTCGACCGCATCCCGGTCTACTTCGGCGGGTCGTCGGCGGCGGCCTACCGGGTCGGCGGCCGGCAGGCCGACGTGTTCGCGCTCTGGGGCGAGCCGCTGGCCGAGACCGCCGAGCAGATCGCCGCGGTGCACGCCGCCGCCCGCGAGGCCGGGCGCAGCGAGCTCCCCGGCATCAGCGTGTCCTTCCGCCCGATCCTCGGACCCACCGAGGAGCAGGCCTGGGAGCGTGCCCACGACGTCCTCGAGCGGATCCGGACCGCGCAGGGCGGCGCCGGGTCGTTCACCGGGCGCATGACGCGCCGCCGCGGCGGCGAGCCCCCGGCCAACGTCGGGTCGCAGCGCCTGCTCGCCGCGGCCGAGCGCGGCGAGCTCCACGACCGCGCGCTGTGGACGCCGACGGCGGCGGCCACCGGCGCCGCGGGCAACTCCACCGCGCTGGTCGGGACCCCGGAGACGGTCGCGGCCGCGCTCCTGGACTACGTCGACATCGGGGTGACGACGCTGCTCATCCGCGGCTACGACCCCCTCGCCGACGCCGTCGACTACGGCCGCGAGCTGCTCCCGCTGGTGCGTGCCGAGCTGGCCCGCCGCGCCCCCGTGGGCGTGCCCGCATGACGGCGGTCCCCTCCCCCACCACCGCGACGCTCCTCCACACCCCGCCGGCCGCCTCGCGCGGCACGGTCGTCCTGCTCACCGGGCGCGGTGAGCACCCCGGCGTGTACGACCGCCTCGGGCGGCGCCTGGCGATGGACGGCTACACGGTGGTCGTGCCGGCTGTTCCGGACGACGCCGGGACCGACGACGAGGCGATCCGGGCCGGCTTCGCGGCCCACCCCGACGGCGCGCGGGTGCTGCTCGGCGCGGACCGCGGGGCGTTGCGCGGGTGGGCGCACGCCGCGGCCCGACCCGAGGGTGTCGACGCGCTGGTGCTCGCCGGGCTGCCGCTGGGTGCCGGCGCACCCGAGCGCGCCGAGGGTCGAGAAGCCGAACTGGACCTGCGCACCTCCTGCCCGGTGCACCGCGCGCTGCTCACCGACGACCCCGGGTTCGCCTGGGGTCGCCTCGACGACCCGCTGCCCGACCGCCCGGCCGGGCTGCCCGACGTGCCGACCCTGGTGCTGCACGGCGCCGCCGACCGGATCGCCCCGGTGGACCCGGTGGCGGACCTCGTCCGGTCCGCGCCGCAGGCCACGCTCGCGGTCGTCGAGGGCGGCGTGCACGACGTGCTCAACGACCGGTTCCACCGCAGCGTGGCCGCCCGGCTGGTGCTGTTCCTGGAGGAGGTCGGCAAGGCGGCCCGGATCGTCGACCACACCGTGATCAGGGACGACGCCGGGTTCGCCGCCCCTCCGGCCGCGTCCCCGGCGCGCGGTCGCAGTCGGCGGTCCGGTCCGCTGCACGTCTCCGCGCGGCTGGACTACGCGCTGCGGGCCGTCGCGGCCCTCCCCGAGGACACCGCCGAGGAGCCGGTGCGCTGCGAGACCGTCGCGCGCGCCCGCGCCATCCCGCTGAACTCGCTGGTCAACCTCATGGTCGACCTGCGCCGGGCCGGGCTCGTCCGCAGCCGCCGCGGCTGCGAGGGCGGCTACTGGCTCGCCCGGCCCTCCGGGGAGATCACCGTCGCCGACGTCGTGCGCGCCGTCGAGGGCGAGGTGGCCGCTCTCCCCGACGGGCGCGGCACCGAGGTCTGGCACGACCTCGGGCGCGCCGTCACCGACTTCCTCGAGCACCGGGTGCTCGAGCACGACCCCGAGGAGCCCCGCCCGTGAGCCACCGTGCCCTGGCCGTCCGACGGCTGGTCCCCGCCCTGCTCGCCGTGGTCGCCCTCGCCCTCGCGGGCTGCTCGGGCGAGCCGTCGCCTGCCGAGGGTCCCGGGGACCCGGCGGGCCAGACCCTGCGCTTCGGCGACCAGGCCGGCCAGCAGCAGGCGCTGCTGGAGGCGTCCGGCGTGCTCGCCGGCACGCCCTACACCGTCGAGTTCTCGCAGTTCCCGGCCGCGGCGCCGCTGCTGGAGGCCCTGCGCAGCGAGGCCATCGACATCGGCGTCGCGGGCGACTCCCCGACGCTCAACGCGCTCGGCGCCAGCGACGACATCTCGATCGTCGCGGCCACCCGCACCCCCACGGCGGGCGGGCTCGCGGTGCTCGTGCCCCCGGGCTCGCCGATCCGCAGCGTCGCCGACCTGCGCGGCAAGCGCGTCTCGCCCACGACGCAGGGCAGCATCGGCCACTACCTGCTCCTGCAGGCGCTGCGCGAGGCGAACATCCCGGCGAACGAGGTGCAGATCAGCTTCCTGCAGCCGGTCGACGCGGCCGCGGCGTTCCGCACCGGCGCGATCGACGCCTGGTCGACCTGGGATCCCTACACCGCGGTCGCCCAGCAGGACAACGGCGCGCAGGTGGTGCGCGACAACGCCGGGCTCTCGCCCGGACTGAGCTTCCTCGACGCCAACAACGACGCACTCGCCGACCCCGACAAGCGCGCCGCCATGGCCGACTTCCTCGGCCGCTACGCCCGGGCGCTCGACTGGGCACAAGCCAACCCCCAGGAGCTGACCGCCATCTACGCGCGGCTCACCCAGCGCCCACCGGAGGTGGCGTCCATCATCGCGGCGCGAGCCCAGCGGCGCGCCGTGCCGCTGGACGCGAACACCGTCGGCGAGCTGCAGGGCGTCGCGGACAACCTGCGGTCCTACGGGGTGCTGCGCCAGGACGTCGCGGTGGCCCCGCGGGTCCAGGAGCTGCGCGCTCCGGTCTCGTGACCGCCCGAGCAGACAGGAGCAACGCCGTGAGCAGGCCCTTCGCGTCCGTCGCCACCGAGGTCCGGCCGTGAGCGCCGGATGGCCCGCGTCCCGGGTCGCCGCCGAGCCCGAGGTCGCCGCGCTGCTCGCGGAGATCGCCGAAGGCGCCGCGGAGCGCGAGCGGCGCGACGTCTCGCCGTTCGACGAGGTGGCGGCGATCGCCCGGGCCGGGCTGGGCGCGCTGTCGCTGCCGATCGGCGAGGGCGGGCGGGGCGCCCCGGTCCGCGAGGTGCTCGCGTTCGTCGTCGACCTCGCCGAGGCCGACCCGATCGTCGCCCACGTCCTGCGCACCCACTACAGCCAGGTGCTGGGGTTCCTGCGCCAGCCCGACGCGGACGTCCGCCGGCGCTGGGTCGACGAGGTCCGTGCGGGCAAGGTGTTCGGGAACGCGATCAGCGAGACCGGGCCGTCGGCGGCGGGCGGGCACGAGTTCGACACCCGGCTCGACGAGGTCGACGGCCGCCTGGTCCTCAACGGCACGAAGTACTACAGCACCGGGACGCTCTACGCGGACTGGATCGCGGTGGCGGCGCGGGTGCCCGACGACCGGGTCGCGACGGTGATGGTGCCCGCCGACCGGCCCGGGGTCGACGTCGTCGACGACTGGGACGGCATGGGCCAGGGCCGCACGGGCACCGGGACGACGGCGTTCACCGACGTCGCGGTCGCACCGGGCGACGTGCTGGGCGCGCGGCCCCGGCTCGAGCCGCGCCCGCCCGGGGACGTCGCGTTCCTGCAGCTGTACCTGCACGCGCTGGTGGCGGGGATCCTGCGCTCGGTGGCGACCGACGCGGCCGGGGTCGTCCGCTCGCGCAGCCGGACCTTCGAGCACGCGCCCGCCCCGCAGGCCGTCGACGACCCGATCCTGCAGGAGACCGTGGGCCGGCTGTCGGCGACGGCGTGGATCGCGGAGTCGGCGGTACTCACCGCGGCCGACACGATCGACGCGGTCATGGAGGCGTGGGCCAAGGGCGAGCCCACCGAGGACCTGCTGCTCGCGGCGTCGCTGGCCCACACGTCGGTGAAGGTGCACCTCGACCGGATCGGGCTCGAGGCGGCGACGGCGCTGTTCGACGTCGGCGGCGCGTCGGCGTCCAGCCGCGCCCGCAACCTCGACCGGCACTGGCGCAACCTCCGCACGCTCACGCTGCACAACCCGGCGAGCTACAAGGCCGCCGCCGTCGGCCGGCACCTCATCAGCGGCGATCCGCTCCCGGTCAACGGCTACTTCTGACGAGGTGCGCCTCCGGCGCACCATGACTCCGATCAGCCCATGCTGACGAGCCGTGCTCCGCCGTCGGTCTCCAGGACCGTCCCGGTCAGGTTGGGGTTCATCGAGGCGAGGACGACGGCCTCGGCCACGTCGTCGGCAGACGCCACCCCGCGGGTCGGCAGCCGCTCGGCGGCCACGGCGAAGTACTGTGCGCGATCCTGATCGGGAAGCGCGCTCCACCACGGGGTGTCCACCAGTCCCGGTGACACCGCGTTGACCCGGATCGGGGCCAGTTCGACGGCCAGGGGCTTGACCAGCGCCTCGACCGCCCCGTTGATGGCCGCGATGCCCGCGGTCCCGGGCATCGCCGCACGGGCGGTGATCGCGCCGAGCAGGGTGATCGACCCGTTCCGGGGCAGCCGGGGCAAGGCAGCCTGAAGCGTGGTCAGGTGCGCCCAGAACTTGGCGTCGAACGCTCGGCGCAGCATGTCGAGGTCGAGACCGGACACCGGTCCGGGTCCGTCGCTGCCGGACAGGGTCACGATCAGCATGTCGATGACCCCGACACGCTCGAACACCGCACCGATGCTGGCCGAGTCCGCGCCGTCGCCGCAGTGAACATGCAGCTCAGGGACGGCCCGGGCGGCCTGCCGGCCACGGTGCTCGTCGCGCCCGACCACATGCACCGTCAGTCCCGGCCTGTCGGTCAGCTGACGGGCGGTCGCCAGACCAATCCCCGAGGTTCCACCCACTCCTGGTCGAACGAGCCCTCCAGCGCGGGGAGCTCAACCATCGCCCCACCGACCTCGACGCCCACGTGGTCTTCGGGGCGATCTGGTACTCCGTGCTGGCCCCTCAGCGCGCGCCCACCGAGTCCGAGGCGCACACCCTCACTGAAGGCCTCGTCGCCCTCCTGTCCGGCCCGCCGAACTGACCGCACACCATCGTCACCGGGCTCCAGCCCGGACGAGGCGTACACGCGCCCAGTAGCGCTCCGCACGTCCAGTCGCCGTGGACACGTCGGTTGTCGCCAGCGGGCGTGTCTGCTCGACGATCTCCTCGGGGATCGCCGGGCCGGGCTCGGTCCTGTCCCACCCGGTGGTGAGGCTCCCCGACCGGCGCCGCCTCACTCCGCGAGGGAGTGCCCGAGGGGGCGCTCCAGGCCGTCCATTCCGCCGACCGCTACGTCTGCCCGACCGGCTGCGGGTCGGAGGACGCCGTCTCCGTGACCGTCCCGGGCGGCGGGGGGCCGTCGACGGCGAGCAGCCCCTCCTGGCCGGCGACGAGGACGGGCACGGTGATCTGGCCGGCCACGTTGGTCGCAGTCCGGATCATGTCCATGATCGGGTCGACGCCGATGATCACCGCGATGCCGGCGGCGATCGCCGCGGGCGGCACACCGACCGCGGCGAGGGTCAGCGTCAGCATGGTGAACCAGCCGGTGGTCCCGGCCGTGGCGAGCGCGCCGAACACGGCGACGGCCACGATGACCAGGTACTGCCAGACGGCGAGCTGGATTCCCGACAGGTGGGCGATGAAGATCGTCGCGAGGGCGGGGTAGACGGCGGCGCAGCCGTCCATCTTGGTGGTGGTGGCCAGCGGGACCGCGAAGCCGGCGTAGTTCCGGTCCACACCGAGATCGATCGTGGCCTGGCGGGACAGCGGCAGCGAGGCGCCCGACGAGCGGGACACGAACGCGAACTGCAGCGCCGGCCAGGTGACGCCGAAGAAGCGTCGCGGTCCGACCCCGGCGACGAACCTCAGCAGCAACGGGTAGACGACGAACAGCACCAGCGCGCAGCCCAGGTACACCGTCGCGATCAGACCGCCCAGCGAGCGCACGACGCCGCTGCCGTAGGTGGCGAACGCGTGGCCGAGCAGTCCGAGCACGCCGATCGGTGCGAGCAGCACGATCCAGCGGATGACCGTGAGCACGACCTCGAACGCGGACCGGGAGAACGCGACGAAGGGCTCGGCCTTCTCCCCCACCGCGTACGCGGCGGCGCCGACGAGCAGGGCAGCCACGACCACCTGCAGCACGTTGTTCTCGGCGAGGGCCGCGATCGGGTTCTCGGGAACGAGCCCGGACAGCAGCGCATCCCACGAGCCCGGGGTGCGCTCTCCGACCGCCTCGACCTCCTCCGGAGCCGCGGTCAGCGCCACCCCCCGGCCCGGGCGGGCGATCAGCCCGAGCGCCAGTCCGAGGAGAACCGCGATCAGGGAGGTGCCGGCGAACCAGGCGACCGTCCGCCCGCCGAGGCGGGCCGCGGTCCGCCCGCCGCCGAGCTCGCGCAGGCTCACGATGCCCACCACGACGGCGAGGAAGACCAGGGGGACGACGGTGAACTCGAGCAGCCCGGTGAACAGGGTGCCGATGGTGTCCAGGAGGGTCGAGAGCCAGTCCTGACCGGTGAGCCGGGCGACCAGCCCGAGCAGCACACCGAGAGCGAGGCCGGCGACGGTCAGGAGGGCGAAGACGCGCGGCGTGCGCCAGGCACGCGCCGCCCGGACGATCAGGGACACGGGGATTTCCTCCGACGGTGACGACAGGGACGGGGTCGGCTCAGCGCCGACAGCCCGTCGCCCCACGGCGGCACAGGTCGATCACACGCCGGCGCGCCAGAGGCATCGATGGCGTCTCCCGCACACCGATCACTGTTCCCCCGCGACCCGACGGACGCAACCGTGCCCTGCGGGCACGGTCGTCGCGAGCGCATCTACAGCGTCGTGCGGATGCGCTGGTCGAGGCTGCGCTGCAGGTGCGCGCGCATGGCGGTGCGGGCGGCGTCGGGGTTGCGGTCGCGCAGCGCGGTGAGGATGTCGTCGTGCTCGGCGTCGAGGACGTCGAGATCGCCGTACGCCGCGGGCGGCCCGCTGTCGTAGATGCGCAGCTGCGCGGTGAGCCTGGTCAGGATGCCGGTGATCGTGGCGTTGTGCCCGGCGCGCCAGAGGGCCTCGTGGAAGCGGAAGTTGTCGGCGCGGCGCTCGGTGTCGCTCTGACCGTGGCGACATCGCTCGTGCAGGTGCGCGAGGCGGGTGAGGTCCAGGTCGGTCGACCGGCGCGCCGCGGCGCCCGCCGCCTCGGACTCCAGCGCGAGGCGGGCCTCGTAGATCTCGACGACGTCCTCGGGCGTCCCGGAGCGCACGCGGTAGCCGCGCGCGGCGCGCTCGAGCAGGCCGTCGTGCTCGAGCAGGTTCAGCGCCTCCCGGATCGGCGTGCGCGACCCGCCGTACCGCTCCGCCAGCGTCGTCTCGAGCAGGACCGACCCGACCGGGAACGCGCCGGCCAGGACGTCCTCGCGGAGCTGCCGGTAGAAGGTCGTGGTGCGGTCCTGGCGGCGCGGCGCATCGTCCATGCCGGGTAGCGTACCCTCGTGTATACACGCGGGTACGGGTGACGTGGGGAGGGCGGTGGGACGTGCGCGAGCAGGTGCTGGTCACCCCGGCGGAGCTGGCCGCGGAGCCACGCGGGGACACGGTCATCATCGACGTCACCGTCGAGCTCGAGCCCGCCCGCTTCGACGGCGACTATCGCGCCGCCTCCGGGCGCGCGGGCTGGACGCGCCGGCACGTCCCGGGCTCGCGGCACGTCGACCTGCTGACCGAGCTTCTCGACCCCGACGGCGCGCAGCACTTCGCGCACCCGTCGCGCGCCGACCTGCTCGCGGGCCTCGCCCGGCTCGGCGTCGGCGCCCGGCGCATCGTGCTCTACGACGAGGGCCGCATGCAGTGGGCGGCGCGCGCGTGGTGGGTGCTGCGCTGCGCGGGGGTCGGGAGCCGGGTGCTCGACGGCGGGCTCGCGGCCTGGATGGCGAGCGGGCTCCCCGTGGAGGAGGGCGAGGCCGCGACCGCCCCCGCACCCGGCGCCCCGCCCCCGACGAACGACCCGTACGACGGCTGGGCCGACCGCGACGAGGTCGCCGCCATCAGCGCCGGCGACCGCCCCGGCACGCTGGTCTGCGCGCTGTCGCCCGAGCAGTTCGCCGGCACCGTGCCCAGCCGCTATGCGCGGCGCGGGCACATCCCGGGCAGCCGCAACCTCCCGGCGGCCTCCCTGCTCACGCCGGAGAAGGCGGTCCGACCCGCCGCCCTCGCCGACGCCGCCGACCCGGTCGTCGTCTACTGCGGCGGCGGCGTCTCGGCCTGTCTCACCGCCCTCGGGCTCACCCTCGCCGGCCACCGGCACGTCGAGGTCTACGACGGCTCGCTCGAGGAATGGGCCGCCGACCCCGCCCTCCCGCTCGTCACCTCCCCCGCACCGTGAAGGAACCCGCCATGCCCCTGCCCGACGTCGCCTCCTCCGCCGACGCCCTCGACGCCCTGCGCGCCCGCACCCCGCTGGTGCAGTCGCTGACCAACATCGTCTCGGCGAACGTCCTCACCAACGTGCTGCTCGCGTCGGGTGCCACCAACGCGGTGATCGACAACCCGCACGAGGCCGACGGCTTCGCCCGGATCGCCGATGCGGTGCTGATCAACCTGGGGACGCCGAACGACGGGCAGGCCGAGGCGTTCACCCTGGCCGCCCGGGCCGCGGGCGAGGCGGGCACGCCCTGGGTGCTCGACCCCGTCGGCGTCGGCGGGCTGCCGTGGCGCACCGACCTCGCCGCCGGCCTGCTCCAGCACCGACCCACCGCGATCCGCGGCAACGCCTCGGAGGTCACCGCGACCGCGGGGCTCGGCGGGGACGGGCGCGGGGTCGACAGCGGCGGCTCCGACGCGGGCGACTCCGTCGAGGCCGCGGTCGCTCTGCTCGAGGTCAGCGAGGCGGTCTCCGCGTCCGGACCGACCGACTACGTCACCGGGCGCACCGCCGAGGGCGACGTCGCCACCGTGCGGGTCCACGGCGGCAGCGCCCTGCTGCCGAAGGTCACCGCCACCGGCTGCTCGCTGGGCGCGCTCTCGGCGGCCTACCTCGCCGTCGCGCCGGACGCGTTCACCGGGCTCGTCGCCGCGCACGTGCACTTCGCGGTCGCCGCCGAGGTCGCCGAGAAGGTCTCGCACGGGCCCGGCACCTTCGTCCCGGCCTTCCTCGACGCCCTCGCCGCGGTCGACCCGGACACGATCCGCGCGCAGGGCCGCGTCGAGCCCGGAGCGGCATGAGCGTCAAGACCCTCTGGTACCTCACCCCCGCGGACGGCGAGTACCCGTGGAGCCCCGGCGGGCTCTACCCGGTCGAACCCAAGCGCTACCTGGAGCTCGCCCGCACCATCGACCGCTCCGGTTTCTTCGGCGCCCTGGTCGCGACCTGGCCGAACGACCCTTTCGTCTCGGCGAGCTTCGCCGCGGCACACACGACGTCGATGCGGTTCCTCGTCGCGGTCTACGCGCGGATGATCCCGGCGCGGCTGCTCGCGGAGAAGGCGCTCGCGTTCGACGCGTGGAGCGGCGGCCGGCTGCTGATCAACGTCGTCAACGGCCGCGACGACATCCTCACCCGCTACGGCATGGACACCGAGCACGACGCGCGCTACGAGCTCGGCCGCGACTACTGGCAGGAGTTCCGGGAGCGCTACCGCGAGGGCGCGGACTCGAACTTCCCCAACACCCCGCTGCGCATGGAGCCCGTGCAGAACGACGGCGTCCCGCTGTGGGGCGCGGGCGACTCCGAGGCCGGGCTCGACAACTCGGGCCGCGTGCTCGACGCGTACCTGACGATGATGCGCCCACCCGAGCACCTGGCCGCGAAGTTCGACGCGGCCCGGCGGTCGGCGAGCGAGAACGGCCGCGAGCTCACCGAGTTCGGCGCCCTCGCCGGGACGATCGTGCGACCCCGCCGCGACGAGGCGCGGGAGCGGTTCCGGTCGCTGTTCGTCGAGGCGGGCGTCGAGCGGATCGCCGAGGTCCTCGACGCCGCCGTCCGCCGCCGCACCCACGGCGCGCAGGACCTGCGGACCTTCACCGCCCGCGACGCGCAGCGGCAGGGCTGGGTCGACGAGATCCTCGCCGGGCGCCTCCCCGAGCCCGCCGACCTCGAGCTCGGCCACGGGCTGCACGCCGGCATCACCGCCTGGTCCCCGCTGGACGTCTTCGCCACCGGGTCCTCGGCGGTGTACTACGTCGGCGCGCCGGACGAGATCACCGGCCACGTGGCCGCGGTCCGCCGGACGACGGGTCTGAGCGCGCTGATCCTCGCGGGGTGGCCGCTGACCGAGGAGGCCGAGCACGTCGCGGAGCACCTCATCCCGCGGTTCGACGCCCTCGGCTGACGAGGTGCACCGCTACACCGGTGTGACGTCGGGACGCGGATGTGCCTCCTTCCGGGCGCACCGGGCCCGGACGACGATCTCGTCATGACCAGGATCGCCGTCGTCGTCGGCAGCACCCGCCCCCACCGGCTCGCCCCCGCCGTGGCCCGCTGGGTCCTCGAGGTCGCGGCCACCCGCCCCGGCGCCATCTACGAGCTCCTGGATGTCGCGGACTTCGACCTCCCGCTCTACGACGAGCCGTGGCCCGCGATGGTCGGGCGCTACGAGGGCGCCCACACGCGGCGCTGGGCCGACGCCGTCGCCTCGTACGACGGCTTCGTCGTCGTCACCGGCGAGTACAACCACGGCCCGCCCGCCGCGCTGAAGAACGCCCTCGACTACCTCTACGCCGAGTGGAACGACAAGCCGATCGGCTTCGTCGGCTTCGGCGGGGCCGGGGGCGCCCGGGCGGTCGAGCAGCTGCGCCTCAACGCCATCGAGCTGCGCATGGCGCCCGTCGCCGCGTCGGTCGGGCTGGTCAGCGCCACGGACTTCGCCTCGCACACCGAGATCGCGCCGGCCGCCGGGCGCGACGCGCAGGTGCACACGCTCCTCGACCAGGTCGAGACGTGGGCGCGGGCGCTCGCGCCGGTCCGCGACGGTGGGATCACGCCGTCCGGAGGTGGCACGATGACGGTGTGACCGCCCCGCGTGACGCCCCGTCCGATCCCGGGACCTGCGCCGCGCTGCGGGACACGCTCGACCGCGTCGGGAGCAAGTGGGCGCTGGCGATCATCTCCACCACACGCGACGGACCGGTGCGCTTCGCGGAGCTGGAGCGCTCGCTCGCCGGGATCAGCAGGCGGATGCTGTCGCTCACGCTGCGGGAGCTCGAGCGCGACGGGCTGCTCGAGCGCCGCGTCCACCCGACCACGCCACCGCAGGTGGAGTACCTGGCCACCGACATGGCGCGCGAGCTGCACGGCACCGTCACGCACCTCTCGGGCTGGGCCGTCCGCTACCGCGACGCCGTCGCCTCCGCGCGCGCCGCGTACGACGGCTCCCACCCCTGACTCAGGTCGCCGGCGTGCTCCACGCCGACCACTCCGCCGACGGCGAGACGCCGTTGAGCAGGTGGTCGCCGATCAGGCGGGCCTTGAACACCGCGGGGTTGTGCGAGGCCAGCGTGCGCGCGTTGCGCCAGTGCCGGTCCAGGCCGCGCCCGGTCGACGTGGCCGACGCACCGCCCACCTCGAACAGCTCGTTCGCCGCGCCCAGCACGGTGTCCACGACGACGAGCTGGGCGCGGTAGACCGCGAGCTCGGCCGCGTCGACGGCCCCCCGGGCGAGCCCGCGGGGCCCGGCGGTGTCGACGGCCGCCTGCACCGCGCGGGCCGCGCTCGCCACCAGCTCGTCGGCGGTGAAGGAGGCCGCCGACACCCGCCCGACGATCTCCTGCACCAACGGGTCGTCGCGCGGGACGGCGCCGCGGCCCGTGACGAACGACCGCCGGCGCGGGCGGACGAAGTCGACGGTGTCGCGCACGACCGCACGCCCGATCCCGGCGAGGACGGCGAGCAGGTAGAGCTGGAAGAACGCCGTGGAGTGGGTCAGCGCGCGGTCGCGGTAGTCGACGACGTGGTCGGGGTCGATGTCGACGTCGTCGAACACCGTGGTGCCGCTGCCGGTGAGCCGCTGCCCGAACCCGTCCCAGTCGTCGTCGCGGCGCACGCCCGGGGCCTGAGCGGGCACGGTGGCGGTGACCCGGTCGCCGTCGAGCTGCGCGGTGATGGTGATCCAGTCCGCGAAGATCGTGCCGGTGCTGTAGTACTTCGTGCCCGACAGCAGCAGGCGCTCGCCCTCGCGCCGCAGCACGGTGGACGGCGCGCTGGAGGGGGCGTCGCCGCGCTCGCTGGCGGCGTTGCCCACCAGCCCGCCCGCGACGGCGTCCTCCAGCCAGCGGTCCCGCCGGGCCGACGCCGGGGCGACCAGCTGCTGCTCGACGTGGCCGAAGTGCCCACGCAGGAGGTGCGCGACGTTCGCGTCGGCCTCGGCGAGCCGCGTGACCAGCGCGATCAGCTCCGGCACCGTCGCCTCGCCCCCGCCGTAGGCCCGCGGGACCCGCAGCGCGCCGAAACCCAGCGCGCGCAGCCGCTCGACCGGCGCCCAGGGCAGGGTGCGCCCCTCCTCGCGGGCGAGCTCGCCCTCGTGGATCTCGGCGAGGAGCTGCTCGAACGCGTCGGGTGGGGTCCCGGACGGTGCCGCCGCGGTGGCGAGCGTGTCGGTCATGCGGTGAACCCCTTCTCGATACCGGCCGAGCCGGTGCCGGCGAGCCCGTAGCGCTCGCGCAGCGTCGTCCCGGCGTACTCGTGGCGGAACAGCCCGCGGGCCCGCAGGAGCGGGACGACGTGCTCGACGACGTCCTCGAGCCCCGAGGGCAGTGCGTCGGGCATGAGGTTGAAGCCGTCGGCGGCCCGTGCGGAGAACCAGTCGGCGATGGTGTCGGCGACCTGCTCCGGGGTGCCGACGAGCAGCCGGTGCCCGTAACCGCCGAACTCGCCCAGCAGGCCGCGCAGCGTGGGACGGCGCTCGCGGGCCACCCGCACCACGGCCTCCCGGAATCCCAGCGCGCCCCGGAAGCGCTCCGGCTCCGGCGGGTCGTCGAGGAGGTGGTCGGGGACCGGGGCGTCGAGGTCGAGGGTGGCCAGGTCGACGCCGAGCACGCCGCCGAGGCGTCCGAGCGCGTGGTCGGCGGGGACGTGGCGCTCGAAGGACTCGTGGCGCGCCCTGGCCTCGGCCTCGGTGCCGCCGAGCACGGTGACCAGACCGGGCAGGATGCGGATCGCGTCGGGATCCCGGCCGAGGCGCCGCGCCCGGTCCTTGACGTCGGCGTAGTGCCGCTGCCCGGCCTCGAGGGTCAGCTCCGCGGAGAACACGGCGTCGGCGGAGCGGGCGGCGAGGTCGCGTCCCCACGCCGATCCCCCGGCCTGCACGATCGCCGGCGCACCCTGGGCCGACGGCGGCACGGTGAGCAGGCCGTCGAGGGCGAGGTGCTCACCGCGGTGGTGCACGACCCGCCCGGTGGCCGCCGAGTCCCACAGCGCGCGGACCACGTCGACGAACTCGCCGGCGCGGGCGTAGCGGGTGGCGCGGTCCGGGTGCCCGTCCAGACCGAAGTTCGCCGCGCTCGCCTCGTGGTACGTGGTGACCGCGTTCCACCCCAGCCGTCCCCCGGACACCGTGTCGAGGGACAGCAGGCGGTCGGCGAGCTCGACGGGGTCGTTGAACGTCGTCGACGCGGTGACGATCAGCCCGAGGTGCGTGGTGGCGGCCGCGACCGTCCCGAGCACGACGGTCGGCTCGAGGTTGCGCGAGGGCTTCATGCGCGGGTCGTCGCGGATCGCCGGGACGTCGGCGAGGAACAGCGCGTCGAGCGTGCCCCGCTCGGCGAGCTCGGCGCAGCGCCGGTAGTGCTGCGGGTCCAGGAACGAGCGCCCGTGGAGATCGGGCGCGCGCCACGCGGCGAGGTGCAGACCCACGTCGAGGACGTTGACGTTGAGGGTGAGCTGGTCGGTTCTCATCGGGCGGCTCCACTGCCCGCGGCCGAGGCGGGCATCGGGGCGAACGGGCGCCCGGCGCCGGGCGGCGTCGGAGCACGGTCGGGCAGGCCCAGGCGCCGGCGCAGGGTCGCCGACGGCGCGGCCGGGGCGTCGGCGGGGTCGCGGAAGCGGTCGGCGAGCCCGGCGGGCGGCAGGTCGTCGAGGCGCACCACGACCCCGTCGACCCCGGCCGGCGGGCACACGCCGGGGCCCGACACCTGGACGAAGCGCGGGCCGGGGGCGAGGACCGCGCCCGATCCGGGCACCACCAGCGCGTCGGCGACCGCGTCGGCCGGGCCGGTGTCCGCACCGCCGGTCCACCACCACAGCACCACCGGCTCGCCCTGCGGACCCTCGGGCAGCGGCAGCGGGCCGGCGACGTCGAAGGCGCCGTGGTGGTCGACGTGCGCGATCCGGTGCGACTCGGTGAAGACGCCGCGGCGGTGGTCGGCGACGACGGCGTCGGCGGGCCAGCTGCGCCACAGCTCGCGGACGACCGTGACCGCGTCGGCGGTCGTCGCCCTGCCCGGCGCGTGGTCGGTCCAGACGGGCGGGCCGCCGGGCGCGCGCAGGTCGCGGTCGCCGACCAGCCAACCGGCGCGGCCGTCGCTGACGTGGTCGAGCGAGGCCACGCGGCGGGCGAGGTTGAACGGGTGGTCGCGCTGCGGGGCGGCGGTGACGACGAGCCCGACGCGCCGCGTGTGGTGCGCGAGCAGCGTGGCCACGACGCTCGGGTCGAGCCCGGGCGCGGTGAGCACCGCCTGCTCGGCGGGGCCGGCGACGCGCTCGGCGCCGATCAGCACGGCGTCGGCGCGGGAGTCGTCGAGCGCTCGCCCGAGACGGGCGGCCCCGGCTCCACCGGGGGCGAGCCAGGCGGCGGCGCGGTCGCCGTCGAGACGCAGGAGGACGGCGGTCATGACAGGTACGGGAGTGCGCGCAAGAGTGGTCCCTGACCTCGAGGTGGATCGGACGAGGCTGGTGACGCCGCGCGAGCGGAGGTGCGGTCAGCGGCGCGGCGGCACGCACGCACAGATCGCGCTCGCCTGCCGCCGAAGGTCGACGTGGCGGCGCGTGCGGAGCGCGACCGAGAGGGACATCGCGTCCGAGCATCGCAGACGCCCCGCCGCCCGGTCCATGCCGCGGATCACGTGGTCGGTGAGCGAGGGACTCACGTGGCGCCGAGCTTGGCCACCGTGAGCAGGACGACCGCGTCCTCCACGGCCTCGAGGCGGTGGCGGGCGTCGGGGACGACGAGCAGGTCGCCGCGGCGCCCGTCCCACGCGTCCTTGTCCGACACGAGGCGCACCCGCCCGTGCAGCACGACCAGCGTCGCCTCGCCGGGGTTCTCGTGCTCGCCGAGCTCGCGGCCCCCGGTCAGCGCGATCACGGTCTGGCGCATGACGTTGCCGTGCCCACCGACCACGGTGTGCGCGGCGCGGCCGGCGGTGCTGCTCCGGGCGGCGGTGAGCTGCTGGCGGGCGCAGGCGTCGAGCGAGAGCTTGAGCATGGTCGTCCCCGTCCGTGCCGTGGTGGTGGACGACCATCGTGGCCCTCAGCCGGCGGCCGCGGCACCCTCGTCGCGCACGAGGGCGGCGATGCGCACGTCGCGGGTGCGCTCGAGGTGCTCGCGCAGCGCCCGGCGGGCGGTGTCCTCGTCGCCGGCGACGATCGCGTCGAGCACGACCTGGTGCTCGTCGTCGGTCGACTCGAGGTTCGCCGAGCGGGTCATGTCGCCGGTGTCGTGCAGCGCCAGCTGGCGGGCCAGGCGCTCGAGCATGTCGGTGATCGTGTCGTTGCGGCACGAGCGCCGCAGGACCGCGTGCCAGCGCCCGTGCAGCCGGCGCGACTCCTCGGGGTCGTCGACGTCGCGAGCCTGGTCGTGCACGTGCTGCAGGCGCGCCAGGTCGAGGCTCGAGCGGTGCCGCGCCGCCGACGCCGCCGCCTCGGCCTCCAGCGCGATGCGCGCCTGGTAGATGTCGACGACCTCGCCCGGCGTGAGCGTCCGCACCACCGGGCCGCGCGGACCCCGCACGATCAACCCGTCGGCCTCGAGGCGCACGATCGCCTCGCGCACCGGCGCGCGGCCCAGGCCGAAGCGCGCGGCGACCGCCGTCTCGAGCACCGGCGACCCCGGGGCCAGCGCTCCGCTGGTCAGCTCCTCGAGCAGCCGCTCGTGCGCGGTCTCGCCCGCACTCGACGTCGAGGCGGCGCCGGTCATGGGTCCTCCCGGGGTCCGGATCAGGAGAACTCTAGAGCACGTGTCGACGAGGACCCGGAACGACCGGAATCGTGTCGACGCGTGAAGACGCTCGTGGACACGTGCTTGCGCAACCCCGCACACGGTCTCTACCGTCGGAGCCGCACGGACGAGCACGGACGAGCACGGACGAGCACGGACGAGCACGGACGAGCACGGACGAGTACGGACGAGGAGGGATCGGCGTGACCTGTCAGCGCGACCTCCTCTCCCACCCCCGCGACACCCGTGGTGACCGCGGCTGCCGCAGCTGTCGTCCGTGCCTCGGCCGCGCCTGACGCGGCACCCCACCCCGGACGCCCACCGGCTCCCCCGCTGACGCGCGCCCGGCCGTGTCGCCCGTCTCGGATCGCCCTGTCTCCCGTGCACCGACGACCCGCGGTCCTCCGTGACCGCGCGCGTCGCCGTGCGCCCACGCCCCGGAAGGCCGCCATGACCGACAGCCTCCTGCCGCCCGGCCTGGTGGTCGCCGCGCTCACCCCGTTCGTCGGCGACTCCGTCCGCGTCGACCGGCGCCGCCTCACTGCGCAGGTCGAGCACATCGCCGCGTACACGCCGTCGGCGATCAGCGTCGCGGGCGTGGAGAGCCAGGAGTTCCAGGTCCTCGGGCGCCGGGTGCGGCTGGCGATGCTCGAGACGGTCGTCGCCGCGGCGCCGGGCGTGCCGGTCGTCGCCGGCGTCTCGAGCCCGTCCCTGACCGAGTCGATCGCGCTGACCAGGGAGGCCGCGAAGCGCGGGGCGTCGCTGGCGCTGGCCGTCGCGTCACCCAAGCCCTGGGGCGCGGCCCCGACCGGCGACGAGGCCCACCGGTGGTTCTCGCTGCTCGCCGACGCCAGCCCGATCCCGGTGATGCTCTACAACAACCCGCGCCTCGGCGTGGACCTGTCCGTCGACACCATCGCCCGGATCGCCAGCCACCCGCAGATCGCCGGGCTCAAGGAGACCTCGCGCGACGAGGCGAAGCTGCTCGGGCTCGTGTCCCGCGTCGCCGAGCACGCCCGCGTGTTCACCAACATGGAGATGCTGCTCTCGACGCTGGTGCTCGGCGGCGCCGGCGCGATGCTCCCCACGCCGGGCCTGCCGGTCGCCGCCCGGGTGCTGGACGCGGTGCACCGCGGCGACCACGAGGCCGCCGCCGCGGACGCGCTGTTCTTCGCCGACTTCCCGAGCCGCTGGAACGCGCTCGGCTTCCTGCCCGCGGTCAAGGCCGCGGCGTCCCTCATGGGCTGCGAGCTCGGTCGTCCGCTGTGGCCGTGGGACGGGCTCGACGAGACCGCCCGCGCCGACCTCGCCGCGCACCTCGCCAAGTGGGACCTGCTCGACCACTTCACCACCGGAGGCCGCTCGTGATCCACGATCTCTCCCACCAGCTCTGGGCCGGCATGCCGAAGATCCCGATCCTGCCCGAGGTCGAGCGCCACCAGATCGCCTCCATGGCCGACGGGGCGCCGCTGGACATCTCGTCGATCACGCTCGCACTGCACGTGGGCACGCACGTCGACGCGCCTCGCACGCGGTGCCCGGCGGCGCGTCGATCGACCGGATCCCGCTCGAGCGCTTCCACGGTCGCGCCGTCGTCGCGGCGGTCGACCGCAAGCCCGGCGAGGAGATCACCGTCGACGACGTGCTGGCCGGCGGTCCCGAGCCGCGGCGCGGGGACTTCCTCGTGCTGCACACCGGCTGGGGCGAGCGCTTCACCTCCGAGGAGTACGGCGACCACCCGAGCCTGTCGGTGGAGCTGGCCCGCTGGGTCGTCGAGCGCGGCATCCCCTTCGTCGGCGTCGACATGATCACCCCGGACCTCCCGGTGCACCGCCGCGGCCCGGACTTCGCCTTCGACGTCCACCGCACGCTGCTCGGCGCGGACGTGCTGGTCGCCGAGAACCTCACCGGGCTCGCGCCCCTCGCCGGCGGGCACGCGCTGCTGCGCGCGTTCCCCCTGGCCGTCCGGGGCGGCGACGCCGGCCCGGCCCGGATCGTCGCGGAAGAGATCCCCGGGGAGACCTCGTGAGCCGCCCCCTCGACCGCGTCGCCGGCCCCCTCGACGACCCCACCAGCCCCCTGTCCCGGGCCGCGCGGGCACCGCTCATGCTCGGGCTGTTCCTGCCCCTGCAGACCGGCGCGTTCTCACAGTCGACGCTGCCGCGCGGCACCCGCTGGGACTTCGAGTACAACCGCGCGCTGACGGCCCGGGCGGAGAGCGCGGGCTTCGAGTTCGTCTTCGGCCTGCAGCAGTGGGTCGGCCAGGGCGGGTTCGGCGGCGAGATGGCCTACCGCGAGAACTTCCTCGACCCGTTCATCTCGACCGTCGCCCTGGCCGCCACCACGAGCAGGATCCTGTCGCTCTCGACGGTGCACGTGCTCTACGGCGACTGGCACCCGCTGCACCTCGCCCGCTTCGCCGCCACCGCCGACCACATCTCCGGCGGGCGCTACGGGCTCAACATCGTCACCGGGTACGCGGAGTCCGAACCGCGGATGTTCGGGATGGAGCGCGTCGACCACGACCGCCGTTACGAGCAGGCCGACGAGTTCACCTCGATCATGGAAGACCTGTGGGCGGGCCGGTCGAACCTCACCTACGACGGCGGGTTCTACCGGCTCCACGAGGCCTACGTCTCCCCGCGGCCGCGCTACGGGCGCCCGATCCTCGTCGCCGCCAGCGGCTCACCGGCCGGCTACGCGTTCGCCGGGCGCCACGCCGACATCGTGTTCACCTCGAGCCCCGCGGGGGCGGACTTCGACGGCGCCATCGACGCGCTGGGAGAGCACGTCGCGACCATCAAGCGCGCCGCCCGCGCGCAGGGCCGCGAGGTCAAGGTGATCATCTTCCCGCTGATCGTCTGCCGCGAGACCGACGCGGAGGCGCAGGCCTACCGGGACGCGATCGTGTCCCACGCCGACCACGGCTCGCTGGTGAACTACCACGCCCGCCACACCGGCGGCGACAGCGAGGCCTGGCCCCGGCACGTGCTCGCCGACCGTGCCCTCGGCGGCCACCTCCAGATCACCGGCGGCCCGGAGAGGGTCGCCGAGTCGCTCGAGCGCCTGCACGCCGCGGGCTTCGACGGCGTCCAGCTGGGCTTCTACGACTACGAGCCCGACCTCGAGCAGTTCGTCGAGACCGTGCTGCCGCTGCTGGAGAAGCGCGGGCTGCGGGGATGAGCCGTTCAGAGGCCGTCCTGACGGCCACCGTCATGGGCCTGGGCATGCACCAGGGCGCGTGGCGGGTCCGCGACGGCGACCCCTTCGACCACCTGGGGCCCGACTACCACCTCGAGAACGCACGCCTGGCCGAGGCCGGCGGGCTGCACGCGCTGTTCCTCGCCGACACCCTCGACGGCTCGGAGGAGCACTACGCCCGGCCGTCGCTCGGCGCGCTCGACCCGGCCGTCGTGCTGGCCACGCTCGCCGCGGCCACCGAGCGGATCGGGCTGGTGGCGACGTCGTCGACCAGCTTCAACGAGCCCTACAACCTCGCCCGGCGGATGGCGAGCCTCGACGCGATGAGCCGCGGGCGCGCCGGCTGGAACGCGGTGACGACGTTCGTCCCCGGCGCCGCCGCGCAGTTCGGCGACGCCCCGCTGCCCGACCACGCGGCGCGCTACGCCCGGGCCGGCGAGTTCCTCGACGTGGTCAAGGGCCTCTGGGGCAGCTGGACCCCGGAGGCGCTGGTCGGCGACAAGGACACCGGCACCTATGTCGACACCGACCACGTGCACGCTCTTCACCACCGCGGCGAGCACTTCGCCGTCCGTGGCCCGGCGACGCTGCCGCCCTCACCGCAGGGCCGGCCGGTGATCTTCCAGGCCGGGTCGTCGGGACCCGGGCGCGACCTCGCGGCCCGGCACGCCGACGTCGTCTTCACCGCGCAGAACACCCTCGAGGCCGCCGTCGCGTTCCGCGCGGACCTGCGTGCCCGCGCCGCCGCGCTGGGCCGCGACCCCGACCACCTGCTCGTCCTGCCGGGCCTGGTGCCGGTGCTGGGCGACACGGCGGCGACCGCGCAGGAGCGCAAGTCCGAGCTCGACGAGCGACGCGGCATCGGCCCCGAGCTCGACAAGCTCGCGCTGCGGGTCGGCGTGCCGGTCGCCGAGCTCGAGCTCGACGCACCGCTGCCGGTCGAGCGCATCCGCGCGAACGAGGGCTTCCGCGGCTCGTACGGGTTCCGCGACGCCGCCGTCGAGCTCGCCGTACGCCGCGGGCTGACCGTGCGCGAGCTGCTCGCCGAGAACGGCGGCGGGCACCTGCAGGTCGTCGGCACCCCCGACGAGGTCGCCGACACCGTCGAGAGCTGGCTCGACGCCGGCGCCGCCGACGGCTTCAACCTCATGATCGACGTCCTGCCCGACGGCCTCGCCGCCGTCGTCGACGAGCTCGTGCCCCGCCTGCGCAAGCGCGGCCGGTTCCCGGCCGGCTACGTCGGGGAGACCCTGCGCGAGCACCTGGGCCTGCCCCGTCCCGCCCAGCCGCTCCCCGCCTGACCCCCCGCACCCACTCCCGGAGGACGACCGTGTCCGCACCCCCCGACGCCGCACCGGTGCGCGTCTCGCACGCCGGCCCCGTCGCCCGCGTCGTCATCGAGCGGCCCGACGAGGCCAACGCCCTGACCTACGCGGCGATGACGGCGTTCGTCGACGCGCTGGAGTCCGCGCGCGACTCCGGCGCGTCGGTGCTCGTGATCAGCGGAGCCGGCGCCGACCTCACCGTCGGGCGCGCCAAGCACGAGCGCGTCCCCGGTGTCACGCGCACCGAGAACCTCTCGCTGATCCTGCGCGCCAACGCCGCCCTCGCGGCGTTCCCCGGGGTCAGCGTCGCCGTGGTCCGCGGCCGCGCGCTCGGCTTCGGCACCGGCCTGGCCCTGCACAGCGACCTCGCGCTCGCCGCCGACACCGCCGTCCTCGGCTTCGACGAGCTCGCCCACGGCCTGCCGCCGCTCGTGGTGCTGACCTACCTCTACCGGCACGTGACGCCGAAGGTCGCCGACGACCTCGTGCTCACCGGCCGCCGCGTCGGCGCCGCCGAGGCCCTGACCCTCGGGCTGGTCTCGCGCGTCGTCGCCGAGGCCGACCTCGACGACGTCGTCGAGCGCACCGTGGCCGAGCTCGCCGGGCGCGACCCCTCCGCGCTGCGCCTGCTCAAGGAGTTCGGCCGCGCCCACAAGAACACCGCCCCCACCCCGAAGGCCGGCGCCGACGCCGTCGCCCGCCTCGTCGACTGGATCGAACGTCCCGAAGGAGCCTCCGCATGACCACGACCAGCCCCCCCTCGTCGACCTCGTCGACCTCGCCGCCCGCGCCGAGCTCCGCACGGCGGCAACGCCGCAGCGCGTTCGCCTCGGCCTGGCTCGGGTGGGGACTCGACGGCTTCGAGACCTACGCGATCGTGCTGGTCTCGAGCTTCGTCGTCGCCGACCTCGTCGGCCCGAACTCGTCGCCGGTGTACGTGGCGACGATCGTCGCCGTCCAGCTGATCGCCTGGGCGCTCGGCGGGCTCGCCTCCGGCGTGCTGATCGACTACTTCGGGCGCCGCCGCCTGCTCATGTACTCCATCGTGCTGTACACGGTGGCGACCGCCCTCTCGGCGCTCTCGCCGAACTTCGCGGTCTTCCTGGTCCTGCGCATCATCGCCGGGTTCGGGATGGGTGCCGAGTGGGGCCCGGGCTCGGCTCTCGTCGCCGAGACGTGGCCGGACCGCTCGCGCGGCAAGGGCCTCGCGCTGCTGCAGTCGGCGTTCGGCTTCGGCTTCCTCGCCGCCACCGCCACGTTCTTCCTGCTCGAGCAGCTCGACGGCACCACGTGGCGCT
This sequence comes from Actinomycetospora sp. 2LY8.5, assembly GCF_057180585.1. Classification (NCBI taxonomy): domain Bacteria; kingdom Bacillati; phylum Actinomycetota; class Actinomycetes; order Pseudonocardiales; family Pseudonocardiaceae; genus Actinomycetospora; species Actinomycetospora sp. 2LY8.5. The sequence continues at coordinate 53,123 of NZ_JBXUHE010000036.1, forward strand.
GGATGCTCGCGGTCGGCGCGGTGCCCGCCCTGCTGCTGCTGTTCCTGCGCAGCCGGGTGCACGAGTCGCCGCTGTGGGAGCAGGCCGACCAGCGCCGCCGTGACGTCGTCGCCCGCGTCGCGGCCGGGGAGGACGTCGACGCCGAGGACCGCGAGCTCACGGTCTTCACCCACCGCCGGATCTTCGCCGACAAGCTGTACCGCTCGCGGATGCTCAAGCTGTTGGTGCTCTCCACCGCGAGCCTCGTGGGCTGGTGGGCGGTCTCGAGCTGGATCCCTCAGTACGCCCGGACGATCGTCTCCGGGCTCGGCCTCGCTCCCGGCACCGTCACGCTGATCCTGCTCGCCTACAACGTCGGCGGCGTCCTCGGCTGGCTCGCGTGGGGTGTGCTCGCCGACGCCATCGGCCGGCGCTGGACGCTGTGGAGCTACTACGCCGGCGCGCTGGTCATGACCTGGGTGTTGTTCGGGCTGTCGTACTCGTCGCTGAACTGGCTGATCGCCGTCGTGTTCGTCAACGGCATCTTCACCCTCGGCCAGATGGGCTGGATGGCGACCTACCCCGGCGAGCTGTTCCCGACCGCGGTGCGCGGCAGCGCGATCACCATCGTCTTCAACGCCTCGCGCTTCCTCGCCGCCGCGGGCGCACTGCTCTCCGGCGCGATCATCGGCGGGCTCGGGGGCATCACGGTCGCCGCGCTGACCATCGGCTCGATCTACGTGCTCGGGCTCGTGTTCTCGCTGATCGTGGGCCCGGAGACGCGCGGGAAGCCGCTGCCGTCGTGACGCTCCGGGACCGCGTCGTCGTGGTCACCGGCGCCGGCCAGGGCATCGGGCGGGCGCACGCGCTGGCGATCGCCGCGGCCGGGGCCACAGTGCTGGTGGCGGAGCGGGACGAGGCTCGCGGTGCGGCCGTGGCGAAGGAGGTCGAGGCCGCCGGCGGGCGGGCCGAGGCGCGGCGGGTGGACGTCACCGACGCCGCCGAGGTGGCGTCGGCGGCGGCGTCGTGGATCGAGGCCTACGGGCGGATCGACGGCCTGGTCAACAACGCCGCGTTGTTCTCGACGATCACCATGCGCCCGTTCTGGGAGATCCCGCCGGCCGAGTGGGACGACGTGCTCGCGGTGAACGTCCGCGGGCCGTGGGCGGTGACGGCGGCGCTGCTGCCGGGGCTGCGCGCGTCGGGGTCGGCGAGCGTGGTCAACATCGGCTCGGACGCCGTGTGGCTCGGACGGCCCGGCTACCTGCACTACGTGGTGAGCAAGGCGGGCGTCGCGGGCATGACCCACTCGATGGCCCACGAGCTCGGCGCCGACGGGATCCGCGTCAACACGGTGTCGCCGGGCCCGGTGTACACCGAGATCGAGCGCGGCACGGTGACCGCGGAGCAGAAGGCCGCGATGCGCGCGGCGCAGGCGCTGCCCCGCGACGCGGGCCCGGAGGACATCACCGGCCCGGTGGTCTTCCTGCTCTGCGACGCCGCCGGCTTCGTGACCGGCCAGACCCTCCACGTCGACGGTGGCCTGATCCACCGCTGACCGGGGCGCGCTGCGCGGGCATGTGAGCGCAAGTCAGTGCTGGAGCACGTCCTTGTGCTCACGTGCGCGCGGCGCACCCGGCTCGAGGGCGCGCCGGGCGAGGGCGTCGAGCAGGTAGCCGAGCACGCCGATCACGAGGATCACCGCGATGACCTGGTCGTAGGCGAGCTGGTCGCGGGCGTTGAGGATCTCGTAACCGAGGCCCGAGGTGACGCCGAGCATCTCGGCGGGCACGAGCACGACCCACGCGATGCCCAGCGCCAGCCGCAGTCCGGTGAGCACGTGGGGGCGCAGGGCCGGGGCGACGACCGTGGTCAGCAGCTCGCGCCGGTCGGCGCCCAGCGACCGGGCCACGAGCAGCAGCCCCGGGTCGAGGGCTCGCACCCCGCCCGCGACGTTGAGCACCATCGGCCACATCGCCGCGGCGGCGACGAGGAAGAACACCGGGGCGTGGCCGATGCCGAACACCCCGATCGCCACGGGCGCCCAGGACAGCGGCGAGATCATCCGCAGGAACTGCACGATCGGTCGCGTCGCCACCTCGACCGAGGTCCACCAGCCCACGGCCAGCCCGACCGCCCCGCCGAGGACGGCCCCGACGGCGAGGCCGACGAGCAGGCGCCACAGGCTCGTGACGATGTCGTCGAACAGCACCCCGCGGGCGGCCAGCTCGACGACGGCGGGCAGGGCACGGACCGGGGAGAACGCGGCGACCATGCTCGCGGGCGGGGCGGCCACGTCGGTGATCACCCACCACAGCGCGACCACGACGGCGATCGCGGCGGCGGGCAGGACGACCCGGCGGGAGGCGGGCAGGGCACTCATGCGGGCAGGACCTCCTCGGTGCGGGTCAGGTCCGACGGCAGGCCGAACACGGCGGGATCGACGCGGGCCAGGGTGCGGCGCACGAAGCGGTCGTCGACGAGGTCCCCGTGCACCGCGACGGGGTCGAGACCGGCGAGGAAGCCGGTGTCGCCGTCGACGACGGTCTCGCGCATCGCCCCGACGAGCGCCTCGGTGTAGCTCGGGAACGGGAAGGGCCGGAAGCCGATGCGCTGGCCCTGCCACTCCGGGTGCGCCACGGCGCCCGAGACGACCGCGGGCTCGAGCGGGTGGTCGAGGGCGCGGGTGATCGCCGGCAGGGGTTGGGGCAGGTAGCGTCCCCGCGACAGGGTGGCCGCGGCCTCGCCGCGGTGCGCGTCGATCCAGATCTGGGCGTCGGCGATCCCGTCGACCACGCTCTGCACCGTCTCGGGCCGCGTGGCGAGGAGATCCTCGCGGGCCACCACGACGCAGCAGGCGTGGTCGCGCCAGGCGTCGCCGACGAAGCGCTGGATGCGGCCCACCTTGCGGATCTCGGCGGCCGCGTTGAACGGGTCGGCGACGACGTAGCCACCGACCGTGCCGGTGTGCAGCGCCGGGAGCATGTCGGCCGGGCTCATGACGACCAGCCCGACGGTGCGCCGCGCGGCCGAGGGGGTCTCGCGCACCACCGGGACGAGGCCGGCGCCGCGCAGCATCTGCTGGAGCACCACGTTGTGGATCGACCACCAGAACGGGATGGCCACCGAGCGGCCCGCGAGGTCGTCGAGGCGCCGGACGTCGTGCCCGACGGTCAGCGCCGAGCCGTTGGTGTGGTTCCACGCGAGCACGCGCAGGCGGGCGCCGAGGGCGTAGCGCAGCTGGACGGCGAAGGGCATGAGCAGGTGGACGACGTCGAGCGAACCGGTGAGGAAGGCCTGGGCGAGCGACTCCCAGCTGCGGAAGAGCACCGGGCGGGCGGTCGCGACGCCGGCGCGGGCGAAGCGGCCCTGGTCGTGGGCGAGCAGCAGCGGGGAGGCGTCCGTGATCGGCAGGTACCCCAGCCGCAGGGGGCCCGGTCCCGGCGCCGGACCCGACGGGGCGCAGCCGCCCAGCCCCGCCGACAGCACGCCGGCGCCGGCCGCGAGCCCGGCGCCCAGCACGCGACGGCGGGAGAGCCTCATCGCGCGCCCACCTGCGCCGTGTAGGACGCCAGCAGTTCCGCGCGCAGCGGGTGGCCGGCGAGGCCGTCGTGACCCTCGGGTGGCGCCGTCGCGTACCGCCCCGCCGTGCGGCCCGACCCGTCGAGCACGGTCACGGCGGTCGCCAGGTAGAGCGCCTCGTCGACGTCGTGGGTCACCAGCACGACGGTGAGCCCGAGCGCGCGGGCCGTGTCGCGCAGCCAGGTCTGCAGGCTGCGCCGCGTCGCCGGGTCGAGCGCGCTGAACGGCTCGTCCAGCAGCAGGACGTCGGGGCGCACGGCCGCCGCGCGCGCCACCGCGACCCGCTGGGCCTGCCCACCCGAGAGCTCCGGGGGACGGGCTCCGGCGAGCTCGCGCAGCCCGAACAGGTCGAGCAGCTCGTCGACGCGGCCGGCGTCGACGCGGCCGCGGTTCGCGCGGTAGCGCCCGCCGAGCGCGACGTTGTCGCGGACGTCGAGCCACGGCAGCAGCAGGGGCGCCTGGAACACCGTCGCCGTGCGCACGGGACCGTCGGGCCGCTCGAGCCGCCCGTCCTGCAGCGGTTCGAGCCCGCCGAGCACCCGCAGCAGCGTCGACTTCCCGCTCCCGCTGGGGCCGAGGACCACCAGCGACTCGGCGCGCTCGACGTCGAGGTCGAGACCGTCGAGCACGGTGTGCGCGCCGTAGGCCAGGCGTGCCCCGCTCAGGCGGAGCGCGAGAGCTGCCATCGCAGCTGCCCTTCGGTCGGGGCCTGCACCGGCAGGAACGCGGCCTCGCGCAGGCGTCGGCTGGGTGCACTGTCCGCCACGTACGCGCCGCCGCCCCGCACGCAGGACTCCAGGCGCGTGGCCTCCCCCGCAGCGACCGCCGCGTCGAGACGCAGGGCGAGCAACTCGGGGACGGCGACCTCGTCACAGCGGGCGGCGTGGTCGTGCAGGCGCCGCGCCGCGCCGTCCACCGTCGCGCCGAGGGCCTCGAGCTGGTCGGCGAACATCGCGGCCAGGCCGGTCGCGCGTTCGCGGGCCTCGGCGAGCGAGCGGCGCGCGAGCCCGAGGCAGAAGGCGGACTGCACGAGCAGGAAGCGGGGGCGCACCGCGGCCACGAAGCCGGCCATGTCCCCGGTGAGGACCCAGGGCGGCTCCACGAGCACGTCGTCCAGCGCCATCGAGGACGAGGCGGTGGCGTTGAGGGCGAGCAGCCGAGGCGGCGGGTGCACCGTCACCCCGGCCTGGTCGGTGCGGAACGCGACGACCCCGCGGGCGCGCCCGTCGTCCTCGGGCAGCCGCACCGGGGCGACGACGAGGGCACCCGGGTAGAGGTTCGACGCCCACGCCACGGGACCGCTGACCCGCAGGCGGTTCCCGTCCCGCCGCGCCTCGAGCGGCACCGGGCCGAGACCGGCGAGGTCGCGCAGCGCCGGTGCCATCCCCGTGGACCCGATCGTCTCCGCACGCACCAGCGAGTCCAGCACCGCCGCACGAGCAGGGTCGGATCCGATCGCCTCGGCGTGCGCGAGGTAGTCGACGACCATCCGGTGCGCCCAGAGCGTGAACGCGCTGCTCAGGCACTCCCCCGCCACCGCCTCGACGAGGGCGACGATCGCGGGGACCTCGTCGCGGCGCGCCGGTCCGGCGGCGAGCTCCAGCAGGCCCTCCGCGGCGAGGAGCGCGAGCGTGTCGCGGAGGTCCGCCTCGTCGCGGTCGACCGCGCCCGCGCGTGCCGCGAGGCGCTCGAGCAGGACGGTGCGGTCGGCGACCGACGGCGCCGCACTCACCGCGTGCTCCCCCGCCGGCTGCCCTGGGGCGCGAGCTGGTGCAGGCGGTCCACCGGCGTGCTCACCGCGGCGCGAGCACGCCGCACGGCGGCCTCGTCCGGGGCGTCGTAGAAGCACAGACACTTGTCCATGTCCTCGCGCACGTAGGTGCGCAGGAAGGTCGTCTCCGGCACGGTGCGGTAGAGCGGCGCCTTGGCCTTCTTGTTCGCCAGGTAGGTGTCCATGTCCAGCTCGTCGGGCAGGTCCCACTCGACGAGGTAGCCGGCTGCGGGCCGGGCCGCCTTGACCGTCTCGAGGTCGGCGCCGACCAGCCGCACCGGCTCGGGCCCGGTCCACCCGCGCACGCCGTCGAGACCGGAGAGCGCCGTCCCCACGGCGGCCGCGACGTCGTCCTCCGTGTCGACGATCACGAAGACGGTGCCGAACCCCGCGGTCACCTGGGACTCGACGAGCTCGGCCCCGACGTCGCCGACGGCGCCGGCCACGGCGTCGAGCAGATCGTCGACGGCCTCGCGCTCGGCGCGGGCGGGCGTGATCTCGACCAGGGACAGCGACATGGTGCTCCTCCTCTTCGACACCCCCCGGACAGGTCGCCTCGATCGGGCGAGCGGAAGGGGTGGAAAACGCGCCGCACACAGGGGCGCAGGACCCGCGGGCGACCTCAGACGAGGGCGGCCGGACACGACGCGCTGGCGACGCGGCGCAGGTCCACGTGGAGGCGCCGGGCCAGCAGCGAGCGGGTCACGTCACGACTATCGAACAGACTGGTCTGTCTGTCAACGGCGGTCGTATGCTGCTCCGCATGGGCACCGCGGTGGACCGGACACCGGCCGAGCGCCTGCTCTCGGTGGCCGGTGAGCTCTTCGCGCACGAGGGGATCCGGGCGGTCGGCATCGACCGATTGATCGCCGAGGCGGGCGTGGCCAAGGCCAGCCTGTACCAGAGCTTCGGTTCCAAGGACGCGCTGGTCGTGGCCTACCTGACCCGCCAGCACCAGGAGGACCGGCGCGGGTACGAACGGGCGGTGCTCCGCGTGGAGGGTCCCACCGCCCGAGCCCTGTTGCCCTTCGACCTCGCGGCGCGCAAGGCGCGCGGGCGGGACTACCGCGGGTGCCTCTACCTCAACGCCGCCACGGAGTTCCCCGGCGCGCACAGCCCCGTGGCCGGCGTCGTGGGCGAGCACCGCGGCTGGCTCGACGGCCTGTGGCGCGGCGACCTCGAGGAGCTCGGCCACCCCGACCCCACGACCGGGGCGGCCGAGCTCGCGGTGCTCTACGACGGCGGGCTGGCGGGCTCGAAGGCCACCCGCTCCACCGCGCCGATCACCACCGCCCGCGCGATGGCGGAGCGCGTCCTGGCGGTGTGACCGCTCATGCCGCGACGCCTCGGAAGAGCAGCAGCGCGAGACCGAGACCGAGCACCAGGTTCACCACGGTCGCCGCCCCGAACACGCCGACCGGCCGCCAGCCGGCCTCCCGCAGCGGGCCGGGCCGGAACTCCAGCCCGATGGACACGAACGCGAGCGTCAGGAAGAAGGTCCGCAGCGCGTTGACGGTGTCGATCGCGTCCTCGCCGGCGTCGCCGACCACGCCCAGGTAGATCGTCCCGATGATCGAGGCGGCGATGAACCCGAGCACGAACTTGGGGAACCGGTGCCACAGGTCGACCCAGCGCGGACGCGCCGAGTCCGCCGACCGCTCGACGCGCAGCGCGAAGTAGGCGGTCAGCGCGACGGCCACGACGCCCATGAGGGCGTTCTGGGTGACCTTGACGATCGTGGCGATCTGCAGCGCCTCCTCACCGACGAGCGCACCGGCCGCACTGACCGCCGCGGTGGTGTCGATGTTGCCGCCGATCCAGGCGCCGGCCACCGCCGACGGCAGCCCGAACAGCGTGGCCAACCACGGCAGCAGGAAGATCGACGGAAGCGCGAAGACGATGACCAGGCTGGCGCTGTAGGCCAGTTGTTCCTTCTTGGCCTGCACGGCGCCGGCCGCGGCGATCGCGGCGCTGATCCCGCAGATCGACACCGCCGACGCGAGCAGCGCGCGGAGCTTCTGGTCGACACCCAGGCGACCGGAGAGCCACCAGGTGAACGCGAAGACGCTGGTCACGAGGACGAGCGCCTGGATGATCGCCGGGCCGGCGGCGCCGACCACCACGGCGAGGTCGATCGACGCGCCCAGCAGGACCAGGCCGGTCTTGATGAAGAACTCGGTGCGGAACGCCGAGGCTAGCTTCTCGCGGATGCCCAGCAGGCCCAGGACGAGGTTGCCCAGCAAGCCCAGGACGATGGCGTAGATCGGGTACTCGATGCCCTCGGCGAGCCCCGACCACGCGGTGTCCTCGGCGGCCTCGGGCACCCCGTCGGCGAGCAGGCCGCTCAGCAGGGCCAGCCCGACGACGACCACGAGGCCCACGAGGGTCCAGAGGACCGTGGCGCGACCGTCGGGGGTCTGCGGGAGGGGACGTTCGGTGGCCGTCCGGCCCTCGGGGTCGGTGTCGTCGGTCGAGGCCATCAGGGCACCAGCCAGCCGGGGAACAGGCCGGCGAGCACCAGCGCAAGCAGGACGAGGCCGACGATCGTGGCGGCCCAGTCCTCGGTGAGGGCGAGGGAGCGAACGCGTCCGACGCGCTGCTCGTCCGCGGCGTCGGTCTGATCGGGAGCGGACGCGCGCGCGTCCGGGGAAGGGTCACTCATCAGGTGGGCTCCGTGTTCGGGGCGGGACGACCCCTCGCGGGGGCCGGGGGCCGGGACCGTCAGGAGCGACAGAGGGCCGCGGACGTGCGGCAGAGGTCCACGTGGTGACGACGGGCGCCGGGCGGCGCGGGCGTTGTCACGATCACGAGTTCAGCGAACGACACCGTCGGGCACTTGTCAACGACCACCTCGAGCAGGGCCCTGGTCGGCGCCTGCACCCGCAGCCCCGTGGAGCCGCAGCGCTCGGCGCTCGTGAGGGCGGCGTCAGGTCGGGACGCGGGGCCGTCCGCCGAGGCGGGGTTGTCGGTGGGGGTCGAGCCAGTCGGGTGGGGTGAACCAGGGGCGGCCGTCGACGATCGTCACGGTCCAGTGGCTGTGGTGGATCAGGTGGTGGTAGCGGCACAGCAGCACCAGGTTGTCGATCTCTGTAGGTCCGTGGTCGCGCCGGTGCTGGATGTGGTGGGTGTGGCAGCGTCGGGGGCGGCGAGTGCAGTCGGGGAAGGCGCAGCCGCCGTCGCGGAGGTTGAGGGCGCGGCGGACGGCGTCGGTGACGGTGCGCTGGAGTCGCCCGACGGTGGTCCAGGCCGATCTCCCCGGCGGCGGCCACGGTGGCGGTGGCGGGCAGCCGCGGGGGTAGTGGCTGGCCGGGCAGCGACGTGCGGGGGCACAGGTCGCGGGCCTCGGCCACGAGGCGTTCGCCTCGGCGGCGGGGAGGCGCCACAGGGCTTCGAGCAGGCGCTGGGTGGAGCGGTCAGGCCCCGGAGAGGGCGATCACAACGGGCTCGCCGGCGCTTGACCCCTCCGGTCGACGAGCCGAGGATCAGCCCACCGCGAGGATCTGGACCCGCGGATACGGGCACGAGACGACGAGGGGGACGCGTGGGCGGAAGCCGGCTGGCCCGTCGCCGTCACGTCGACCTCAAGCGTCTCGCCAGCGCGGCGTGTCCCCGCGTCTGAGCCGTCCCTGAGCTGATCACCCCGACCGATCACCCCGGTCGATCACCCCGGTCGTCGCCCCAGCACGGTGTGCGGTCGCGCTGTCGCGCGCGCCGACGCCCGGACCCGGAACCGACGACGCTCACCCGGGACACCCCTGTCCGCACCCCGACGCCGTCATCGGCGGCTTCGGAGGCCGCGACGCTGCCGGCCGCGCACGTCCCGGGCACCGACCTGCCCGACAACCGACTGCTGATCCTGGAGACCCCCATGTCCGACACCACCACCCAGGCGCACCCCGCCTTCGGTCCCACCGCCGTCGCCCGCGACGCCGAGGTCCTCGGCTCGACGATCCACTACGTGGAGTCCCTCGCCGGCGACGACGGCAGCCGCGACCCGATCGTCTTCCTGCACGGCAACCCGACCAGCTCGTTCCTCTGGCGCCACGTCTTCTCGCGCCTCGAGGGCCAGGGCCGGCTGCTCGCCGTCGACCTCATCGGCTTCGGCGACTCCGGCAAGCCCGACATCGACTACTCGCTCGTCGACCACCAGCGCTACCTCGACGCCTGGTTCGACGCCCTCGAGCTCACCGACGTCACCCTCGTGCTCCAGGACTACGGCGCCACCTTCGGCCTGCACTGGGCGAGCCGGCACCCCGACCGCGTGCGGGCCGTCGTGCTCGCCGAGCCGGTCATCGCGGCCATCGAGTCCGAGGCGCTGCCCGAGGCCTTCGTGTCCACCCGGGCGCTCGTGCGCACGCCCGGCGACGGCGAGAAGTTCGTGCTCGACGACAACCGCTTCGTCGGCGAGCTGTTCCCCGGCTTCTTCCTCCAGCCCCTCGCGGACGACGACCTCGCCGAGTACCTGCGCCCCTTCCCCACCCCGGAGTCGCGCCGGCCGGTGATCGTCTTCCCGCGGCAGCTCCCGGTGGACGCCGACCCGGCCTCGACCGTCGAGTACCTCGACGCCTTCACCGACTGGTTGCGCACCAGCGACGTCCCGAAGACGCTGCTGACCTACGAGCCCGGCTTCCTGCTCACCCCGAAGGTCCTGGAGTGGGCAAAGGCGACGATCAAGAACCTGGAGGTCACCGACGGCGGCGCCGGCATCCACTTCGTCCAGGAGGAGTCGCCGGAGCCGATCGCCGACGCCGTCGTCGCGACCCGCGCACGCGCGGGCTCCTGAGCCGATCCGGCGCGAGCGGGGGCTGTTCCGGGGGAGCACGCGGATCGACCCTGCGGGAGAACCTGGGCCCCCGGCCCGGCCGACCGCTACGCGCCGGTCCGGTGCCGCGACGAGACGAGCGTGTTCGCCGGCCGGGGCAGTCCGAGGTGGTCACGCAGGGTCGTGCCGGTGTACTCGCCCCGGAACAGCCCCCGCCGCTGCAGGATCGGGACCACCGTGTCGACGAACACCTCGAGCCCGCCCGGATACCAGGGCGGCATCACGTTGAACCCGTCGGCGGCACCGGCGCGGAACCACTCGGTGATGGTGTCGGCGATCTGGTCCGGGGTCCCGGCGACGACCCGGTGACCCCGGGCCCCGGCCAGGCGGTGCAGCAGGCGGCGCACGGTGGGGCGTTCCCGCTCGACGATCCCGGCCACCACCTGCAGCCGGCTGCGGCCGTTGTCGGTGACGTCCCCGGCGTCGGTGAACAGCCGGTCGGGCACCGGGCCGTCCAGGTCGAGGTCCTCCACCTCGCCGACATCCGTTCCCGTCAGGGCGGCCAGCTGAGCGAGCCCGTAGGCCGGGACCGTCAGCTCGTCGAACTCCTGCTGCAGCGCCCGGGCCGCGGACTCGGTACCGGCGATGAACGGGCTGATCCCGGGCAGGATCCGCACGTGCTCCGGGCGGCGCCCGAGCCGGGCGGCCCGGTCGCGGACGTCCGCGGCGAACGCCTGCGCGTCCGCCAGCCGCTGGTGCGCGGTGAAGATCGCCTCGGCGTATCGGGCGGCGAACGCCCGCCCGTCGTTCGACGCCCCGGCCTGCACGAGGACGGGGTGCCCCTGCGGCGGGCGCGGCTGGTTGAACGGGCCGCGGACCCGCAGGTGCCGCCCGTGGTGGCCGATCTCGTGGATCCTGCTCCGGTCCGCGTAGACGCCCGCCGCACGGTCGAGCACGACCGCGTCGTCCTCCCAGCTGTCCCACAGCGCGACCGCCGCGTCGACGAACTCGCTCGCCCGGGCGTAGCGCTCCGCGTGCACGGGGTGGGCGTCCAGACCGAAGTTCGCGGCCGCTCCCGGGTCGCCGGTGGTGACGATGTTCCACCCGGCCCGCCCGCGGGAGATGTGGTCCAGCGAGCCGAACAACCGGGCCAGGTTGTAGGGCTCGGAGTAGGTCGTCGACGCGGTGGCGATCAGCCCGATGCGCTCGGTGGCGACGGCGACCGCGGTGAGCAGCGTGATCGGTTCCAGGCGGCCCGCGGCGTTGTGGGCCACCTCGGTGCGCAGCGATGGCGAGTCCGCGAAGAAGATCGCGTCGAGCTTCCCGGCCTCCGCGGTCCGGGCGATCTGCTGGTAGTACTCGACGTCGTAGATCCGCTCGGGGGTGGTCGACGGGTGACGCCAGGCGGCCTCGTGGTGCCCGGCCGGGTAGATGAACGCGTTGAGTGACAGTTGCCCGGTCACTGCTCGACCCCCAGCGCCGCGCGCAGCTCGGCGCGGTACGCCACGACCAGCGGGTCGCCGGGATCCCGCGGTCGGTCCAGGTCGATGTGGCGGTCCGACACGATGCGGCCCGCCTCCAGCACCAGCACCCGGTCGGCCAGCACGACCGCCTCCTCCACGTCGTGGGTCACCAGCAGCACCGCCGGACGGTGCCGCTCGACGAGCTCGAGCAGCAGATCCTGCATCCGGAGCCGCGTCAGCGCGTCGAGCGCGCCGAACGGCTCGTCCGCGAGCAGCAGCCGTGGCTCGCGGACCAGCGAGCGGGCCAGGGCGACCCGCTGCTGCTCGCCGCCGGAGAGCTCGCCCGGCCACGCGCGCTCCCGGCCCGCCAGCCCGACCTCGGTCAGTGCCGCCGCGCCCAGCCGGCCGGCGTGCTCGCCCTCCAGCCCGAGCACGACGTTGTCGAGGACCCGCACCCAGGGCAGCAGGCGGGAGTCCTGGAACACGACGGCGCGCTCGGCGGGCACCGTCAGCTCCCCCGACCCCGCGACGCCGTCGTCGAGGTCGGCCAGCGCGCGCAGCAGGGTCGACTTGCCCGAGCCGCTGCGCCCGAGAAGGGCGACGAACTCCCCCGGCGCGATCTCCAGGTCGAGGCCGTCGAGCACGGCGACGCCCTCGAACCCCCGCACCAGCCCGACGGTCGAGACGGCGCGCTCGGTCCTCGTGCCGGTCAGCTCCCCAGCGTCCGCCGCCATGACAGCGCCCTCCTCTCGATCGCCCGTACGGTCGTGTCGCTCGCGAGCCCGAGAACCGCGTAGACGACCAGGCCGGCGACGATGATCTCGGTCTGCCCGTAGTTGCGGGCCTGGGTCATGAGGTAGCCGATGCCGCTGGTCGCATTGACCTGCTCGACGACGACGAGCGCGGTCCAGGCGATGGTCACCGCGAGCCGCAGACCGGTGAAGAACCCCGGCAGTGCTCCGGGTAGCGCGACCCGCCGGACGAAGGACCGCCGGGACAGCTCCACGCTCTCGGCCAGCTCGACCCAGCGCGCATCGACGCCGCGCAGGGCGGCGTGGGTGTTGATGTAGATCGGGACGAACACGCTCAGCGCGATCACGACGATCTTCATCTCCTCGCCGATCCCGAACCAGACGATCATGAGCGGGATCAGAGCGAGGGTCGGGACGGCGCGCTTGATCTGCACCGGGCCGTCGACGACGGCCTCGCCGGTACGGCTCAGACCGGCGATCAGCGCGAGCGCGAGACCGGCGACGACGCCCAGCAGGAGGCCGACCCCGGCCCGCTGCACCGAGGACAGCAGGTTGGACTGCAGCCGGCCGTCCGCGACCAGGTCGCCGAACGTCGTGACCACCGTCCACGGCGGGGACAGTGTCGCCGGGTCGATGAGTCCGGTCGCGGACCCGACGACCCAGATCAGCACGAGCAGCGCCGGGCCGAGCAGGAGGCCCCGCGCCGTGGTCCGCCCCGGGGCGAGCCCGCGGCGGGTGCGGGGGCGCGGCGCCAGGCGGGGATCACCGGTGGGGCGGGGGGCGAGCGTGGTCATCGCGGCGTCACCTCCGGGTCGAACGACGCGCCGACCTCGGGCACCACGCGGGCGACGACCTCGTCGAAGCGCCGGTCGAACCCGTCCGCGGCCCGCACCGGGCGGGGTAGCTCACCGGCCCGCGAGATGACGTCGATGGAGTCCTGCTGACGCTGCACCAGGGCGTCGTCCAGGCGGGGGAAGGTGGCGGTCCCGAGCGAGTCGACGATGCGCCGGCCGTCGTCGGCGGTGACGCCCTGGTTGTCGACGTAGTACTCCTGGATCCACGGCTCCGGGTTCTGGTTCACCCACTGGCTCGACCGGATGTAGGACTCGACGTAGGCACGCAGCGCGGCCGCCTTGGCCGGGTCCTCCAGCGCCCCGCGGCGGGCGTAGAGGTAGTTGAGCCCGGTCGACGTGCCGGCGGTCTCCGCGGGATCGATGATGCCCCCGCCCCGGGGCGCCGCCTCGCTGAGGAACCGGGTCAGCCGCGGCTCGTTCAGCGGGGCCACGTCCACCTGTCCGGTGCGCACGGCGTCGTTGAAGTCGCCGAGCTGGAGCCGGACCAGCACGACGTCGCGGGTGGTCAGGCCGGCCTTCTCCAGCGCCCGCAGCACGATCACCTGCTGCGCGGTGCCCTCGGCGTAGGCGATCTTCTTGCCGCGGAGGTCGGCGAGGCGTCGGGCCGGCACGCCGGGCGCGACGGCGAGCAGGGTGTTCCCGACGTCGACCTGCCGGGCGGCGATGATCGGCACGTCCTCACCGGCGACGAGGGCCTGGATCGGCGGGGTGTCCCCCACGTAGGCGACGTCGGCGGCGCCCGCCCGGAACGCCTCGAGGATCTGCGGACCGCCGACGAAGTTGGCGAACTCGGGGCGGAACGGCAGCCGCTCGAGCTCGCCCGACGCCCGCAGCGCGGACTGCTGGACCTCGGCCTGGTCCGCGATCACCAGGGTCGTGTCCGGCGGCACGTCGGCGGGCAGGGGCGCGTCGGCGGCGAGCTCGCCGCCCGAGGAACCGGAGCAGGCGGTGAGCAGGAGCGCGGCGATCGCGAGGGTGGCGGCGAGCAGCCGGAATCGGGTGGCGGTCATGACGATCTCCGTGGCCCGCGCCGCTCAGTCGACCACGACGGCGTGGTCGGCGGTGAACGGGCGCCCCTCGACGGCCTCCGAGGTGAACCCGTCCGGTCCCACGGGCCGGTCACCGATCACCGTGACGCGGTGCAGCGTGCGGCGGACGTCGAGGTGGTCGAGGTCGGCGGGCGCGAGGTGCGCCGTCGCCCGGTTGTCCCAGAAGGCGACGCTGCCCGGCTCCCACCGGAAGCGCACCGTGTACTCGTGCCGGGTGATCTCGGCGTAGAGCAGGTCGAGGATCGCGGCGCTCTCGCGCGGCGTGACGTCGACGATGTGGCTGGTGAAGCCGGGGTTGACGAACAGGGCACGCTCGCCGGTCACCGGGTGCACGCGCACGACCGGGTGCACCGAGACGAGCAGGTTGTCGTTGACGCGGCGCGCGTAGGCGCCGTCGCCCGCCGGGCGGCGCGACCCGCCGTAGCGGTGCTCGGCGCGCAGCCCGTCGACGAAGGCGCGCACCGGCGCGGAGAGCCCCTCGTAGGCGGCGACCAGGTTGGTCCACGTCGTGTCCCCGCCGACCTCGGGCACCACCTCCGCGCGCAGGATCGACGCGGAGGGCGGGTTGACCGCCGCCGTGACGTCGGTGTGCCAGCCCGCGAGGTAGCTGTACCGCCGTCGGGTCACCGCGGGCTCCTCCCCGCCGTAGCGCTGCCGGTAGCGATCCGGGTCGACCGTGAAGATCTCCGGGTGGCCCTCCGGCGGGGCGTCGTCGTGCGGGTGGGCGTAGGTCAGCTCCCCGAAGCGGCGCCCGAAGCGGACCTGGGCACCGTGGTCGAGCTGCTGGTCGCGGAAGAACAGCACCTTGTGCCGGTGCAGCGCGGCGGTGATCGCGTCCACCCTGGCGGCGTCGAGATCGGCGGCCAGGTCGACGCCGGTGACGTCCGCGCCGATGTGTCCGGCGACGGGTCGCACGGTGAGGCCGGCGGTCGTGGCGCGGTCGGTGGTGAGGGTCATGGTGGTCTCCGTCGGGTGCGGCAGGAGGCGCGGGGGGCGCGCGCGAAGGGCCCGGCGGGGCGGCGCCCCTGGGGCGTGGTGAGGGTGTGGCGCAAGCAGGTGCCGGTCGGCGTCAGCGACAGCAGCAGCGAGCGCAGCAGGGCCGACATGCCCTGGTCAGAAGCGGTGCGCTCATGGAACTCATCGTCGGTGGGGGCTCACGGCGAGTCAATTTTCCGAGGACGGAAATGAAGTCCGCGCAGGTAGATCGCCCGGGTCGGTGTACACGTCGTGCAACAGGACCGACCCGCCGGCGACCGCGAGCGCGCGGGGCCCGAACGTCCCGGGCACCACCGCGCGCGCCGGGTCGGCGCCGACGTGGGAGCAGCGGGACACCTCGGCCCGCACCTCGGCGACCAGCTCCGGCCGTCGCGCGATCCCGGGCTCGGTCACGACCACGATCTCCGGGTTGATCAGGTCGAGGAGCAGCGCCACGGCCCGTCCGACCGCTCGCGCGCGCTCGGCGAACAGCCGCGCGGCCCACGGGGCGCCGGCCTCGAGCGCGGCCAGCACGTCGGTGAAGCGCGGGACCTCCAGGTCACCGCGCTCCACGGCGCGCACCGCCACGGCCTGCTCGGTGACGGTGGCCTCGAAGCACCCGGCGCGGCCGCACGCACAGGCCGTGTCCGACCCGACGGGCAGATGGCGGACGTCGCCCGCCGCCGCTCCCGGCCCCTGGTGCACCGACCCGTTCGTCGCGATCGCGGCGTCCACGACGTTGCCGACGAACAGCGCCACCTGGCTGGTCCGGGCACGCTCGCGGTGGGCGCCGATCAGCTGTTCGGCACGGGCCAGCGCCCGGGCGTGGCTCTCCACCCGCACCGGGAGGCCGAGGCGGTCCTCCAGGGCGGCGCCGACCGCCAGCTCGTGCCAGCCGAGCTGTGGGTGCGTCACCACGGTCCCCCGGCCGGGATCCACGTGGCCGCCGGTGGCGAAGCCGACGCCGAGCGGGCGGCGGTCACCCGCGTGCCGGTCGAGGAAGTGCGCCATCGCGTCGCCGAGGCCCGCGAGCAGGCCGTCCGGCGTGTGGCCGGGCGCGTGCCACCGGCGTTCCTCGGCGAGGACCCGGCCACGCAGGTCCATGAGCACGAGGGTGGCGTGGGGCACCGCGACGTGGATGCCGGCGATGACCTGGTGGCCGGTGTCGATGTCGACCGGCACGTGCGGGCGCCCGACGGTCGAGCGCGGGCGCGGGACCCGGTGGTCGCGGACGAGCCCCAGATCGGTCATGGTGCTCAGCTGCCGGCTCACCGCCGCCGGGCTGAGGCCCGTGACCTCGCCGACCGTGCTGCGCGCGACCGGGCCGTGGTCCAGCACGGCGCGGAGCACGGCGGACGCGGTCGCCGCCGAGCGGCGGGGGACATCGGTGGGCTGGGTGGTGGGGGTGGTGG